>CAYNYH010000018.1:0-25552 GCA_964401425.1 uncultured Gallionella sp. | reverse complement strand
TCGAAGTCGATCGCACCGCGCTTCTCGCGCGCATGCAGCAGCTTCTGGAACAACTCGTGGAGGTGTTGCAGATGCGGGAGGATGTCCACATTTTTTTTGGCGAGCTTGCCGTCCGGCTCCGCCAGCATTTCGGCGACCTGCGTGTAGGTGAGGCGCGCGTGGGAATGCATCACCGACGGGTAGAAACGGTATTCGCCGATGTCGCCCTTGACGCTGATGTGCATGTCGCACACCATGCACAGCCGGTCCACTTTCGGGTTCAGCGAGCACAGGCCGTTGGACAGTTCCTCCGGCAGCATCGGAATCACGCGGCGCGGGAAGTACACCGAGTTGCCGCGCTGAATCGCCTCGCGGTCCAGCGCATCGTCGGTCTGCACATAGTGGCTGACGTCGGCGATCGCCACCACCAGCCGGTAGCCGCCCTTCTCCGGTGCGCAATACACCGCATCGTCGAAGTCGCGCGCGGTTTCGCCGTCGATGGTTACCAGCGGCAGCTTGCGGATGTCCTCACGCCCCGTCCAGTCTTCCGGTTTGACCTCCGGCGCGTACCGTTTGGCCTGCTTTTCCGCGTCATTGGGAAACTCGTGCGGCAGGTCGTGCTTGCGCAGCGCGATTTCGATCTCCATGCCGGGATCGGCATAGTTGCCCAGCACCTGCACGACGCGGCCGATCGGCTGGGCGTGCTTGTCGGGGTGTTTCAATATCTCCAGGATCACGACCTGCCCGGCCTTGGCGCCGCCCGTCTCGCCGGCTGCAACCAGGATGTCCTGGCTGATGCGGCGGTTTTCCGCCACCGCGTAATGAATGCCGTGCTCTTCGTACAAACGGCCGACGACGCGGCTGTTGGCGCGCTCCAGCACTTCGACGATCTTGGCTTCCGGACGGCCGCGCCGGTCCACGCCGCTCTGACGCACCATGACGATGTCGCCGTGCAGCACCTTGTGCATTTCCTTCTCGCTGAGGAACATGTCGGGGCTGCCATCCTCGGGGATCAGGAAGCCGAAGCCGTCCGGATGGCCCTGTACCTTACCCTTGACCAGATCGAGCTTGTCCACCACACAGATGGCGTTTTTGCGGTTGCGCATGATCTGCCCGTCGCGCTCCATCGCCCGGAGGCGGCGTGCGAACAGGTCTTCCTCATGCGCCTCGATGTGCAGCAATTGCAGCAGTTCTTCCTCGCCGACCGGCGCGCCCTGCTCCGCCAGGATGTGCAAAATGAATTCGCGGCTCGGCAGCGGATGCTCGTATTGCTCGCGCTCGCGCTCGAGATGGGGGTCTTTCAGGCGTAAATTATTTTTCTTTTTCATTGACAACTAGTCCTTTAACAATTAAATTGCGCGCCTTCGCAAATCTCAGCCCAGATGGCGGAATTGGTAGACGCACTAGGTTCAGGTCCTAGCGGTGGCAACACTGTGGAGGTTCGAGTCCTCTTCTGGGCACCAATCATAAATCGGCTCGCGCAAGCGAGCCTTTTTATTTTCATGCCCCAGCCCTCTTCCGGGCTGTAAATCCCGGCACGAAAGCAAAAACGCAGTGTACATCGGACACTGCGTTTCCGGTGTTGTCCATGCCGCTATTGGCCTATTCGAACGGATGGCGCAGTACGATGGTTTCGTCGCGGTCCGGCCCGGTAGACACCATGTCCACCGGCACGCCGCAAACCTTCGCGATGCGCTCCAGGTAGTTGCGCGCGGCCTGCGGCAAGTCCTCGTAACGCTGCACGCCGACCGTGCTCTCGCTCCAGCCAGGCAATTCCTCGTACACCGCCTCGCAATCCGTCAGCGCATCCGCGCCGGCCGGCAGGATGTCGCTTTCCACGCCATTGATGCGGTAGCCCACACCGATACGCACGCTTTCCATGCCGTCCATCACGTCCAGCTTGGTGACGCACAGGCCGGACACGCCGTTGATCTGGATCGAGCGCTTGAGGGCGGCCGCATCGAACCAGCCGCAGCGGCGCGCGCGCCCCGTGGTGGAGCCGAATTCGTGGCCGCGCTTGGCCAAGCCTGCGCCGATCGGGTCGCATTTGTCCACCGCATCGTACAGTTCGGTGGGGAACGGGCCGGAGCCGACGCGCGTGGTGTAGGCCTTGGTGATGCCCAGCACGTAGTCGAGCATCTGCGGCCCCACACCCGCACCGGCGCAGGCCGCGCCGGCGATGCAGTTGCTCGACGTGACATACGGGTAGGTACCGTGGTCGATGTCCAGCAGGGAGCCCTGTGCGCCTTCGAACAGCATGCTCTTGCCCGCCCGGTTGGCCTCGTACAGCGCGCGCGGCACGTCCATCACCAGCGGCTTGATGCGCTCGGCCAGTGCCAGCGTATCGTCCAGGGTTTGCTGGAAATCGACCGTCGCGACCTGGAAATAGTTTTTCAGCACGAAATTGTGGTAATCCAGCACCTCGCCCAGCTTCGCGGCAAAGCGCTCGCGATGGAAAATATCCTGCAGGCGGATCGCGCGGCGCGCCACCTTGTCCTCGTAGGCCGGGCCGATGCCGCGTCCGGTGGTGCCGATCTTGGCGTCGCCCTTCGCCGATTCGCGCGCTTTGTCGATCGCCTCGTGGTAGGGCAGGATCAGCGGGCAGGCTTCGGAGATCTTCAGGCGCCCGTAGACATCGATGCCGGCCTGCTGCAACTGGTCCATTTCCTTGAGCAGGGCTGTCGGCGACAGCACCACGCCGTTGCCGATATAGCACATCACGTGGCCGCGCAGGATGCCGGACGGGATCAGGTGCAACACGGTCTTCTTGCCGCCGATCACCAGCGTATGCCCGGCATTGTGCCCGCCCTGGAAGCGCACCACGCCATGCGCGTGATCGGTCAGCCAGTCGACGACCTTACCCTTGCCTTCATCGCCCCACTGGGTGCCGATTACTACTACATTCTTAGCCATTACGAAGCTTCCAAATTTCAAAAATCAAAGGGGGACGACCTGCCAGGTACCATCGCGCAGCACCAGCTCACGGTCGCACTGCAACTCACGGCGCAACGCGGCATTGCCGAGCAGGTCCACCACCACCATCTCGCCCGCCGCGCGCAACTGCGCAACCTTGTCGCGCAGGGCGGCATCGTCGAGATGCGGCGCGCAGATGCCCAGTTGCGCCGCCTGCGGCGTCAGCAGCTGGTACAACTGGCGCAGGTCCATGCTGAACCCGGTCGCGGCGCGGGCGCGCCCGAAGCTCCGTCCGAGATCGTCGTAGCGCCCGCCCAGGGCGATCGCATCGTGGCTCCCGGCGTGGTAGGCAGCGAACACCATGCCGCTGTGGTAATGGTAGCCGCGCAGATCGGCAAGATCGATGCCGACGCTGGATGCCAGGGGCTGCAGCTTCTTCGAAACCGTTTCCAGATCGTCCAGCGCGGCATGGATTCCGGGATAAGCCGGAAGCGCCTTGCGCGCCCGCGCCAGCACCTCGGCACAGCCGCCATACAGCATCGGCAACGCCAGCAGGGCATTGCGCAAGGACTCCTCAAGCGGCTGCACCAGGGACTGCATGGCCGCGCTGTCCTTGCCCTGCAACGCAGTAAATAGATCGTTTTCCAGTTCCTTGCCGAACCCGGCATGGCTCGCCAGCGCACGAAACACGCCGACATGGCCGAGATCGAGGTGTATGCCCCCGATACCCATCAAAGCCAGCGATTGCAGCATCAGCTGCTGGATTTCCAGGTCGCTTTCCAGTCCGCCGTGCCCGTAGAGCTCGGCGCCGATCTGCAGCAGCTCGCGGGTACGCGTCAGTCCGGCCGGCTGGGTGTGCAGCACGCTGCCCGCATAGCACAGGCGTACCACTCCCTCGCGGTTGAGCAGATGGGCATCGATGCGCGCAACTTGCGGCGTGATATCGGCGCGCAGCGCCAGGGTGCGGCCGCTCAACTGGTCGACCAGCTTGAAGGTACGCAAGTCCACATCGCGGCTGTCGTCGATCAGCAGCGACTCGGCATATTCCAGCAGCGGCGGCGCAACCAGCTGGTAACCGGATCGGCGCAGCAAATCGAGCAGTTGCGCGCGCATCCGCTCCACGCGCCACGCCTCGTCGGGCAGCATGTCCTGTATGTATTCCGGAAGTAACCAGTTCTGCATCACGGCGCTTTCATTTAACCCAGTACAACAGCATCAGCCCCGAAAGCATCGAGACAATGCCGGCGAAACGCAATTGCCCATTCGTCAGCGCAATCATCTTGCGGAAGGTCTCGCGCCACAGGTCGGGAAACGTGAACGGCAGCAGACCTTCGATTACCAGCATCATCGCAAAACCGAGCAGCCAGTATTCCAGCACTACTTGCCGCCCTTGCCGGAGCTCTTCAGATACTTGAAGAATGCCGAGCTCGGGTCCAGCACCATCACGTCGCTCTTGTTCTTGAAGCTCTGCCGGTAGGCTTCCAGGCTGCGGTAGAACGAATAAAACTCCGGATTGCGGCCGAATGCGGCGGCATACACGGAGGCCGCCTTGGCATCGCCCTCGCCCTTGGTTTTCTGCGCCGTGCGGTAGGCTTGCGCCAGGATGATCTCGCGCTGCTTGTCGGCATCTGCCTTGATCTTCTCGCCTTCGGCCGCGCCGGAAGCGCGCAACTCGTTCGCCACGCGCTTGCGCTCCGCATCCATGCGGCGATACACAGAATCGCTGATCTCAATCGGGAAATCGACGCGCTTCAGGCGCACGTCCAGCACCTGCACACCAATCTTGCGCGCATCGGTATCGGTTTTTTCGCGTAGCACCGTCATGATTTTTTCGCGCTCACCGGACACCACCTCGTGGATGGTGCGCTTGCCGAATTCCTCGCGCATGCTGGAATTCACCGTCTGCAGCAGGCGCGTCTTGGCGCGTATTTCATCGCCTCCCACGCTGACGTAATACTGCTTCACGTCCACAATGCGCCACTTGACGATGAATCCACCAGCACATTCTTCTTTTCCGCGGTGATAAAGCGTTCCGGCTCCACGGTGTCCAGGGTGAGGATGCGCGAATCGAAGTAGCGCACGTTCTGCATCAGCGGCACCTTGAAGTAAAGCCCGGGCTCGGTCTTGACGCTGACCGCTTCGCCCAGCTGGAACACAATCGCCCTCTGCCGCTGATCCACCACGAACACGCTCATCCCAAGCAGAACCAGGACGGCAACCGCGCCGATCAATACGTTGCTCATATTCTTGTTCATTTAGCGTGCCTCCCTGTCGCGGCTGAGCAACGAATCCCGCGCGCGTTGCGCCGCGGTGTTATCGTTTGACTGCGTAGTGGCGGGAGCGGGAGCAGTCAGCGCCTCCGCTGCTCCACCGGCCGTGCGCGTGCTCTCCACCAGTTTGTCCAGCGGCAAATACAGCAGGCTGTTACCGTTCTTCTGGTCGACCATCACCTTGCTGATATTGCCCATCACCTGCTGCATCATGTCCAGATACATGCGCTCCCGCGTCACGGCCGGGGCCTTTTCGTATTCGACGAGAATCTGCTTGAAACGGCTGGCATCACCCTCGGCATTGGCAATCACGCTCTGCTTGTAGCCTTCCGACTCCTGGATCAGGCGCGCCGCCGTACCGCGCGCGCGCGGCACCACGTCATTCGCGTAAGCCTGGCCTTCATTCTTCTGCCGTTCGCGGTCCTGACCGGCCTTGACCGCATCGTCGAAGGCGGCCTGCACCTGTTCGGGCGGCTGCGCATTCTGCATGGTCAGTTTGCTGATCTGGATGCCGGACTTGTAGCGGTCGAGGATGTCCTGCATCAGCTTGGTCGCCGCAGCAGCCACCTGTTCGCGGCCTTCATAGAGCACGAAGTCCATCTTGCTCTTGCCGACCACTTCGCGAATCGCGGTTTCCGCCGCCTGGCGCACATTTTCGTCCGGCATGCGGTTGTTGAACAGGTAGTCGGACGGATCGCTCAGGAAGTACTGCACCGCAAACTGGATGTCGATGATGTTCTCGTCGTCG
Source organism: uncultured Gallionella sp. (assembly GCA_964401425.1). Lineage (GTDB taxonomy): Bacteria > Pseudomonadota > Gammaproteobacteria > Burkholderiales > Gallionellaceae > Gallionella. The sequence goes on along the minus strand of CAYNYH010000018.1, from coordinate 19,642 downwards.
GTCAGCATCAGCGACTCTTTCAGCATCTTGTTCTTGACGTTGTCGCGATAGCCGACTTCCACGGTCCTGACCTGGCTCAGATTGACGATTTCCACCGTTTCGACCGGGAACGGAAAATGCCAGCGCGGACCCGGCTGGGTCGTCTCGACCAGCTTGCCGAAACGCAGCACTATGCCGCGCTGGCTCGCATCGACGATATAAAATCCGCTGCCCAGCCAGATCAGCGCGGCAATCGCGGCGATCAGGCCGATGCCGCCGCCGAAGCCCTTTGGCGTTTCATTGCCGCCCGGCTTGCCTTCGCCGCCTTTGCCGCCCATCATGGACGCAACCCTCTCGTTAAGCTTGCGCAGCAATTCTTCCAGGTCAGGCGGGCCGCCGCTGTTCTTTTTGCCCCATTGCGGATCGTTCAATCCCATAATTTGTACTCACTGTGTGCTTGATTTAGTTGCTTCCGCAGCCTGACGCGCAGCCTTGGCCTCAGCCAGGGCAAGCTGCAAACCATCCAGCCCCGCGCCGCTCTTGGCGCTCAGGAAAATGCGGGCGATTCTACCATAATCGTCACGCTGCACGCTCGGCGGGACATCCTGCAGGTCGATTTTGTTGAACACCAGAACCTGCGGAATATCCGCCGCGCCGATCTCCGCGAGCACCTTGTTCACCTCGGCAATCTGGTCGTCGCGGATGGCGTTGTTGGCATCCACCACATGCAGCAGCAGATCGGCCTGTATGGTCTCTTCCAGTGTGCTGCGGAACGCCGCAACCAGTGAATGCGGCAAATGACGGATGAAACCGACGGTATCCGACACCACCACCTCACCCGTCCCTTCGGTATGCATGCGGCGCGAGGTGGTATCCAGCGTGGCGAACAGCTGATCGGCCACATAAACATCGGCGCGGGTCAGCCTGTTGAACAGCGTGGACTTTCCCGCATTGGTGTAACCGACGATGGATACCGACAGCACATCGGCGCGGCTGCGCGCGCGGCGTTGCACGACACGCTGGTGCTTGAGCTTCTCCAGGCGCTCTTTCAGCAGATGGACGCGCTTGTCCAGCTTGCGCCGGTCCAGTTCCAGCTTGGTTTCGCCTGGGCCGCGCGCGCCCACGGCATGTTTCTGCTGCCCCATGTTCTGGTTCATGCCGACCAGGCGCGTGGCGAGATACTTGAGCTGCGCCAGCTCGACCTGAACCTTGCCTTCATGGCTTTGCGCGCGCTGCGCGAAAATATCCAGGATCAGCATGGTGCGGTCGATCACGCGCGTATTCAGCCGGTTGGTCAGGTTGCGCATCTGCGCGGGGGAAAGGTCATGGTTGAAGATGACCAGCGGAACTTCCATGCGCTCGACGAGTTCGGCGATTTCCTGCACCTTGCCGCTGCCCGCAAACAGCGCCGCATCGGGGTGCTGCCGTCTCCCCTTGATGACCGCCAGCGTGCGTACCCCGGCCGTTTCGGCCAGCAAGCTCAGTTCCGCCAGGCTCTCGCTGTAGTCGTTCTCACCGAAATCGATGCTGACCAGAACTGCGGCCTCGGCACCTGCGGGGGCTTGCTGCATTACTCGGCGGAGTCGTCGTAGGAAATGTTGACCGCGCGTGCCGGAACGATGGTGGAAATGGCGTGCTTGTAAACCATCTGCGTAAGGGTGTTTTTCAGCAACACCACATACTGGTCGAATGATTCGACCTGGCCTTGCAGCTTGATGCCGTTCACCAGGTAAATCGCAACTTGCACATGCTCCTTACGCAGCGCATTGAGAAACGGGTCTTGAAGCTGTTGTCCTTTTGCACTCATATTATTGCTCTTATCAGTTAGGAACGGGATGGCACTTTACTGGATTCCGGCGCAACTGTGAACAGGTTTATCCAAAAGTTGGCAAAACACCCCGCTATTTTAACGGGACGTGGCCGGCGATGCCACGATAGGGATGGGCGTATGCGGAACGACGCTGAACTGCCGGCAGAAAACCTTGCGCAGCCTTATGGCGGCGGGTTGGATTCCCAGTTTTCGAATAGGCGCTGCGGTTGGAGCGACTCCTCCGAATGATCGGCGCTTCCTTCAAGATGCAGGTCTACCACACGGAATTCCCCGGCATCACTGTCGTATTGCATCAATGTTCCGTTTTCCATGTCGAAATACCAGCCATGCAGCGCCAATTCGCCCTCATTCACGCGCCGGCTGATCCAGGGGTAGGACATCAGGTTTTCCAGCGACTTGAGGATGGACGCCTGTTCGCAGGCGCGTGTCTGGATTTCCCGCGACTTTCCCGGCAGTTCCTTCAGCACCTGCAACCTGGCATCGGCGGCGATCCCCAGCCATTTCGCGATGAGCTGCTCCTCGTCGCAGGTCGGGGGCTTGTTCTCCATCAATGCGCGGATACCGCCGCATTTGGCATGCCCCATGACAATCACATGCTCCACGCCCAAGTTGCATATCGCAAATGCGATGGCGGAAGTGGTTCCGGCATAGGAAGCCGCCTGGATATGGGGAGGAACGAGGTTGGCGACATTGCGCACCACAAACATGTCACCTGGCTCGCTGTCGGTCAGTACCCCCGGGTCGCAGCGCGAATCGCAGCAGGCCACCATCAGTGCACGCGGGCGCTGCCCTTCTCTGAACAACCGGTCGAAAAGTTCGGGATTCCGGTCGAAGTAATGGTGCTGAAAGCGCCTGAAGCCCTTCAGAAATATGTTGACGTCGCGCATATTGTAATTGTTGTCATTGATGAATGACGCTCATGAACCGGCGAGTCGTAGTACGAATCGCAACGGGGATCATCATCATGGCAGGGAGCGCTGCCCTTCCGTACAAACGAACAGTCGGGCAGCGCGTAGACTAAGTAACAACAGTGGTATTGCCAGTAACCTATTAATAATCTGCTGGCTTGCCAAGGTCGTACCGGTTGACTTCCTGATACTTCACCTTCTTGGTGCGCACGATCTGGTATGCGCGCGCCAGATAACCGAACGGCATGCTCCAGATATGTACCAGACGGGTGAACGGGAAGATCAGGAACACCGTCATGCCGGCCAATACGTGCAATTTGAAGATGGTATCAACGCCTTCCAGGTATTGCGGGCTTGGATACAGATAGACAATGCTCTGTACCCATTCCGCCATGGCGGTCACCACGCGGGGGTCACCGTGGCCGGCGTGGCCTAACGATACCGGAATAGTCAGCAGGCCGAGGATCAGCGTAAGCATCACCCAGCTAATGACGAACTTGTCCGCCCAGCGGCTGGTCAGCGAAATGCGCGGATTGCCGAAGCGCCGGAACCACAGGATAACGCCGCCAAACAGGGCAGAAAGGCCGAAGATGGTGCCTGCGGTGATGGCAACGTACTGGTGCGACATATCGTCCATGAGTACTTGGAACACGGCATGTGGCGTCAACAATCCCACGAAGTGGCCACCGAAGATGGCGAGCACACCGAAATGGAAGAAATTGCTGGCCAGGCGCATATTGGGTTTGGAAAGCAATTGTGTGGAATCCGCCTTCCAACCGTATTGCTCGCGGTCGAAGCGCAGCCAACTGCCAATCCAGAACACCGTAAGGCAGACATACGGATACACGCCGAACAGCAAGTTGTTTAGAGTAAAAACTGAATCATGCATTTCATTCTCCTTAGGTTAAAGCAGTCAGACGAGTCAGCGTGGCCCGGCTCTCGATCATGGAAATCAGCGGAGCATAAGGGCTTTCAGCCTTGGCCAGATTTCCGGCCAGGATATTCAGCACCTTGTGGACATCGGACAGGAATACCGTTGCTTCGTTGCTGTCCAGGGTGGAGGTGAATTCCAGGAGCAGCGGCAGATAGTCCGGCAACTCGTTGGTCACCGTCTTTACGCCGTAGTCCTTGAACATCTCTCCCAGATCGATCAGCGCGGGACCGCGGTTTCTGTCGTCATCATCGCCAAACAAATGGTGTGTCAGGTGCAGGCTGTGCTCCGCAGTCCTGTCAAAAGTATTCACATAGTTCACTTGCGCTTCTGTCAGCGGCATGCTTTCCAGGTAATCAAGGAACTTCCGCAAGACTGCCCTTTCCCCATCATCGATGCTCGTGCTTTTATCAACGATAGAGCGGATTTCCGGCAGGTTGTCGATCAACTCCTCTTCCGGATATTCCAGCAGTGCCGATAGGATTTTATAAGTTTGCATGATCCCTCCTTAACGGTCGCCCGCGAGCGGTGCTTTTTCCCTGGGTTCCATGGACTCCAGACGGCGCCGCGGGAACAGCGTGACCTTGCTGATACCGGTCGAGGAAGTATTGCCGAAGCTGAATCCGTTCTGCCCCTGGAAGCCATGAGCATCGTCCAAGCGCTCCTCTTCGTGGCCGGTGGGGATGACGAAACGGTCTTCGTAATTGGCAATGGCGAGGTAACGGTACATATCCTGCGCCTGTTCCTCGGTAATGCCGGCAGCCTCGAGAGCAGCGGTATTGACCACGCCTTCCACGCGTTTCATGCGCTGGTAGCTGCGCATCGCAATCATGCGATTCAGGGCGCTCACGATCGGTGCTTCCTTGCCCGCAGTCATCAGGTTGGCAAGATACTTGACTGGCACGCGCAACTCGCTGGCCAGCGGGATCACACCATCTGCGCCGGTTTTCAGCTTGCCCTGTTCGATTGCGTTCTGCACCGGAGACAGCGGCGGCACATACCACACCATCGGCAGCGTGCGGAATTCCGGATGCAGCGGGAAGGCGATCTTCCAGTCGATTGCCATCTTGTAGATAGGCGACTTCTGCGCCGCAACGATCCAGTCCTTGTTGATGCCTTCCGCCTGAGCGGCAGCGATCACTGCAGGATCGTTGGGGTTAAGGAAGATTTTGCACTGAGCTTCATACAGATCCTGCGGATTCTGCGTGCTGGCCAGTTCCGAGATACGGTCGGCATCGTAAAGGATGATGCCGTTGTAGCGGATACGGCCGACGCAGGATTCGGAGCAGATCGTCGGCATGCCGGATTCGACGCGCGGGTAGCAGGCGATACATTTTTCTGCCTTGCCGGACTCCCAGTTGTAGTACACCTTCTTGTACGGGCAGGAGCTCATGCAGAAACGCCAGCCGCGGCACTTGTCCTGGTCAGCCAGCACGATGCCGTCTTCTTCGCGTTTGTAGAGCGAACCGGAAGGGCAGGAAGCCACGCACGCTGGATTCAGGCAGTGGTTGCAGATACGCGGCAAATAGGTATGGAAGGTCTGCTCGAACTGGCCGTAAATCTCCCGTCCGACACCGTCCATGTTCTTGTCCACACTGCGGTCTTCCCATGCGCCGGCCATGATGTCTTCCCAGTTCGGCCCCCAGTTGATCTTCTCGATGGGCTGGCCGGTGATCTGCGAGAGCGGGCGTGCCGTCGGTGTGGCTTCCGACAATGGCGCGTTCTGCAGGCGCGCATAGTTGTAGGTGAACGGCTCGTAATAATCGTCGATCTGCGGCAAATCGGGGTTGGAGAAGATGTTCAACAGCCGCGATGCGCGCCCGCCGGACCTCAGCTCCAGCTTGCCGTTGACCAGCGTCCAGCCGCCCCGCCACTTTTCCTGGTTTTCCCAATCCTTGGGGTAACCGATGCCGGGTTTGGATTCGACGTTGTTGAACCAGACATATTCCACGCCCTTGCGGTTGGTCCACGTGTTTTTGCACGTTACCGAACAGGTGTGGCAACCGATACACTTGTCCAGGCTAAAAATGAATGCGAATTGTGCACGTACTTTCATGAGTTTCTCCTAATTTATCCTAATTCACGTGACGATCAGCGCTTGCCGATTCCGGGCGGGTTGCGGTTCGCTTCCCGTTCCGGGGTAAGCGGACGCTCCAGCCAGTCGATATCCTGATCCTCCACCTTGCGCAGGATGATCTCGGTATCGCGGTTGCAGCCCACCGTACCGTAGTAATTGAAGCCGTAGGCCAGTTGCACATAGCCGCCGACCATGTTGGTCGGCTTCATGATGACCCGCGTCAGCGCATTGTGGGTACCGGCACGCTTGTTGGTGGTAACCGATCCCGGCACGTTCACGTTCTTCTCCTGGGAGTGGTGCATCACCGACGCACCGCGCGGGATACGCTGCGAAATCACCGCACGGCACATGCTGGTGCCGTTGCTGTTGACCAGTTCCACCCAGTCGTTGTCCTTGATCCCGACCTGCTGCGCATCCAGTTCGGATATCCAGATATGAGGCCCACCGCGGAACAGCGTCAACATACGCAAGGTATCCTGATAGCTCGAGTGGATGCCCCACTTGCCGTGCGGCGTGATGAACCTGAGCTTGAGGTGCGGCTTCTGCAGGATGTTAGCCGGCACGTTCTTGAACGACCTCAGGTCTTGCGGCGGACGGAAGACGCAGAAAGTCTCGCCGAAGTCCTGGAACCACTCGTGATCCTGATAGAAGTGAGCCCGGCCAGTCAGGGTACGGAACGGGATGTGCTCATGAATGTTGGTGTAACCCGCGGTATACGACACATGCTCGGACTCGATCCCCGACCAGGTTGGCGCGGTGATGATCTTGCGCGGCTGTACCTGGATGTCGCGGAACGTGATCTTATCTTCCTCGCGCGAGGCATACAGGTGATGATGGTCGATGCCGGTCTTCTTCGACAAGGCGGACCACGACTTGTGCGCCACCGGGCCGCAGGTTTCCGGCGCCATGCGCATCACCGCATCGCACACGGAAATATCTTCCTCAAGGGAGGGCATACCGTAGGAGACGCCCGGCACTCTCACCGTGTAATTGCACAGTTTAAGCTCCTCGTATTCCGCTTCGGTGTTCCAGTCGATGCCCTTGACGTTGTTGCCCAGCTTGACCATCAATGGGCCGATCGCGATGTACTTGTTGTAGATGCTGCCATAGTCGCGCTCCACCAGCTTGATGAACGGCATGGTCTTGCCCGGGATCGGCTCGCATTCACCCTTGTGCCAATCTTTCACCTGGCCAAACGGCTGTGCCAACTCGGCCGCCGAGTCGTGCTGCATCGGCCAGATGACCGCATCCTTGCGTGTACCGAGATGCTTCGCGGCCAGGCCCGAGAAGACCCTGGAAAGTTCCTTGAAAATCTGCCAGTCAGACTTGGAATCCCAGCCCGGCGACACGGCTTCCGACAGCGGATGGATAAAGGGGTGCATGTCGGTGGTGTTGAGGTCGTTCTTCTCGTACCAGGTTGCGGTCGGCAAAACGATATCGGAGTAGGCACCGGTGGAGTTGAGGCGGAAATTGATGTCCACGAACAGATCCAGCTTGCCTGCGGGACCCTCGTCACGCCACTTGACCAGTTTGTTGTCGTTTCCGTCCCCGCCCTCCTGCAGCACGTTGTTTTGCGCGCCCAGCAGGTGCTTGAGGAAGTACTGCTGACCCTTGCCCGAAGTGCCGATCAAATTACCGCGCCACACGAAGATGTTGCGCGGCCAGTTGATATCGGCATCCGGGTCGGCAAACGAGATATCCATTGCGCCCGATTTGAGTTTCCCGGCAACGTAATTGGCAACCCCGGCTTCGTCGGTGGCGCCAGCCTTGGCGGCTTCATCCGCCAGGTCAAGCGAGTTGGCGTTCCATTGCGGGAAGCCCGGCAACCAGCCCATACGGACTGCTGCAACGTTGTAGTCGGCCAGCGAGTAGCCCTCTTTCCCGTTCTTGTTCCTGCCGGCAGGCGACGTGATATCTGCAGCCTTCACGGTTTCGTAGCGCCACTGGTCGGTATGGAAATACCAGTAGGAGGTCGAATTCATCTGGCGCGGCGGACGCTGCCAGTCGAGTGCGAAGGCAATCGGCGCCCAACCTGCTTGTGGACGCAGTTTTTCCTGGCCCACATAGTGTGCCCAGCCGCCACCGGATTGGCCTACGCAACCGCAGATGTGCAGCAGGTTCATAACGCCCCGGTACGTCATGTCGTTGTGATACCAGTGGTTAATGGCAGCACCCATGATGACCATCGATTTGCCGTGGGTTTGTGACGCATTCTTCGCGAACTCGCGACCGGTGCGCTCCATATCCATAGCCTTGATGCCGGTAACCTTGGATGCCCATGCTGGTGTGTAAGCCACGTTGGCGTCGTTGTAGTCCTTGGCGACATTGCCGCCGCCCAGGCCGCGGTCGATACCGTATTGCGCAACCTGCAGGTCGAACACGGAGGTGACCAATGCTTCTTCGCCGCTGGCCAGCTTAAGCTTGCGCACCGGCACGTTGCGGAACAGCAGGCTGTCTTCACCATGTGCGAAGTGCGGGAAGCCCACCGAAACCACCGCATCCTTGCTGTTGATGCAGCTCAGTTCGGCCAGGATTTCCTGTTGGCTGGCGCCATTCTTCGGCAGCAAATTCCATTTGCCTTCCTCGCCCCAGCGGAAACCGATGGAGCCGTTTGGTGCAACAAAAGTCTTGGACTTTTCGTCAAAGACGATGGTCTTCCATTCCGGATTGTTGGATTCGCCCAGATTGCCCGCAAAATCGGAGGCACGCAGGCAACGATCGGACACATAGCCGTCGCCTTCCTTGCGCAGCATCACCTGGATCGGCATGTCGGTGTACTTGCGGTTATATTCCAGGAAGTACGGATCCTGTTTGTCTACCAGGAATTCTTTCAGCGCCACATGCCCAAACGCCAGGAAGGCAGCTGAATCGGTACCCGGATTGACCGGCATCCACAGGTCGGAAAGCTTGACATGTTCGCCGTAATCGGGGCTCATCGCGATGACCTTGGTGCCGTTGTAGCGCGCTTCGGTGACGAAGTGGCAATCCGGCGTGCGCGTGGTCGGCAGGCTGGAGCCGGTGACGATGATGTAGGAAGAATTGTACCAGTCGGCCGATTCCGGCACGTCGGTCTGTTCGCCCCAGGTTTGTGGGGATGCAGCCGGCAAGTCGCAGTACCAGTCGTAGAACGAGCCGCATACGCCGCCGATCAGGGACAGGTAACGCGCACCGGATGCGTAGGAAATTTGCGACATGGCCGGGATCGGCGAGAAGCCAAAAATCCGGTCCGGTCCCCATTTCTTGATCGTGTAAATGTTGGCGGCGGCGATGATTTCATTGACCTCATCCCATTTGGCGCGCACGAATCCGCCAAGGCCGCGCACATGAACGTATTGCTTGCGCTTGTTCGGATCAGCCTGGATTGCTGCCCAAGCGTCCACTGGATCCTTACCGCTCTTGCGCTCGGCGCGATACAGGTCGAGCAGGCGGCCACGGATCAGCGGGTGCTTGATGCGATGGGGGCTGTACAGATACCAGGAGAAAGAGGCTCCGCGCTGGCAGCCGCGCGGTTCATGGTTGGGCAAATCCTCGCGAGTACGCGGATAGTCGGTTTGCTGCACCTCGTATGATACCAATCCGTTCTTGACAAAAATCTTCCAGGAGCAGCCGCCGGTACAGTTCACGCCGTGTGTGGAACGCACGATCTTGTCGTGCTGCCAGCGGGTGCGATAGGCTTGTTCCCACTGACGGTCCTCGTTGGTAACGATGCCGTGTCCGCTGGAAAAAGTCTCCTTATCCTTGGCGCCTACAAAATATGTCAATCGATCGAGAAAATGACTCATGTTTTTTCTGCTCCTGTGTAAAAAATTATCCAAACTCCCCAGCTCGGGCTTTTTATGTCCTCAAGCCCTGACCAACCACCATTTTGCCGGCCGTACCGCTGTACGGCCGGCCCGCCCTACTAAAGCCCTTTACGGGTTCTTGATCTCAGAGCTGCTACGCAAGTAGAACCACCAGTTCAAAACCAGGCACAAAGCGTAGAACACTGCGAATCCATACATGGCGTTTTCCGGTGTGCCGGCCTTGATCTGCCCGCCGATCACCACCGGTGCGATGAACGCGCCGTAGGCGGCAACTGCGGAAGTCCACCCGAGCACCGGGCCGGCCTGTGCACGATCAAAGATCACGCCCACGGTACGGAACGTGGAGCCGTTACCCAGCCCGGTGGCGGCAAACAACACCACAAACAACACCATGAAGATCATGAAATACTCTTCCGGAGTCGCCGACTTGTAGGCCAGCAGCATCACGTAACCCACCGCGGCGGACGCCACCACCATCACCGCCGAGATGATCTGCGTGACGATGGAACCGCCAACCTTGTCGGAAATCCAGCCGCCCACCGGACGGATCAGCGCGCCGATAAACGGGCCGATCCAGGCATAGGTCAGCGCGGAAGGAGCGTTGGGATTCTTCAGGGTATGCGTCATCAAGCCGGTTGCCGGGTCAACCACATGCTGCACACCGAAAATCACCGTGATGGACAACGGCAGCGCCATCGAAAAGCCGATAAACGAACCGAAAGTGAGCAGATAGAGCACGGTCAAGGACCAGGTGTGCTTGTTGCTGAAGATGGCGAACTGCTTGTTGATGCCGGCCTTCATCTCGCCGAACGCCGCGAGTTTCATCACCATCAGCATGGCAATCATGATCAGCGGCAAGGCCACCCACATATTGAGCACACCGAGGCCGGTCGGTGCCGGAAGGTACAGATAGAGACCAACGACACCGACGATGCAGGTCAGTCCCCACAGATACAGTATCTTGGCAAAACCGGCCAGCGTGCCGCCATAGTTGGGCGACAACGGCAGCAGGTTGTTCATGCCGAAGAAACCGAGGAAGGCCAGCGGAATCAGTGCCAGCATCCAGACGAAGCCGGCATTCTGAACATAGGTGGCGGTGCCTGCGGTGATCTTACCCAGAATCCAGCCGGAATCCTTCAACAGCGTCATCGAGTCGCCCGCCATCGCGCCGAAAATACCGGCGGTCATCACCAGCGGGATCAGGATTTGCATGGTGGTCACGCCGAAATTACCCAGCCCGGCATTGAGTCCCAAGGCGGTGCCTTGCAAGCGCTTGGGATAGAAGCCGCTGATGTTGGACATCGAGCAGGCGAAGTTGCCGCCGCCGATGCCGGACAGGAACGCCAGCATCTGGAACACCCACAGCGGAGTGGTCTTATCCTGCAGCGCGATACCCGCTCCGATGGCTGGAATCATCAGCAGCGCGGTGGTCAGAAAGACCGTGTTGCGCCCGCCGCTGAGGCGAATGAAGAACGATGCCGGGATGCGGAAGGTCGCGCCCATCAACCCCGAAATCGCGGTCAGCGTGAACATCTCGGCCGGCGTGAAGGGGAAGCCGAGGTTGATCATCTGCACCGTGATGATGCCCCACATCAACCATATCGCAAAGCCCAGCAGGAGGCTGGGTATCGAAATCCACAGGTTGCGGCTGGCAATCTTCTTGCCTTTCGATTCCCAGAAGACGTTGTCTTCCGGATTCCAATCCGCGATGTCGGCGGAGCTGTAGCTGGCCGAGCCTTCCATGCCCACCGCGCCCACTGAACCTCGTTGTTCTCTCTTGTTTATCATGACTCAAATTCTCCTTTTATTGAAATTTGATACCCGGTTACTCAAGTGAATCTGCAAATCTTTTTCTCTTGCCTGCCGCCAAGTCGCGCGTCCGAACTTCGGTCCAGTACATCCACATCAGGGAAACCCACACGATGCCGAACATCAGCATGAAGGACGAGGAACGTATGCCCGTCAAATCCACCAGCGCGCCGAACATGATCGGCAGCAGGAATCCGCCCATGCCGCCGGCCAGCCCCACCACGCCGGAAATCACGCCGATATTGTGCGGATAGTCGTCGGAGATATATTTGAATACCGATGCCTTGCCGATCGCGAAGGCGATGCCCAGGGTAAACATGATGACGGTGAACACAGTCGCATCGAGCCCTACATTAAAAGTGGCAGGGCCGGTCACGGTCGTGATGGTGAATTGGGCATGCGGGAAGGACAGGAAGAACAGGCAAACCATCGATACCAGCATCACCCACCAAGTGATGGTATGCGCCCCGAAGCGATCTGAAAAATAGCCGCCCAAGGCGCGCAGCACGCCTCCCGGTATGCTGAATGCGGCAGCCAGGAAGGCTGCCGTCTTGAGATCGAAACCGTATTCGCTGATGTAGTACTTGGTCATCCACAGCGACAAGGCCACGTAACCACCGAATACGATGGAGTAATACTGGCTGTACTTCCATACCGTGGGATCCTTGAGCACCGCAAGTTGTTCGCGGATCGTCACACTCTTGCCTGCCACATGGGACGCATCGGTATATGTGAAGAACCAGAACAGAATCGCGGTACCCAGCATCAGCGCCGCATAAACCTGCGGCACCATCGTCCAGCCGTAAGCCACCACGATGAGCGGCGCCACCAACTTGGTCACCGCCGCACCGGTATTGCCCGCGCCAAAAATGCCCATGGCCAGGCCTTGCTGGCTCTTCGGGAACCAGCGCGCGCAATAGGCAATGCCTACCGTGAACGAACCTCCGGCCACGCCGACGAACAGGCCGGTAACCAGGTAGTGCCAATACTCCGTGCCGAGCGAGATGAGATAAATCGGGATAACGGTGGAGAGCATGATCACAAAGAACACGACGCGCCCGCCGAACTTGTCGGTCAGCATGCCGAGCGGCAGGCGGATCAGCGATCCGGTGAGCACCGGCATGGCGATCAGCAAACCGAACTGGGTCTCGTTGAGGCCCAGCGTCTGCTTGATCGGAATACCGATCACCGCAAACATCATCCAGATCATGAAACACACCGTAAACGCCAGCGTGCTCATGATTACCACCGACCACGCCTTGTATTTTTGCGATGCCATGGCAACCCCTCCCCTTGGTTTTACTTATGGCATCAGGATAGGCTTGCATAGATAGCGTGCCCATTCTTCCGAAGTACAGAGGCGAGCAGGAAAAAGAACTAAGCGAATCGAAAAAAAGAACTAGTTCTTTCGGGTAGTCAGGAAAGGCGGATCAGGCCCCCACCGGCGGATTTCGTCTGCCTCAAGGCCGGATGCCATAGGCGGGCCACCATGGTGGCCTGCTGATTAAAAAGGGAAAAACCCGACAGGAACTGCCAGGCGATCTCTGGATGGGGGGGAAGACTAGATGAGGCCGTGCGCTACCGCATAGACGGCAGCCTGCACGCGTTTTGCGATGTTGAGTTTGCGCAGGATGCCCTGCACGTGAATCTTGATGGTGGATTCGGACAGATTGAGCACGCGGGCAATTTCCTTATTGCTGGCGCCGTGGGCGAGCATGACGATGATTTCCCGTTCGCGCGGGGAAAGTTTGCCCGGGCTGACGTCCGCTGCCGCAGCATTTTCCTTCGGCGGGGCGCGCAGGGAATCCGCCAGCTTGTGGGCGATTTGCGGCGACATCACCGATTCGCCTTGCGCCGCCCGCCGGATGTATTCCAGCAGGAACTCGGTATCGATATTCTTCAACAGGTAGCCGCGTGCACCGGCGCGCAGGGTTTCCAGCAGGTCTTCGGCATCTTCCGAAACGGTCAGCATGACAACCTGCGTTTCCGGAACATCCTCCACCAGCACGCGCAGCGCTTCCAGTCCGCTGGTGCCGGGCATATGCAGGTCGAGCAGCACTACATCGGGCTTGAGCTGTTTGGCGCGCTTGATGCCTTCCAGCCCGTCGCCGGCTTCGCCGACCACTTCGAATCCCTCATGCCGCTGCAATACCAGCTTGATGCCGCTGCGAAACAAGGTGTGATCGTCAACGATCAGAATGCGTATCGGTTTCATGCTATCGAGTCTCTCCTGTGCGGCAGGACAAGACGCACTCGCGTGCCCTGTCCGGGTTTCGATTCCAGCGTCAACTCGGCGCCAATGCGGTGCGCCCGTTCGCGCATGATGCTCAGCCCCACATGGGTATCGCCCGCATTGCGCTCAGCATCGAAGCCAATGCCGTTGTCATTAATGCAGAGCGAGCATTCTCCGTCACAGACAAGCTCCACGTCAACGCGGTCTGCCTTGGCGTGCTTGCGCACATTGGAAAGCGATTCCTGCACGATGTGCATGGCCTGCAGCACATGTTCCGGCGGAAGGTCAGGCACCGTCCCGCGATGCGAAAAGCTGGCGTGTATGCCGGTCTGCCCCTCGAATTTCTCCAGCGCGCTGCGTACCGCAGTTTCCACGTCGGCATTGCCAACCCGCGTACGGAAATGCACCAGCAGTTCACGCACATCGTCATAGCTTTCCTGCACGCCCTCGCGTATCTGCTCCAGGCCCTGCAAGGCGGTGCTTATCTGCCCATCCTGCAGATCGTTGCGCAACAGTTGTATCTGGATGTTCAGGAAGGCGAGCGACTGGGCAATGCTGTCGTGCAATTCCTGCGCCAGCAGGTTGCGTTCCTCCGATACCGCCATTTCCTTCTCGCGCGCGACGAGCCGCTGGTTTTCGATGGCGACGCCGAGATGCTGCCCCACCGACTCCAGCAGCCGGATTTCCGACGGCGGCAGGATGCGCGGTGTTTCAAAAAACAGATTGAGCATGCCCATGACCCGCTGCTTGGAACGGATCGGGACCGCCGCCATCGCCTGGAACCCGTCCCGCTTGCACGCATGCAGCAGCAGTGGTTGCGCCGGAAAAGAAAAATCGGAGCTGATGGCAATACCGTCACGCGCTACCGTGCCGCACAGGCAATCGCCGACGGCAAGGCAGGTTTCCTCGGCCAGGAAGGATTTCGAAACGCCGCGCGAGGCGACAATCTGCAGTTGCTCCCCCTTCGGATCAACCAGGCGCACCACGCCGTCGCGCGCACCGATCAGGGTAGCCAGCTTATCCAGCACAATGCCGCACAGGGGTTCCGTGGCGGTCGAGGAATTCAGGAAGGCAGCCACATCGTAGAGTGCCGTAAGTTCGCGGTTCTTTACCTCGAGGCTGCGGGATTTTTCTTCCACCCGCTGCTCCAGCGTGGCATAAAGATCCTGCAACTTGTCCGCCATCTGGTTGAATCCCTCGGCCAATTCTCCGAATTCATCCCGCTTGGCAACCTGCAGGCGCACGCCGAAATCCGCCTTGCCCATGCGCTGCAACCCTTCCCGCAGGCGATTGACCGGGCGCACCACCATCAGCGAAAACAGGTTCATCAGCAGCACCGTGCCGATAAACGCCAGGCTCACCAGGCCGATCTGGAAAGTGCGCAGTAGCGTGGTGGCGCGGGCATTGCTGGTTTCCACCATCGCCACCAGGTCGTTCACGTTGCCGACAAAACTCTCCACGACATGCCGGTATTCCGCCAGCATTCTTTCCTGCTCCGCGCGTTGCGGGGTATCGAGGATGCGCTGGATACGTGGCTTGATTTCGCCCTCCCAGGCCTGGTGCAACTTGCTCATCTGTGCGCGCACCTCTTTATCCTTGGGCAGCGAAAGCGGCCGCCGTGGGTCGCCGTGATCAAGATCGGACAGGACTTTTTCGAACTGCGCAACCTTCGCCTCGATTTCGTGGCGCAACTCGACGGAGGGCTGCTGCACCTGCTGACCAAGGAGGAAAGCGATGTGATACGAGCGCATGCGCTCGCTGCCGGCATCGTTGATCGCCGCGGCGCCGCCCTCCAGCCGCCAGGACACATACAGGGTCGAACTGATGGCAACCAGGGCAACGAGGAAATAGAACACCAGCAGGCCGGTGATTTTCTCCTGGAGTTTCAGTACTGCAACCATCTGCCCCTTGCCAATCGTGAAGTGAATTACCGCAGCCCGGTTATAAACTCTGATGCAGCGCGGATAGCTGTCTGGCGCGGCAATTGAGCCGGTTCAATCTGGCGCAGGCTTGGAAAATTCGCCATTCTCTGGCGGTCTTCCCCGTCCTGCGGAGATTGCGGAACGGCAACATGATGCGACCAAGATGCCTTTTATGCAAGCAAGGGATTTCCCATAACCGGGCATATTCCGGTTTATAGGTGAAAGCACTAGCCTGCCTTTCCATCCGCTCGCGGCCGCCAGTAGTACGGCAGGTAGCGCGTGACCCACGGCACGAAGCACATCAGCCAGGCCGCGGCTGCGGCCAGATACAGCCAGTGCATGGTTGATATGGGAAGCATGTCGGCCAGCACGCGCAGCAAGGCGGCAAGCTGCATACCGGCAAACATCAGCTTGACCGGGGTATCCGCCTGCATCGGCAGACCAGAGTGCCCCAGCGTGACTCGCGTCCCCATGCCGATCAGCAAGGTTGCGAAGCAGCCGATGGTCAGCGCATGCAGCGGTGCGAGCCCCCAGATGAAGCTTGTGCCGTGGCTGATGAATAACGCAAAACTCTGTACGGTGAACAGCAGCATGGCGATGCCCAGCCAGGCAAAACCGATGTGCAGCACGCCGAGCATCGGAATGCGCAGGCTGCTGCGCAGCCCCCATGCATAGGTCAGGTAGAAAGCCGCGACCGCCAGCGGTGCGTCGCATAGCCACAGCCAGGCGGCAGCATCGGCAAGCCGCAGCAGGCCGTGCATCACGCTGGCCGCCAGGATGGTCCACCATGCCCAGTACGGGCGCGCCACGAGGCGGTTCGGCAGTGCAGTGCTGGTGAAGAAGGGGATCATGCGGTGCCCGACGCTGGCGAAGACCGGCAGCAGGAACAGCCACAGCCCGCCTTGCACGGCGAGATGCAGCCAGACCGCATTGTCGCTCCACAGCCAGACCAGATAGGCAGCGAGGCCGCACCAGCCCATGCTCAGCGCGATGAAAATAATTTGCGGGTGCCGCTTGTCCGGGTGCCGCGTATCGAGCAATACGCGCAATAGCGCGTACAGCGCCACTCCCCAACCGGCCAGTGCGGCAAAAGCAGCGGCAATCAGCACAGGACGGCCACCCGGCAATCCCGCATAAAAACCGGCAGCCCCCAGCATGAGCAGCACGAAGGCCGGTACATAACGCCGCGCCGGAATTTCCTTGCCGTTCATCCAGCGCGGATAAGTGGTCATCAGGAAGCCGAAAATAAAAAAGGGAAACAGGCCGTAGATCATCAGGTAGCCATGTATGGCGACGGGGGCAACAGGCCAGACCATGGGGTGGGCGGCCAAACCATAGCGTGTCGCCATTTCCAGGAACAGCCACAACATCACGGCGATGGATTGCAGTGCGCCCCCCAGGAACATGACGCGGTGAGGCGCGGCGGTAAAGGTATGCCAGTGTTTTGAAATAGCCATGATCTGTTTGGAATATGCGGGACAGAAAGTGGATGCAGCCCCATCCGGCAAGCCGAAAAGGCTCTTACGCCAGCGGATAGGGCAGCGGCAGGAACTGCAATGCTGCGCCCTGCAGGGATTTCCAATGCAGCGTTTGCGATTCGTGGCTGGAGGTCTGCACCACGGCCAGCACATCGTAACCGCCGCCCGGTGCGGGCGCGGCATTGGCGATCATGCCGCTGGCCTGTCCTTCCATGTCCGCGCTGAACAATTCATCGCCCGGCTGGGGTGCCGCGCCGCCGCCGAGGTGCGCCAGGTACATGCGCCGCTTCGCCTTGCCGAGGTATTGCATGCGCGCCACGATTTCCTGGCCGGGGTAGCAGCCCTTCTTGAAATTCACGCCGCCGATGAGTTCGAAATTCGCCATCTGCGGCACGAACTGTTCCTGTGTCTGCGGCAGGATGACGGGAATACCGGCACGGATGTTGAGCCAGTCCCAGCATGCGCTGCCGGCCGGTTGCGCGTGCTGCGCAAGCGCCTGCCAGAGTATCGGCGCATGTTGCGCGGTGGTGCTGATCTGGAAGCGCGTGTCGCTGAATTTCAGCACGCCCGCCTGCCCTGCATCGGCAAAACCGAATGGCAATTGCGGCAGTTCGCCGAATTGCCCGCTCAGGATTTCCTGCGCATTTTTCCCCGACAGGCCCAGCGTAACGATCTCATCGCTTGCATCGGTGATTTTCACCTTGGCGCGCAGCACGTACATGCTGAGTTTCTTGCGCATGGGTTCGCACATGGCGCGCGGTAGTTGCAGCAGATAGTCGTTGCCGCTGTGACAGATCAGCATGCTCGCCACCATGCGCCCCTTCGGGGTGTTCAGGCTGCTGAGTTGCGCGCGGCCGGCATCGACCTCGCGGATGTCGTTGCTCAGCATATTCTGCAGGAAGGTTTGCGCGTCCTCGCCGGAAGCGCGCAGCATGCCGAATTGGCCGAGGTCGCACAGCACGGCACTCTGCTCCGCCGCGCGCAACTCGGCGGCGAGATCGCCGAAGTGCTGCACCAGGCCCGCATCAATAGTTGCGCCTTGTTGGGTAAGAAATTGTTGCCAGTCTTGATTCATAGCGTTGCGATTTACAGAGGGCGCCGCCACGGCATTCCGCCGGGGTGGCGCAGTTGATAAAAAGAATTGGGTTTCAGGCGAGGGTGTTGACGCGCCCGCCCTTTTTTTCACCTTCAATGAGCTGGATGCCGGGAGGCTCTGCAGCTTCCTGCGGCCTGGTTTCGGCACGCTCGGTATTCCGATTTTCGGCGCGGTTCATCTGCTGTGCCTTTTCGGACAGTTTCACCACTGTGAAATCCTGCTGTTTCTCCTCCTCCTGCTTCTCCGGTTGCTTGTCATTTTTCGGCGCAGGCTGCTGCGGACTGTTGACGGCCGCACTGACGGAAGGGGCAATAGCATTGCTGACGTCCATGATTCTCTCTCCGTATATTTATGTAGCTAACCCTACCCGTTTTCGTTGCGGGCGACAAGCAAAATATGCCTGTCAACCCACCGGCAGCACCAGCCTGGCCACCAGACCGCCGCCGGAGCGCTCTTCCAGATGGAATTCGCCGCCGTGCAGCCGTGCGGCGCGCTCGACGATCGCCAGCCCGAGGCCCGATCCGGTCGCATCGCTGCGCGCGCTTTCCAGACGCATGAACGGCCGCTTTGCGGTTTCACGCTGCCCGGCGGGAATGCCCGCGCCGCGATCCGCCACTTCCACGACAACCCTGTCTCCCTCCTGTCCGATCCGCACGGTAATCTCGCCGCCGCCGTATTTGACGGCGTTGTCCAGCAGATTGGAAAGTGTGCGTTTCATCAGCACGGGGCGCACCGCAAGCGGTGGCAGCGGCGGCAAATCGAGTGTTAGCGACACTGCCTGTGCCGCGAATGGCTGCGCCGTTTCCTGCACCAAAGCCTGCAGGTCGGTTGCAACGGCAGCTTCATGTTCGTCGAGGCGCGCGTAGTCGAGGAATTGCCGGATCACCGCATCCATCTGCTCCACATCGGCGGCCAGCCCATTGCGCAGCTCTTCGTCCGCACTCAGTTCGGCGGCAAGCCGCACGCGCGCCAGCGGAGTGCGCAGGTCGTGCGAGATGCCGGCCAGCACCAGCGCGCGCTCGCGCTCGTCCGCGGCAAGGTCGGCGGACATCTGGTTGAAGGCGCACGACACCGCGGCGATCTCCTGCGCGCCGCGCTCCGGCAGCGGCTGCGGCGTTTTGCCCCGGCCGACCTCCTGAGCCGCCTCTACGAGCCGCTTGAGGGGATGCGCCACCTGGCGCGCGATGAAGTACGCGCCGATCAGTGCCAGCGCCAGCACTACGCTGCCCCAGATCAGCAGCACTTGCGACACCGGATGCTCGATGCGCTCCCTCGGCAGCGCCACCCAGAATTCCTCATCACCGATGAAGAAGCTCACCCAAAGGGCTTCCACACCGTTGCGCTCCGCTGCGAAGCGGGTGTTGCCACCGAGGCTCGCACGCACCCGCTCCGCCATCATCTGCAGGATCGGCGGACGATCTGGCAATGGCTTGAGCGTGTCACCTGGCTCCGCCATCTGCACGAACAACCCTTCCGATTCCGCCAGTTCGGACAGCAGCGCACTGCGCCACTCCGGCGCAGCGGACAGCACCGCGGCGCGCGTGAGATTGACCACCGACACCACCAGTTGCGCCA
>CAYNYH010000017.1:10980-25952 GCA_964401425.1 uncultured Gallionella sp. | reverse complement strand
ACTGGTGAGGAAAAGTCAACTTTCATCGGGTTTGAGGGTGGAGAATGGCTGGTGACTACCCCGAGCGGTTACTACAATGCCTCCGAGAAAGGTGACCAGTACTTGAGCGTCGCCGTCGGCGGCAAGCCATACACCATTTCGCAATTGCGCGAGTCATTCTATCGCCCCGATCTTGTCAAGCTTGCGCTTTCCGGTAATTCCATGAATGAGTTTAGAAAAATAGCCGATATAAAACCTCCTCCTGCCGTGGCGATTGTCGATACACCCACATCTTCATCTGCCGACCAGATTACCGTGTCGCTGGAAGTGAAGGATCAGGGAGGCGGTATCGGCGACGTTCGGCTATACCGCAACGGAGCGGCAGTTGTGCTCGAAAAAACTCGCAACCTCCAAGCTGTACCCTCCGCGCAGGGTGGTCAGGTGCTGCGCTATACGTTGAGCCTCGAGGCGGGCAAAAACTCCATTCGTGCCGTTGCCTTCAATGCCGACAACAGCATGCAGAGTTCGGATGCAACCGTGGAAATCCAGGCCAGCTTCGCGTCCAGGCCTCCGACGCTGTACGCGGTGGTTGTCGGTATCAAGGATTATGTCAATCCGCGCCTTGCGCTGACCTATCCGGTAGCGGATGCCGAGTTGTTTGCGGCGACACTGGAAAGCAAAGGCAAGGGTTTGTTCGACAGCATCCAGGTTCATCGTTTATTGAAACCCGAGGAAACAACGAATGCTGCGATCGCCGCCGCACTCAGGCAGGCGCAGAAGGATGTGCGACCGGAGGATTTGTTCGTGTTCTACGTGGCCAGCCACGGCACTGTGGATGACGGGCAGTATTTTCTGATCACTTCCAATGTTGGCTCTACATCCACGGCGCGCCTCAAACAGGATGCGCTAGGCCAGGATGCCCTGAAAGAAATGATCTCCAACATACCCGCGTCTAAAAAGCTGGTCGTGCTCGATACTTGCAATGCCGGGAAGATGGGTGATGCGCTGCAAATGGCGATGCTGACTCGGGGTATGAGCGAGGATACGGCGATGAAAGTGCTGTCGCGCGCGGTCGGCTCGACCATCCTGTCCGCAGCCAGCTCGGTACAAGAAGCGCTCGAAGGCTACAAAAATCATGGCCTATTCACATGGGTTGTTGTAGAAGGACTCAATGGAGCCGCAGATACGGACAAGGACGGCTTCGTGAAGACGTTGGAGCTGGCAGATTACGTTGATAACCAGGTTCCAGAACTTGCCGAGCGGGTATTCAGCCACAAGCAATTCCCAATCGTCTCACCAACCGGACAGGGCTTCCCGCTGGTTAGAGTCAGGTGATATAGACCGATGTTTGATTTTGGCTGGTCAATAATGAAAAACATGGATGCGCAAAAATTATGCCGCCCTATCGGGCTATTGCTCACGGTGCTGCTGCTGAGTAACACAGCTTCGGCTGCCGACAAAGGGCGTAACCTCGCCGCCAGGCAGGCGAATAGCGCAGTAAGCGAGCAGCGCATCGCGCTGGTGATCGGCAACGGAGCATACGCCAACGCCCACCTCAAGAATCCGGTCAATGACGCCAAGGACATGGCAAAAAAACTGCGCGGATTGGGTTTTATCGTCATCGAACGCAACAACCTGAAGAAAGATCAAATCGGCGGAACGCTCCGCGAATTTCGCAGCAAGCTGGCACCGGGCGCAGTCGCACTGGTGTTCTACGCCGGGCACGGGCTCCAGATCAAGGGCATCAACTACCTGCCCGCCGTGGATGCCGACATCAATTCCGAGGAAGACGTGCCCAACCAAAGCATCGCTGTAAACCAGATCATGGACGTGCTGGACGAGTCCAAGACCCGGCTCAATCTGGTATTCCTTGATGCCTGCCGCAACAATCCCTACGCGCGCAGCTTCCGCTCTTCAGAAAGAGGCCTTGCGCGCGTCACTGCGCCGTCCGGCACGCTGATTTCCTACGCCACCAAACCGGGCAGCGTTGCGGCGGACGGCGACGGGCGCAACGGGCTATACACCAGCAAGCTGCTCGCGCAGATGGACAGTACCCTCCAGATCGAACAAGCCCTCAAACGTGTCGTCACCGCAGTCAAGGCCGCTTCGCAAGGCAAGCAGGAACCGTGGATGGAAGGCAGCATCGAGGGGGATTTTTGTTTCGCGGGATGCCATACAGGCATACCGGATCAGGGAGCAACTGCGCAACCTGCCGTTATTGACCCCGCCGCGCTGGAACTGGATGCGTGGAACACCGCCAGGGAAATGGATACCGAAGATGCGTATCAGGCTTACTTGGCAGACCATGCCGATGGGCGTCATGCCAAGTTTGCACAGGCGGCAATAAACAAACTCAGAGCCGTTCAGCAACCGGGTCAAATAGCAATGCATACGCCGAGCGCAATGCAAAGTGATGCGGAAGCCGAAATGAAGCCGGGCCAAGGTACGCGAGGGCGGCTCGGCGTGAGAATTCAGGAACTGACGCGTGAGCTGGCAGGCTCGTTCGGATTGAGCGGGCCTAATGGTGCATTGATCAGCGATGTGGAAAAAGGCGGAGCAGCCGAGAAAGCGGGCATTGAGGCCGGCGATGTGATCCTCAAATTTGACGGCCAGACGGTAAGTAATGCTGTTGACCTGCCGCGCATGGTTGCCGCTACCCTGCCGGGCAGCAAGGTTGTTATCGAGTTGTGGCGCAAAGGCGAGGTCATGCAAGTATTCGTAGTGATCGCCGAGTTCATTGAAAATGGCAAGCTTGGGAGCCCTGTAAAAAAACTGGCCGCCGGTGCGGAAGCCCAAAAAGGAATCATGCTAACCGCAAAAGAAACCGAAGTGATCGCGGAATTGGGGATTGCGGTCGGCGAGTTGAGCAAGGGGCAACTGCAAATTTTACAAATCGACAGCGGACTGCTGGTAGATGATGTCAAAGGCACGGCTGCGCGCGCAGCCTTGCTTAAAGGAGATGTGCTGCTGGCAATCGGCAACACTCAAATTCGATCTCTGACTCAGTTCAACGAAATTCTCAAACAGATTCCCTCGGGGCATAACATCGCATTATTAATACGGCGCGGCGATGTTGTTGCATATGTGTCGGTCAAACTTGGCGAGAAGTGATCATGGCTTGCCCGGATTCCGCTTTGATTCATTCGTGCCATAGGTCGAAACGATTCGACCGTATTTGTCCGGTTAACTGAACAAGCGGAAGAAATAAAATAATCGCATTAAGGAGCGGGATGGACATATTACGGCAACCCATGCTGGCGGCAATAGCACTGCTTGTGCTGTTGGCACACCTTGGCACGGCAGCGGCTGAAGAGGGGCGCAACCTGCACGTTGCGGATACGGCGAAGGATAAGCGCATCGCCTTGGTCATCGGTAATGCCAAATACCGGGAGAGTGTGCTCAAGAATCCGGTCAACGATGCACATGCGATGGCCAAGGTATTGCGCGCGTTCGGTTTCGATGTGATCGAGCGTACCGATGTCACCCAGAAGGAGATGAATCGCGCCATCACGCTGTTTGGCGAGAAACTTTCCAGCGGCGGAGTGGGGCTGTTTTATTACGCGGGGCACGGCATGCAGGTGCGCGGCAAGAATTTCCTTGTTCCGGTCGACGCCATGATCGAAGGCGAGTCTGCGGTGCGCAGCGAGTCGGTCGATCTCGACCTGGTGCTGGATCAATTATCCGCCACGCGCGTCGGCATGGTCATCCTCGATGCCTGCCGCAACAATCCGTTCGAACGCAGTTTCCGTAGCGGTGCGGGGGGCGGCCTGGCGCAGGTCGATGCGCCGAAGGGAGTGCTGGTCGCCTATGCGACGGCGCCCGGCAAGGTGGCCGCCGACGGAACCGGCAAGCATGGGCTGTATACCTCGGAATTATTGCGCGCACTCGAAGAGCCGGGCAGGCGCATCGAAGACGTATTCAAGCAGGTGCGCGTCAGGGTGGCCAGCGCCACGAACGATCAGCAGATCCCGTGGGAATCCTCCTCTCTGACCGGCGACTTTTTCTTCTCCAAACCGACGCAAGGCCGAGTGACCGGTGAGGCGGGTGCTCAACCCCAGCCGGCCGGAACCGTCGACACGGTATTGGTTGAACTCGAGATGTGGAAATCGGTGAAGGACAGCGGCAGCGTCGGGGACTTCGAGGAATATCTGAGGCACTATCCGGAAGGCAAGTTTTCAGGGTTGGCGCAGGCACGCATAGACAGGCTCAGGCAGGCCGCGCAAACCGAACCGCATCAGGCGCGGCTGCTTGAATCCGACTTGGTAGGCAAGTGGGAATTCGGCCGTGTAACCGGCGCCTTTCTGGCTCCGGCCGGGCACCTTTGCGATCTGGAGCTGCTTGCGACAAGGGGCGCCTATGGCAATGTCATCCGCTCCTGCAACAGCAACGAATCTTTCTGGCGGTTGAGCGGGGACAACCTGGAGTTTTTCGGCAGCACCGGCGAGATCACCACCAGCTTCACCAACAAGTCCCCGGGTTACTGGGAAGGCGCATTTGTGGGGCCCGGAAGCAGCCTGGTCTCAGGTGTGATTCATTATCTGAAACAAAATATTGCCAAACGCCACGACGGGATCTGGGCGGGAGAGCTCGAAACCTATGGCGGATTGTTCAGCGCACCGGTAAAGGTTGATATCGTGCTTGCCGTTAACAACGGCCAGATTTCGGGCAGCGTCTTCATGTACAACGAGAACCGTACTCTTTCCGGCCGGGTCGACGAGGAGGGCAACCTCGTGGATGCCAGGCTGACGGGCACTTTCCAGGGCTATACCCTGCATGGCAAGCTGTGGGAAGCCGGAGGCGAGGGCGCGATGGGCTGGAAGGTGCGCATCCGGCTGACCAAAAAGCAGGCGCAGCAGTAGACAAGCAGAGTCGCTAACTCACCCCGAACAATTCCGCCCACAGTTTTTCGCTCGCCTGGGTATCGATTTCCTCATGCGATACGCGGCACGGCAACTGGCTGTTGAGCCGGATGCGGTGCTGTATCTGGCGCAGAGCGCGGTACAGCGTGCGGTTCTGTTCGGCGAGGTTGGCGGGGATCAGGCCGAGCTCGCCCGCCAGCTTGAGCAGCGCGAGATTGCCGATGTTGCCGGTCAGTTGCGGGTGCTGAGGGGAGTGGGCAAGCACGAGGTACTGCACCATGAACTCGATATCTACCATGCCGCCCCGGTCGTGCTTGATGTCGAACAGATCGGTATCGTTGGGATGGCCGTCGAGCATCTTCTGGCGCATCGCCAGAATCTCCTTGCGTAATGCGGCCAGGTCGCGCGGCCGGCACAGCACCTGTTTGCGGATGTCTTCGAAGGCGGCGCCGACCTGTGCGTCGCCGGCGCAGAAACGCGCGCGCGTCAGGGCCTGGTGTTCCCATATCCAGGCCTGCTGTTGCTGGTATTCGGCGAATGCCTCGACCGTGCTCACCAGCAGACCGCTCGCACCGTTCGGGCGCAGGCGCAAGTCGGTCTCATAGAGGCGGCCGGAAGAGGTGTAGCTGCTCAGCATGGTGTTGATACGCTGCCCGAGCCGCGCGTAGTTTTCCTGAGCATCGGGGTGGTCGTCGTCGTAGAGGAAGATCAGGTCGAGGTCGGAGGCGTAGCTCAGCTCCTTGCCGCCCAGCTTGCCGTACGCGATGACGGCGAATCTCGGCTCGTCGCGATGCCGCTTGCGCGCGGTCGTCCAGCTCAGTTTCAGTACATGGCGCAGCATCAAATCGGCCAGGTCGGAAAGGTGGTCGCTGAGCTTTTCCAGCGGCAGCAGGCCCTGCAGGTCCATCGCCAGCAACTGGAAGGTCTGCTCCTGCTGCACGAGGCGCAGCATGTCGAGCTGCCGTTCGGCATCTCCGGCGCAGTCGTCCAGGCGGCATTGCAGATCGCGGTCGATCTGCTGCCACTGCGGCGGCTGGTACATCTCGCGCGCGTCCAGCAGTTCGTCGAGCAAAGCCGGATGCTGGGTCATGTATTCGCCCGCCCAGCTGCTCGCGGAAACCATTTGGGTCAGGCGCCGCATGGCCTGCGGATACTCGGCGAGGAAGGCGAGGTAGGAGGCGCGGCGGCTGATG
Source organism: uncultured Gallionella sp. (assembly GCA_964401425.1). Lineage (GTDB taxonomy): Bacteria > Pseudomonadota > Gammaproteobacteria > Burkholderiales > Gallionellaceae > Gallionella. Next base: position 19,921 of record CAYNYH010000017.1, on the reverse strand, counting down.
CCTTCCAGCAGGGCGAGCAGACGGGTCAGCGTCTCGTCCGGATTGGCTTGCAGCGCGCACAGGGCGACGAATTGCGGGATCAGCTTGTCCAGCCGCTGGCGGCTGAGGTCGGGCAATTGCCGGTAGCGGTTGCCGGATTGCAGTTGCAGCAGGCGCTGCGCGCTGTCGTTCACGGCGCGGTAACCGAGGTTCTCGAGGTGAGCCTGCAACTCTTCGGTGCTGACCCCTTCATGCCAGAATTGCCCCTCGTCCGGCTCGTCCTGCGACTCGCCGAAAATCAGTTCGAATTGCCGGTTGACCAGCACACGATGGCGGTCGAGATCATTCAGCAGCGCGGCGTAATCCGCGTAGCCCATGGCGTCGGCGATGATGGCCTGGTCTTCGGGTTTTTTCGGCAATTACTGGGTCTGCCGGTCGTCGAGATATTGCAGGCGATGTTCGAGGTTGCGCAGGAACACATAGGCAGTATCCAGGTCGGCGACGACCGGCGCGGGCAACTGGCCGTTCGTGGCGAGCTGCTGCAACGCTTTCTGGGTGGGGCGGATACGCAACTGGGCGTCGCGCCCGCCGCGGATCAGCTGGAACACCTGTGCGGTGAATTCGATCTCGCGGATGCCGCCCGGGCCGAGCTTGATGTTGTTGAGCCGCTCGCGGCGCTGCACTTCCTGGCGGATCTGCGCGTGCAGCTTGCGCATCGAGTCGATCGCGCCGAAGTCGAGGTATTTGCGGAACACGAACGGCTGCGCGAGCTGCATCAGCTCGGCGGTTTCCGGGCAGTCGGCGGGAGAGATTACGCGCGCCTTGATCCAGGCATAACGTTCCCATTCGCGTCCCTGGCTGATCAGGTATTCCTCCAGCGCGGCGAAGCTCATGACCAGCGGGCCGCTGTCGCCGTATGGGCGCAGCCGCATGTCCACGCGGAACACATAGCCGTCGCCGGTCGGTTCGTTGATCAGGCTGATCAGGCGGCGCCCCAGGCGGGTGAAGAATTCATGGTTGCCCAGCTTGCGCGGCCCGTCGGTTTCGCCGTCTTCCGGATAGACGAAGATCAGGTCGATGTCGGAAGAGACATTCAGTTCGCCGCCGCCCAGCTTGCCCATGCCGATGACCAGCAGGGGCTGCGGTGAAGCATTGGTTTCGCCGAGCGGTGTGCCGTATTGCGCCTGCAAGACATGCATCAGGCAGGCTTGCGCCTCTTGGATGCTCACTTCCGCCAGCGCGGTCATGGCCTGCATTACCTCGTTGAGATCGCACAGGCCATTGAGGTCGCGCAGGATCAGCTTGACCATCACCTGCTTGCGCAGCCTGCGCACGGCGCGCGTCAGGCCGGTTTCGTCGTCAGGGGCGAGGCCGCCCTGCCGCAGTAAAGCCAGCATTTCCGCGCGGTCGCACGGCGTGGTGTAATTTTCCTGCAACCAATTCAGCAGCGGCTGGTCTGTTTCCAGCACATGTCGGGCATAGCGGCTGCAGCGCAGTGTCTTTTGCAGCAGGTCGTCGAAGGGCGGCAAGTTTGCGGTATTCATGGGTAGGGCTTCAAGTTAGAATGTGCATTGTCCAATGATTAGTCGTTAGTCGCTAGTCGTTAGTTGCCGGTTAAACCAACTGGCGACCTGAAACTAACGACTAATGACTAGCGACTAACGACCAAATTCATGTTGAACTCTCTTCCCATCCGCCTGCTGTGGCACAGCCTGAACTGGCTGACGCGGCTTGCCATTGTCGCGTCGGCGGTGCTGGCCGTGCTGACCGCGCTGGCGATCATCCTGTTGCGCTACTGGGTATTGCCGAATGTCGAGCAGCATCACGAGCGGATCGTCGCTTCGCTGGCGGGCGCGATCGGCAATCCGGTCGCCATCGGCAGGATCGAAGGCGACTGGATGGGCTTCCGGCCGCGCCTGAGTTTTACCGATGTGCATATCCTGAACGAGCAGCGGCAACCCGCGCTGGTGCTGCCGCGCATCGACGGCAGCGTGTCGTGGATGTCGCTGTTCGCCTTCGAGTTGCGGCTGGCCAGCCTGGAAATCGACAGGCCGGAATTGCGGATCCGCCGCGATGTGCAAGGGCAGATTTTCATCGGCGGCGTGAAGCTTTCCAAACAGGGCGGAGATAACGACCTGGCCGACTGGCTGCTGCGCCAGTCACGCATGGTGGCGCGCGATGCGCTCATCGTCTGGATGGACGAGCAGCGTGCTGCGCCGCCGCTGGTGCTGCAAGGAGTCAATCTGCGCATCGAAAACCTGTTCAGCCACCACCTCTTCGCCCTGCGCGCCGTTCTGCCCGCCGAACTGGCGACGCCGCTGGATGTGCGCGGCGATTTTTACGGGGCGAGCTTTGATGATCTGGGCGCCTGGCGCGGCCAGGTTTATACCCGGCTAGATTACACCGACGTGACGGCCTGGCGGCCCTGGCTGGATTTGCCCGGCGAATTCAGCCGCGGCCGCGGTGCGCTGCGCGGCTGGCTGGATATCGAAGGCGGCAAGATGACGGGGATCACCGCCGACCTGGGCCTGCACGATGTGGTGACCAAGCTGGCCGAGGATGTGCCGGAAATGAGGTTGCTCGATTTGCGCGGCCGCGCCGCGTGGAAAGAAACGGCGGGCGGCATGGAGGTTTCCACCCGGCATCTGGCGCTGCGCTTGAGAAATGGCGTCGAGTTGCAACCCACGGACTTTTATTTCCGCACTGCAAAGGCCGGCAATGGGCAATCCACGGTCAACGAGATACGCGCCAGCCTGTTGCAGCTGGAAAGCCTGACCGGTCTGTCCAATTTCCTCCCACTGGAGGCCGAGCTGCGCGCCAAACTGGATGCGTATGCGCCAAGAGGCATAGTGTCCAACCTGAATGCACAATGGCAGAGCACGCTCGAAAAGCCGGGTAGCTACAAAATCTCGAGCTACAAAATCAAGGGGCAGTTTGAAAACCTTGCGCTGCGCCAAACCGGTTCACTGCCTGGTTTCTCCGGCCTGTCGGTGGATGTGGACGGCAGCGATGAAAGCGGCCGGCTGCATATCGACTCGCGCCATCTGGTCGTGGATGCGCCGGGGGTGATGCGCGAACCGCTGTTTTTTGCCACGCTGACCGGGCAGGCCGGCTGGCAGCGCAGACGCGGCGAACTGCTGGTCAAGGTCGATAACGTCGCCGTCGCCAACGACGACCTGGCGGGCAACCTGTATGGCAGCTACCAGACCAAGGCGGGTACCCTGGGCGTGCTGGATCTGACGGTCAGCCTGACGCGCGGCGACGTGAGACGCGCCGCCCGCTACACCCCGCTGGTCGCGCTGGACAAGGAAGACAACGACTGGCTGAACGGCGCGATGCTGGCCGGGCATACGGAGGACTTCCGCGTGCGCGTCAAGGGCAACCTGAGCGATTTCCCGCTGGACGGCACGGAAGATGCGCTGCTCGAGGTTGGCGGGCATGCGCGGGACGTCGCATTGGAATTCGACAAGAACTGGCCGCGCATCGAAAACATCTCGGGTGAATTCTGGATACGCGGCAACCGGATGGATGTGAAGGCGCCGTCCGCGACTATCCTGGATGCGCATTTGCAGAACCTCACCGTCGCCATCGCAGACTTGCAGAGCGATGACTTGCCGCTGGAAATAAAGGGGGGTGCGGCGGGTGCGAGCAATACCTTTTTGCAATTCATCCAGCAAAGCCCGGTGCGCGGCTATATAGACGGATTTACCGACGGCATGAGCGCCAGCGGCAACGGGCATCTGGATCTGTCTGCACATATTCCCTTGTTGAGCAACAAGCCGGTGAAGGTGTCCGGTGTTTTCAGCGTGCAGGATAACAATATCAACCTGGGCGAAGGAGTGCCGCTGTTGCGCAAGACACGCGGCGAACTGGCGTTTACCGAATCGGGCATGCAGGCCAGCGGCGTGTCTGCGGAGATACTCGGCGGGGCTGCGAATATCGACGTGAAAACGGAGTCGGGTGGCGTGGTGCATGCCGCCGTAAAAGGGCGCAGCAACCTCGATGTACTGCGCAGGATCAATCCGCATCCGCTGTTGAACTACCTGTCCGGCGGCGCGGCATGGGATGCCGATATCACCGTGGTGAAGAAATCCACACAGCTGACCATCAACTCCAGTCTGCAGGGGCTGGGCTCCACGCTGCCGCAGCCCTTCGCCAAACAGGCGCAAGAGGCAATGCCTTTGCGCGTGGAGAAGAGGATAGTCACCGAGGGGCAGGATGTCATCAATGCCCAGCTGGGCAAGCTGCTCAGCGCGCGGTTGGCGCGGCGCGATGAAAACGGTGCGATGGTCATCAGGCGCGGCATCATCAATTTTGGCGAGGAAAATATTTCCGGCAGCCGGAGCAGGCGATCGGGCACAAGGAGGTTGTTGGAGCAACTCGGCGCTATCGACTCACCACGGAGCAGGAGCGGCCCTTCGACTGAGCCCAGGACAGGCATATGGCTGGCAGGCAACCTGCCGGAACTGTCTTTACAGGGCTGGGGCGACCTGTTTGGTACCGCAGGTGGCATGGAGGGCGGCCTGCCGATTGCCGGCGCAGACCTCGCGATCGGCAGGGTAAGCGGATTCGGCATGCATATCAACGATCTGCGCATCAATGCCGACAAGCGCGGCGAAGGGGTGTTTGCGCGCTTGTCCGGCAGTGCGCTGAATGGCGAGGTGGAGTGGCAGCCGCGCGGGGAAGGCAAGTTGACGGCGCGCTTGCAGAACCTGCTGTGGAGCGGTAATGGCGGAGCGGCGACCGCTTCCGTTCAGGCAGCTCAGGCTGTACCGGTATCGCCCGGCAACCTGCCCGCGCTGCAAATTTCCGTCGAGAATTTCCAGATGAAAGACAAGCAGATCGGGCGGCTGGAACTGGTAGGGCATCCCGAAGGCAAGGACTGGCGGATGCGCCGCCTGAACATTACCAACCCGGACGGTAGTCTGGCCGGCGACGGGGTTTGGCGCGGCGGCCAGACCAACACGCAGACCCAGGCCAATCTGCTGCTGCAAATCAGCGACGCGGGGAAAGTCCTGGCACGCTCCGGTTATCCCGGCACCGTCAAGGGCGGCAGCGGAAAGCTGGCGGCGAGCCTGTCATGGGACGGCAACCCCGGTGAATTCAACTATGCCACGCTGGACGGCACCCTCAAGCTGGATACCAGCAAGGGGCAGTTCCTCAAGATGGATCCGGGCATCGGCAAATTGCTCGGCATCCTCAGCCTGCAGGCGTTGCCCAAACGCATCACGCTGGATTTCACCGACGTGTTCAGCGACGGCTTCCAGTTCGACAACATCAACGGCAATGCGGCCATCAAAAACGGCGTGATCGACACGCAGGATTTGCATCTCGATGGTTCGTCCGCCAAGGTGACCATGAAGGGCAGCGTCGATTTGAACAACGAAACCCAGAATCTGCGCGTGCAGATATTGCCCACGCTGGGCGACAGCGTATCCCTGCTCGGCGCCTTTGCCGCCGGGCCGGTGGCGGGCATCAGTTCGCTGCTCATCAACAAGGTATTGGGCGAACCGCTCGATAAGTTGGCGTCGTTTGAATACAATGTCAGCGGTACCTGGAGCGATCCCAAGGTGGCCAAGGTCGGCGAAACCCCGGTCAAGGCAAGCAATCAAAACAGATAGGAAACAATTTTCATGCAGCAGGCAAACCCCGCACAGCGCGCGCAAACCAACGCATTCAAGGTGGCCGCCATCCAGATGGCCTCCGGCCCGAACATCACGGGCAATCTGAACGAGGCGCGCCGCCTCATCGCCAAAGCCGCCGAGCAGGGCGCGCGCCTGGTGGTGCTGCCGGAATTCTTTGCCATCATGGGCATGGCTGAGCAGGACAAGGTCGTGGCGCGCGAGCAACCTGGGCAGGGGCCGATACAGTCATTCCTCAGTGAAACGGCGCGCCGGCACCAGATATGGCTGGTGGGCGGCTCGATCCCGCTTGCGGCCAGCGCGCCGGACAAGGTGCTGAACAGCTGCCTGGTGTTTGACGAGCAGGGCAGCCAGGTGGCGCGCTACGACAAGATACATCTGTTCAATCTGGAACTGGGCAACGAGCGCTACGATGAAGCCAAGACCATCGAGCCGGGCAGGCAGGTGGTGGTGGTGGACAGCCCGTTCGGCCGCATCGGCCTCGCGGTGTGCTACGACCTGCGCTTTCCCGAGCTGTTCCGCGCGATGCAGGACGTGGACATCATCGTCCTGCCTTCCGCGTTCACCGAGACCACCGGCAAAATGCACTGGGAAGTGCTGGTGCGCGCGCGCGCGGTGGAAAACCTGGCGTATGTGATCGCCGCCGCGCAAGGCGGCTATCACGTCAGCGGGCGCGAGACGCACGGCAACAGCATGATCGTCGGCCCGTGGGGCAGCGTGCTGGACCGGCTCCCGCGCGGCTCGGGCGTGGTGGTCGCCGAAGTGAATCCGTCCTACCAGGCCAGCCTGCGCGCCAGCCTGCCGGCGCTGGCGCACCGCGTCCTGTTCTAGACGCGGAGCGATGAGCGGCATGCAGCACAATCAATCTTTCGATACGCTATTCGCCACGGCGCAGCAGTCGTTGCTGGCTGCGCATTCCATCGAGACGCGCCACATCGAGCAGGTGTTCGCCAGCATGATGGCGCACCGCCTCGATTACGCCGACCTGTATTTCCAGTACAGCCGTGCCGAGAGCTGGTCGCTGGAAGAGGGCATCGTCAAGTCCGGCAGCTTCAACATCGACCAGGGCGTCGGGGTGCGTGCGGTGAGCGGCGAAAAAACCGCCTTCGCCTATTCCGACGACATCAGCCTGAATGCGCTGGAAAGCGCGGCGCAGGCCACACGCGCGATCGCCAGGCAGGGCGGCGAACAGGCCGTGCCGATGCTGTACCACGGCTCGCGGCGCGAGATCTATCTGCCGCACGACCCGATTGCCAGCCTCAAGGATGCCGACAAGGTCGCGCTGCTGGAGCGGCTCGAAGGCTATGCGCGCGCGCTCGATCCGCGCGTGGTGCAGGTGATGGCGGGCCTGGCCGGCGAATACGAAGTGGTGATGGTGGCACGCAGCGACGGCCTGATGAACGCCGACATCCGCCCGCTGGTGCGCCTGTCGCTGCAGGTCATCGTCGAGGGCAACGGCCGCCGCGAACAGGGCTCGGCGGGCGGCGGCGGGCGTTTCGATTACGCTTATTTCGACGACGCGATGCTGCGCAAATACGCCGCGCTGGCGGTGCACCAGGCGGTGACCAACCTGGATGCCGCGCCCGCCCCGGCAGGCAGCATGACCGTGGTGCTGGGCAACGGCTGGCCGGGTATCCTGCTGCATGAGGCGATCGGCCACGGCCTGGAGGGCGACTTCAACCGCAAGGGGAGCTCGGCGTTTTCCGGACGCGTCGGCGAGCGCGTCGCGGCACTGGGCGTGACCGTGGTGGATGACGGCACGCTGGCGCGTCGGCGCGGCTCATTGCAGATGGACGACGAAGGCAATCCCGCGCAATGCACCACGCTGATCGAGAACGGCATCCTCAAGGGCTATTTGCAGGACACGCTCAATGCGCGCCTGATGGGTGTGCCGGTGACAGGCAACGCGCGCCGCGAGTCCTACGCGCATCTGCCGATGCCGCGCATGACCAACACCTACATGCTCAACGGCGACAAGGATCCGCAGGAGATCATCGCCTCGGTGAAGCACGGGCTGTATGCGGTGAATTTCGGCGGCGGGCAGGTGGACATCACCAGCGGCAAGTTCGTGTTCTCCACCGCCGAGGCCTACCTGATCGAAGACGGCAAGATCACCCGGCCGGTGAAGGGCGCGACGCTGATCGGCAACGGCCCCGATGTGCTGACGCGCATCTCGATGATAGGCAACGACATGGCGCTCGACCCCGGCGTCGGCACCTGCGGCAAGGAAGGCCAGAGCGTGCCGGTCGGCGTGGGGCAGCCCACGGTGAAGATCGACGGCCTGACGGTGGGCGGGACGGCATAGCAAGTCATGCTATGCTTGTGCAAATCAATTTATTCGACGACATGAATCAAATCTCGCCGGAACTGGCAAAAAAACTTACCCTGGCCGTGGAAAAAATGCCCGCCTTCCCCAAGAGCGTGCAGAAAATCCTCGAGCTGACGAGGAATCTGGACTGCGAGCCCAAGCATCTGGTGCAGGTGATCGAAAAAGACCCGGTGATGACGGTCAAGATCCTCCGGGTGCTCAACTCGGCCTATTACAACCTGCCCAGCAAGATCACCTCGGTCAACCACTCGGTGGCTTTCCTCGGCTTCAATACCATCAAGAACCTTGCGCTCGGCATCGCGTCGGTCGGCATCCTGCCCAAGCACAATGATGCCGGCTTCGACATGCAGCGCTACCTGCTGCACTCCCTCACCACTGCAGGCATTGCCAAATCCCTGGGCGGCAAGCTGAAGGGCACCGATCCGATGGATTGCTATATTGCGGGGCTGCTGCACGATTTCGGCAAGGTGGTGTTCGCCCAGTTCATGTCCGATGAATTCAATCAGGCGATGCAGAAGAGCCATAGTGAAAACATACCGCTGCATGTGGCGGAAAGCCAGGTCATCGGCGTCGATCACACCGTCGTGGGCTCGATGCTGGCGGAGAAATGGCAATTTCATCCGGCACTGGTCGATTGCATACGCAACCATCATTCCACGGAAGGCGCAGAAAGCGGGATGTGGGCCAGTGTCTATACCGCCAACCAGATCAGCAACAAGATGTCCTTCGGCGATAGCGGCGATCCCTGTGTCGAGGAGCTGCCCCCGGCAGTCTGCAACTATTTCGGCGGCGATCTCGAAAAGATCATTGCCTCCCTCGGCGACCTGTCGAAAATGGCCGAGGAAGCGCAATTGTTTTCCCAGGTCGGAGTCGACGCATGAAAATCAGATTCTGGGGCGTGCGGGGCTCGATCCCCTCTCCCGGCCCCCATACCGCCAGATACGGCGGCAATACCACCTGCATCGAGATACGCACCGACGACAACGAATTG
>CAYNYH010000017.1:0-10970 GCA_964401425.1 uncultured Gallionella sp. | reverse complement strand
AACGAATTGATCATCCTCGACGCCGGCACCGGGATTTTCGCGCTGTCTCAGGTGCTGCTCAGGGAAATGCCGGTCACCGCGAACGTCTTCATCACCCACACCCATTGGGATCACATCCAGGGCTTGCCGTTTTTCATTCCGATCTTCGTCCCCGGCAACACCCTGCGCCTGCACGGCGCGTTCGACCCCGTTTCCGGATCCGGCATCGAACAGGTCATGGAAGTGCAGTTGCAGTACAGTTTTTTCCCGGTACGCAAAGCAGAAATGAAGGCCAGGGTCGAATACGAAACCCTGATGCCGGGACAAAGCGTGCAGATCGGGGCGGCCACGGTTACGCCGACGCTGCTCAATCATCCGGTCATCAACTTCGGTTACCGCATCGATTGCAACGGCAAGTCGATATTCTTCACCGGCGATTACGAACCTCCCTACAACATCTACGCCCCAGAGGACGAGGGCTACGAGGAGTACCGGATGCTGATCGAAGACAAGGAAAAGTCCATCATCGAGGCGATGCGCGGCGTAGATATCCTGATTGCCGATTCGTCCTACACGACCGGGGAATATCCGTCGAAAAAGGGCTGGGGGCACGGCACCTTCGATTCCTGCATCACCATGGCGAAAAAAGCCGGCGCCCGGGTCGTATACTGCACCCACCACGAGCCCACCCGCAGCGACGAGGCACTGGATCGGGAATTCGAAAAGGTGCTGGCCAGCCTTTCGAAAGAAGGCGGCCCGGAATGCCGCCTGGCGCGCGAGGGCGAGGAAATCCTGTTATGAATCACCTCCCTCTTCTTCAGAGAAGGTTGCTGGAGAAGGGATAAGAGGGAAGGGGAAAGGGTAAAACCATTTCCCCGGTAATCAGGGCACCGGAATTCCACCCTTCACCCTTCACTCTTCACCCTTCGCAGCTCAGGTATAATCCGCGCCCATGTTGATTTTTCGCGGACTCTATTCCCACGACACCCAGCCTGTTGCGCTCACCATCGGCAATTTCGACGGAGTGCACCTGGGCCATCAGGCGTTGCTGAACGATCTGCGCGCGGCGGCGCAGGCGCGCGGCCTGCCGGTGGCGGTGGTGATTTTCGAGCCGCATCCGCGCGAGTTTTTTGCGCCGCAGCAGGCGCCGGCGCGGCTGACCAACCTGCGCGAGAAGCTGGAGCTGTTCGCCGCCATGGGCATCGACCGCGTGCATGTGTGCCGCTTCAATGCGCGTTTTTCGCAGATGAGCGCGGCGGATTTCATTCATGCGCTGCATGAAAAACTGTCGGCAAAATTCGTGCTGATCGGCGACGATTTTCGTTTCGGCAGCGGCCGTGCCGGCGATTTCGCGCTGATGGAAAAAATCGGCATGCAGCACGGGTTCCAGGTGCAGGCGGTGCGCAGCGTGCTGCACAACGGCGTGCGCATCTCCAGCACGGCGGTGCGCGCCGCGCTCGCGGAAGGCGACATGCGCAAGGCGCAGTCCTACCTGGGACGTCCCTACAGCATCAGCGGGCGCGTGGAGCATGGCGACGGGCTGGGCAAGCGGATCGGTTTTCCGACCGCTAACATCCAGTTGAAGCACAACCGCCCGCCGCTGTCCGGCATCTTCGTGGTGCAGGCACACGCCGAGGGCATGGGGGTGTTGCAGGGCGTGGCGAGCCTCGGCGTGCGCCCGACGGTACACCAAGGCGGCAAGCCGGTGCTGGAAGTGCACCTCTTCGAATTTGCGCAGCAGATATACAACAAACACATGCGCCTGGATTTCCTGCACAAGCTGCGCGACGAGGAAAGATATCCCGATGTGGAAACGCTGACGCGGCAAATCGCGCTGGATGTGGAGAATGCAAAGCGATGGTTTAACCACGAAGAACACGAAGCACGCGAAGAAAAACAAAGGATTATTTGAGAAATGGATCGCGCCTTTTGGGTGAATGTTAATGCCCGTAATAACAGCATGAAAAAACTTCGTGATCTTCGTGCCCTTCGTGGTGAAAAAGGTTTTTTGGTTTGAATAAAATGACTGACTATAAAGATACGCTCAATCTTCCCGATACCCCTTTCCCGATGCGCGGCGACCTCGCCAAACGCGAGCCGCAGATGGTCGCGAACTGGCAGGCGCAGCAGCGCTACCGGAAAATCCGCGCGGCCAAGCAGGGCAAGCCGAAGTTCATCCTGCACGACGGCCCGCCCTACGCGAACGGCGACATCCACATCGGCCACGCGGTGAACAAGGTGCTCAAGGACATCATCGTCAAGAGCAAGACGCTCGCGGGCTTCGATGCGCCCTACGTGCCGGGCTGGGACTGCCATGGCCTGCCGATCGAGTTGCAGGTGGAGAAGAAGCACGGCAAGGCGATTCCGCCCGCGCAGTTCCGCGTGCTGTGCCGCGAATATGCGAAGGAGCAGATCGAGCGGCAGAAGAAGGACTTCATCCGCCTCGGCGTGCTGGGCGACTGGGAACACCCCTACCTGACGATGGACTACAGGACCGAGGCCGACATCATGCGCGCGCTCGGCAGCATCTACGAGCGCGGCTACCTCTACCAGGGGCGCAAGCCGGTGAACTGGTGCCTGGATTGCCAGTCGGCGCTGGCCGAGGCCGAGGTGGAATACGAGGACAAGACTTCACCCGCGATCGACGTGGGTTTCGAGGTCAAGGACAGGGTTGCGCTGGAAAAGGCGTTCGGCGTATCGCTGCCGGTCGAGGCAAAAGTCTACGCGGTGATCTGGACCACCACGCCGTGGACGCTGCCCGCCAACCAGGCGGTGAGCGTGCATCCCGAGCATGAGTACTGCCTGATCAAGACCGAAAAAGGTTATCTGCTGCTGGTTGCGGAGTTGATGGAAAGCTGTCTGCAACGCTATCAGCTGAGTGGCGAAACAGCCGGGTGCTGCAAGGGTGCAATGCTGGAATTGCTGCCGTTGCGGCACCCGTTCTACGACCGCAGCGTACCCGTCATCTGCGGCGAACATGTCACGCTGGAAGCAGGTACCGGCCTGGTGCACACCGCACCGGCGCATGGCCTGGACGACTACTTCGTCGGGCAGAAATACCACCTGCCGACCGACAACCCGGTCGGCGACGACGGCAAGTTCATCTCCACCACATTGCCTGCCGGCGATACGCCCCTGGCGGGCGTGTTCGTGTGGAAGGCGAACGACATCGTGCTGGGCGCGTTGCAGGCCAGCGGCCATCTGCTGCACATGGAGAAGGTGCAGCACAGCTATCCGCATTGCTGGCGGCACAAGACGCCGATCATTTTCCGCTCCACGCCGCAGTGGTTCATCGGTATGGACAACGCCGCCTACCCGATCACGGCGGATGCCGAGAGGCTGATACGGGAAGGCCGCTCCCATGCAAACCACGACGGACAGACGCTGCGCGACCTCGCCAACCGTGCGGTTGAACATACCGAATTCTTTCCCGCCTGGGGGCGCGCGCGCCTCGAGGCGATGATCCGGAACCGCCCCGACTGGTGCGTGTCGCGCCAGCGCAACTGGGGCGTGCCTATGCCGTTTTTCGTGCACAAGGAGACGATGCAGCTGCACCCGCGCACCCCGGCATTGCTGGAGCAGATCGCGCTGCGCGTCGAACAGGACGGCATCGAGGCCTGGTTCGACCTGAACTCGGTGGACCTGCTCGGCGAAGAGGCGGCGCACTACCGCAAGCTCACCGACACGCTGGACGTGTGGTTCGATTCCGGCACGACGCATGCGGCGGTGCTGCGGCGCCGTGCGGAACTGCACTCGGGCTCGGATAGCTATCTGGCAGACCTGTACCTCGAAGGCTCCGACCAGCACCGCGGCTGGTTCCAGTCCAGCCTGCTGACCGGCTGCGCGATCAACGGCCGCGCGCCCTTCAAGGCGCTGCTCACGCACGGTTTCGTCGTGGACGGGCAGGGCCACAAGATGTCCAAGTCCAAGGGCAACGTGATCGCGCCGCAAAAGATTTTCGATACGCTGGGAGCGGACATCCTGCGCCTGTGGGCTGCCCTGACCGACTACTCCGGCGAGCTGACCATTTCCGACGAAATCCTCAAGCGCGTGGTGGAGAGCTACCGGCGCATCCGCAACACGCTGCGCTTCCTGCTCGCCAACGTCTCGGACTTCGACCCGCAGCGGCATGCCATGCCGGTGGATGAATGGCTGGAGATCGACCGCTATGCGCTGGCGCTGGTGGAACGTCTGCAAGACGAGGTTGCCGCAGACTACGCACGCTATGAATTCCACCTGATCGCACAAAAATTGCAGACCTTCTGTTCCGAAGACCTGGGCGGCTTCTATCTCGACATCCTGAAAGACCGCCTCTACACCGCAGGGGAAAATTCCGCGGCGCGCCGCTCCGCGCAGAACGCGCTGTATCACCTCACTCACAGCCTGGTGCGCCTGATGGCGCCGATCCTGAGTTTTACCGCCGAGGAAGCCTGGGCGGTGCTATGCGGCAAGGAGGACGACAGCGTGTTTACGGGCGAGTGGCACGCGCTTCCGGCCAAGTCGCGGGAAGCGGTGAGCCTGGCCGACTGGCAGACCATTACCGTATGGCGCGCCAGGGTGAACAAGCAACTGGAAGAGGCGCGCAGCGCCGGGCTGATCGGTTCGGCGCTGGCCGCCGAAGTGGACGTGTATGCGGCGGGGCAGGACTACGACGTGCTGGCGCGCCTCGGCGACGACCTGCGCTTCGTGTTCATCACCTCGCGCGCCACCGTGCACCGCGCCGCGGCGGAAGCCGATCAGCACATCGATGTCTCCGCGAGCCTGCACGACAAGTGCGAGCGCTGCTGGCATTACCGTGAGGACGTGGGCGGCGATGCCGATCACCCTACCATTTGCGGCCGTTGCGTGAGCAACCTGTACAGCGGCGGCGAGGCGCGGCGCTATGCTTAACCGCTGGCTGGGGTTGAGCGCGCTGGTGATCGTGCTCGACCAGTTGAGCAAGGCTTGGATCACCAGCCACTTTGTCCTGGGCGAGAGCCTTACTGTGCTCGGCGTGTTTGATCTGGTGCTGGCGCACAACACCGGCGCGGCCTTCAGCTTTCTCAGCGATGCGGGCGGGATGCAGCGCTGGCTGTTTACCGTCATCGCCGTCGTTGCATCGGTGTGGATCGTCTGGCTGTTGCGCAGGCACGGCGCGCAGACGCTGTTTGCGCTGGCGCTGAGCCTGATCCTCGGCGGCGCGCTGGGCAACCTGATCGATCGTATCGCTTACGGCCATGTGGTGGACTTCCTGCATTTCCACTGGAACGAGCATTACTTTCCGGCATTCAATATCGCCGATTCCGCGATCAGCTGCGGCGCGTTTTTACTGATCCTGGACAGCCTCAAGGAGCGCAAGCATGGACCTGCTGCTGGCTAATCCGCGCGGTTTCTGCGCCGGCGTGGACCGCGCCATCACCATCGTCGAGCGCGCGCTGGCATTGCACGGCGCGCCGGTTTACGTGCGCCATGAGGTGGTACACAACAAATTCGTGGTGGACGGCTTGCGCCAGCGGGGCGCGGTATTCATCGAAGACCTGGCCGAAGTGCCGCCCGGCAGCATCCTGGTTTTCAGCGCGCACGGCGTGCCGCAGTCGGTGCGCCGCGAGGCCGAGGCGCGCGGCCTGACGGTGTTCGATGCGACCTGCCCGCTGGTGACCAAGGTGCATGTCGAGGTGTCGCGGCTGCGCGGCCAGGGCAAGGAAATCATCATGATCGGCCACGCGGGACACCCGGAAGTGGAAGGCACGATGGGGCAGTGCGATGGCGGCATCTATCTGGTTGAGTCGCCGGAGCAGGTTGCCGGCCTGAAAGTAAATGACGAGAATAATCTCGCCTTCGTCACGCAAACCACGCTGTCGGTGGACGATGCCAGCAGCATCGTCGCCGCGCTCAAGAAACGCTTCCCCAACATCACCGGGCCGAGAAAGGACGACATCTGCTATGCCACGCAAAACCGCCAGGATGCGGTCAAGCTGCTGGTCAGGCAATGCGACGTGGTGATCGTGGTGGGGTCGCCGAACAGCTCGAATTCCAACCGCCTGCGCGAAGTCGCGGCCAAGGTCGGCGTGCCGGCCTACCTGGTGGACGATGCCGACGGGTTGCAGCCCGAGTGGTTCGCCGGCAAAACGCGCGTCGGTATCAGCGCAGGCGCATCGGCTCCCGAGTTGCTGGTGCAGGGCGTGGTTGCGCGCCTGCGCGAATTGGGCGCGGAGAGTGTCACCGAACTGAAAGGCATCCGGGAGAACGTCGTGTTTCCGTTGCCCAGAGCGTTGCAGTGAAGCGCGCAACGCCGCAGACGCCCTTCGCAGCAATTTTTAAAACAGCTTCTAGATGTTCCCTTGTCGCAGCGCGTCCTCTATAATCGCCCCCGTTTCTGCTGGAGTAGCTCAGTTGGTAGAGCAACGCACTCGTAACGCGTAGGTCGGAGGTTCGATTCCTCTCTCCAGCACCATCCAATCCGGGGCTAAGGCGTGCCCCAACATTCTGTCAGCATGGCTGACCCTGTGCTTGGGGAAATCGCATGACATTGTCTCGGCAACGTGAACAAAACCGCCTCCTGAAATTCCTCCCTTATCTCGCGGTGCTGCTCTTGCTGGCAGCGGCGGCCTGGTATTTCACGCGCCCCGAACCGATTCGCGTGCAACTGGCCAAGGCTGAGCGCGGGACGGTGGAGGCGACGGTGAGCAACACCCGCGCGGGAACGGTCAAGGCCTGCCGCCGCGCCAAGCTGGCGCCGCCGGTGGGCGGGCAGATCGCGCACCTGCTGGTGAAGAAGGGCGAACGGGTCAAGGCCGGCCAGGTCTTGCTGGAGCTGTGGAATGACGACTTGCAGGCGCAGGCGCGGCTCGCGGAGCAGCAGCTTAATACGGCGAACACGCGTGTCGATGAGATATGCACCATCGCGGAGATGAGCGGCAAGGAAGCGGTGCGAGCGCGGCAGTTGCGCGAGCGCGGCTTCATCTCGTCCGAGGGATTGGAGCGCGCCGAGGCGGACGCAAAAGCCAAACGGGCTTCCTGTACGGCGGCGCGCAGCGAGATCGAACAGGCGCGTTCGCGCATCAACGTGGCGCAGGCCGGTTTGCGGCGCATGGTGCTGCGCGCGCCGTTCGGCGGCGTCGTGGCCGACATCAGCGGCGAACTCGGCGAATACACCACGCCTTCGCCGCCCGGCATCCCGACTCCGCCCGCGATCGACCTGATCGACGACAGCTGCATGTTCGTCAGCGCGCCGATCGACGAGGTGGATGCGGCCAACATCAAGATGGGGCAGCCCGGCCGCATCGTGCTGGATGCGATCAAGGGCAAGTCGTTCGCCGGCAAGGTCAAGCGCATCGCTCCCTATGTGCTGGAGCTGGAGAAGCAGGCGCGCACCGTGGAGGTGGAGGTGGAGTTTGTTGAGCCTCCGACGGAGGAAAATCTGCTGATCGGCTACAGCGCCGACGTCGAGATCGTGCACGCTTCCCATGAAAAGGTGCTGCGCATTCCCACGCAGACCCTGCTGGAAGGCAAGCGAGTGCTGTTCTACCGGGCAGACGGCGTTCTCGAAGAGCGCAAGGTGGAGACCGGCCTAGCCAACTGGGAATACACCGAGATTACCTCCGGCCTGAACGAAGGCGACCGCGTGGTGATGTCGCTCGATGCGGCCGGGGTGAAGGCCGGGGTGCGCGTGCAGCCGGAGGCCGCGAAGACCGCAAAATGATAGAAGTGATTATCCTGGCAGTGGCGCTCAGCATGGACGCCTTTGCAGTCTCCATCGGCTTGGGCGCCAAGAAAAACACGCCAGGCCTGGCACTGAAAGCCGGCTTCTACTTCGGCATTTTCCAGGCCTTGATGCCCTTCATCGGCTATCTGGGCGGCAAAGGCATCTTGGGCTGGATAGACGCCTATGCCCACTGGATCGCTTTCGGGCTGCTGGCGCTGATCGGCGCGAAAATGATTTACGAAGGCATCAGCGAGGGCATAGAAGAAGATATCTCGGATGTCACCAACAAGATGATGCTGGTGCTGGCCATCGCCACCAGCATCGATGCGATGGCGGCCGGATTTAGCCTGACGCTGTTGGAGGTAAACCCCTATGTTGCCTGCCTCATCATCGGAGCAACGACTTTCGCCTTCAGCTGGGCCGGCGTTTTGATCGGCAGGAAGAGCGGCACCTGGCTCGAAAGCAAAGCGGAAATTTTCGGCGGAATCGTCTTGATATCGATAGGGTTCAAGATACTGCTTTTCTGATTCGCAAACCAGGATGCGGGCAGCATTGCCTGCATCCTTTTTACCCATGAATTCCAAGCGGAGCGGTGTTTGAATGATCGCGCTTAGCCAAATCAGCCGCATCTTCACCGTCGGCGACCAGCAGGTTGCCGCACTGCGCGACATCGACCTGGAGATCGCGGCGGGCGACTATGTCTCGATCATGGGGCCGTCCGGCTCCGGAAAATCCACCCTGCTTAACCTGATCGGCCTGCTGGACCGTCCGACTTCCGGCACCTACCGGCTGGACGGTGGGGACGTCACCGATTTGAACGATCAGCAGCAGGCCAGGGTGCGCAGCGAAAAAGTCGGCTTCGTGTTCCAGTCGTTCCACCTGGTGCCGCGCCTCACCGCCGCGATGAACATCGAGCTGCCGCTGATGCTGGCGGGCATTCCCGCCGCCGAGCGCAAGGAGCGCGTCGCGCAGTTGCTGGAAAATTACGGCCTCGCGGACCGCGCCGACCATAGACCCGACCAGCTCTCCGGCGGGCAGCGCCAGCGCGTGGCGATCGCGCGCGCCACCAGCATGCACCCGGCCGTGCTCCTGGCCGACGAACCGACCGGCAATCTCGACCAGGCTACCGGCAAGGAAGTGATGAACCTGCTCGAGGAACTGGTTGCGCAGCGGGTCACGCTGATCGTCGTGACCCATGACCCGGCCATCGGCGGGCGCGCAGCGCGCCAGGTGCGTATGGTGGACGGGCGGATCACCGGCGAGGCCGGAAGGCCGGCGGGCGCATGAGGCTCATCGATGTCGTGCAGTTTGCCTCGGGCAGCCTGCGCGGCAGCCGCACCCGCACCCTGCTGATGATGTTCGCGATGTCCATCGGCGTCGCGGCGGTGGTGGTGCTGACCGGCCTGGGTGAGGGCGCGCGCCGCTATGTCATCAACCAGTTTTCCTCGCTGGGTACCAACCTCCTGATCGTGTTTCCCGGCCGCACCGAGACGACGGGGTTCGGGCCGGGCATGCTGCTCGGGCAGATCCCGCGCGAGATCACGCTGGACGACGCGCAGGCCCTGCTGCGCAGCCGCGCCATCGGGCGCATCGCGCCGCTGACGGTGGGCGCATCGCAGATTTCGCGGGATGCGCTCAACCGCGAAGTGGCCGTGCTGGGCTCGACGGCCGACCTGCTGGAAGTGCGCCACATGAGCATGGGGCAGGGGCAGTTTCTTCCCGCCGGGGATGTGTATTCCAGCGAATCGGTGTGTGTGCTGGGCGCCAAGCTCAAGCGCGAGCTGTTCGGCCAGCAGAATGCCGTCGGCGCCTGGGTGCGGCTCGGGGACCGGCGCTTCCGCGTGATCGGCGTGCTGGCGTTGCAGGGCGAATCGATGGGCTTCAACACCGACGAGATCGTCATCGTGCCGGTCGCCTCGGCGCACATCCTGTTCAACACCGTCGGCCTGTTCCGCATCCTCGTGGAAGCAAAGAGCCGTGACTCCATCGAACGCGCCAAGCAGGACGCAGAGGACATCCTGGCGCAGCGTCACGGCGAGCGCGACGTGACGGTCATTACGCAGGACGCAGTGCTGGCCACATTCGACCGCATCCTGCGCGCACTGACGCTGGCGGTCGCGGGCATCGCCGCGATCAGCCTCGCGGTGGCCGGCATCCTCATCATGAACGTGATGCTTATCGCCGTCTCGCAGCGCGTCCGGGAAATCGGCCTGCTCAAGGCGCTGGGCGCGCCCGCGAGCCAGATCAGGAACCTCTTCTTCGCCGAGGCGATCCTGCTCTCCGGCATCGGCAGCGTGGCGGGACTGGTCCTCGGCGAGATCGGCACGCGGGTGATCGCGCAAATCTATCCGGCGCTGCCCGTCGCCGCGCCTTGGTGGGCGGTGCTCGCGGCGTTCGGCACGGCGCTCGGTACCGGCATCCTGTTCAGCGTGTGGCCGGCGCGCCGCGCGGCGCGGCTCGACCCGGTGATGGCACTGGCGCGGAGCTGAGATGTTATTCCCCGACCTGATCCGCCTCACCTCCTCCAGCTTCCTCGCCTACCGCGTGCGCAGCTTCCTCACCGGCTTGGGCATCGCGGTCGGCATCGCGGCGGTGATCCTGCTGACCTCCATCGGCGAAGGGCTGCACCAGTTCGTGCTCTCCGAGTTCAGCCAGTTTGGCACCAACCTGATCGGCATCCAGCCGGGCAAGAAACAGACCCACGGCGCGAGCGTCGGCATGCCCGGCTCGGTCAGGCCGCTCACGCCGGACGATGCCGAGGCGTTGCGCCGCCTGCCCTATGGCGAATATATCAGCCCCAGCGTGACGGGCAATGCCGAGGTGCGCGCCGACGGCAAGACGCGCCGCACCATCGTGTCCGGCGTCGGCCCCGAGATGCCGCAGGCGCTGCGCATGTACGTGCAGACCGGCAGTTTCCTGCCCCCGGACGACCCTGAGCAGGCACGCGCCTTTGTCGTGCTCGGCGCGAAGATCAGGCAGGAACTGTTCGCCGGGCAGAACCCGCTCGGCAGCTACCTGCGCGTCGGCGGGCAGCGCTATCGCGTGATCGGCGTGATGGAGCCGAAAGGGCAGGTGCTCGGCTTCGACCTGGACGACACCGTTTACATCCCCGCCGCGCGCGCGATGGAGCTGTTCAATCGCCCAGGGCTAATGGAAATCCATGTCACCTACCGCCCCAGCACCGAGCTCGAACAGGTCGAGGCGGGCATCCGCGGCATCCTCACGGCGCGGCACGGCAGCGAGGACTACACGCTGGTGCCGCAGGAAAAGGCGCTCGAAGTGCTCGGCTCGGTGCTGGACGTGATCA
>CAYNYH010000016.1:0-26279 GCA_964401425.1 uncultured Gallionella sp. | reverse complement strand
TTCACCAGGATGAAGTCGCCCACCTGCAGGGTCGGGATCATCGAACCGGACGGAATCTTGAACGGCTCGACCAGGAAGGAACGGATGAAAAATACGATCAGGATCACCGGGAAGAAGCTCTTGGCGTATTCAATCCACCAGGGTTCGGCGGCCCCCTCCCCACGCTTTGCCGCCAGCACAAAGCGATCCAGCAGCCAGATCCCGCCGGTGACCAGCAGCAATACAAACAGAATCAGTGCGAAATCCATTATTTTTCCTATTCATCCACGCGCAGGATCGCCAGGAAGGCTTCCTGCGGGATTTCCACGCTGCCCACCTGCTTCATGCGCTTCTTGCCGGCCTTCTGCTTCTCCAGCAGCTTCTTCTTGCGCGAAATGTCGCCGCCGTAGCATTTGGCCAGCACGTTCTTGCGCAGCGCCTTGACGTTTTCGCGCGCGATGATGTTCGAGCCGATGGTCGCCTGGATCGCCACGTCGTACATCTGGCGCGGAATCAGTTCGCGCATCTTGGCCGCCACTTCGCGACCGCGGTACTGGCTGTTGGCGCGGTGCACGATCACCGCCAGCGCATCCACCCTGTCGCCGTTGATCAGCATGTCCACCTTGACCACGTCCGCCGCGCGATATTCCTTGAACTCGTAGTCCATCGACGCATAACCGCGCGACACCGATTTCAGCTTGTCGAAGAAGTCGAGCACGATCTCGGCCATCGGCATCTCGTACACCAGCATCACCTGCTTGCCGTGATAGCTCATGTTGATCTGCACGCCGCGCTTCTGCGTGCACAACGTGATCACCGAACCGACATATTCCTGCGGCATATAGAGATTGACCGTGACAATCGGCTCGCGGATTTCCTCGATCTTCGACGGGTCGGGCATCTTGGACGGGTTGTCCACCATCAGCACCGTGCCATCGCGCAGCGCCACTTCGTAGATCACGGTCG
Source organism: uncultured Gallionella sp. (assembly GCA_964401425.1). Taxonomy (GTDB): domain Bacteria; phylum Pseudomonadota; class Gammaproteobacteria; order Burkholderiales; family Gallionellaceae; genus Gallionella. The sequence continues at coordinate 25,334 of CAYNYH010000016.1, read as the reverse complement.
GCGCGGTAGTAATCAGGTCCATGTCGAACTCGCGCTCCAGCCGCTCCTGCACGATCTCCATGTGCAGCAGGCCGAGGAAGCCGCAGCGGAAGCCGAAACCCAACGCCTGCGACACCTCCGGTTCATAGCGCAACGCGGCATCGTTCAGCTTGAGCTTCTCCAGCGAATCGCGCAGCGCCTCGTACTGGTTCGATTCCACCGGGAACAGCCCGGCAAACACCTGCGGCTGGATTTCCTTGAAGCCCGGCAACGCCTGCTGCGCGGGTTTGAGCGCATGGGTAATGGTATCGCCCACTTTGGCCGCTTTCAGCTCCTTGATGCCGGCAATCACGAAACCCACCTGCCCGGCCGTGAGCGCTTCGCGGTTCTGTGATTTGGGCGTGAACACGCCGATGTGTTCGGTCAACTGCTGCGCACCGGTGGCCATCAGCAGGATTTTTTCCTTGGGCTTGAGCGTGCCGTTCACCACCCGTACCAGCATCACCACGCCGACGTAGTTATCGAACCAGGAGTCGATGATGAGCGCCTGCAGCGGCGCATCCGGATCGCCTTTGGGCGCGGGCACCCTGGCGATCAGTGCTTCCAGCACGTCCTGCACGCCCTCGCCGGTCTTGGCCGAGCAGCGCACCGCATCGTGCGCGTCGATGCCGATCACTTCCTCGATTTCCTCGATGGCGTTGTCCGGGTTGGCGGACGGCAGGTCGATCTTGTTCAGCACAGGCACTACTTCCACGCCCAGATCCAGCGCGGTGTAGCAGTTCGCCACGGTCTGCGCCTCCACGCCCTGCGAGGCATCCACCACCAGCAGCGCGCCCTCGCAGGCGGACAGCGAACGCGACACTTCGTAGGAAAAGTCAACATGCCCCGGCGTATCGATCAGGTTGAGGTTGTACACCTGCCCGTCGCGCGCCCGGTATTGCAGTGCGGCCGTCTGCGCCTTGATGGTAATGCCGCGCTCGCGCTCCAGATCCATGGAGTCAAGCACCTGCGCCTCCATTTCACGGTCGGACAACCCGCCGCACAGTTGAATGATGCGGTCTGCCAGCGTGGACTTGCCGTGGTCGATATGGGCGATGATGGAAAAATTACGGATTAACTGCATGTGCACCTAAATAAAACGCCTGGACCGGCAGATTCGCAAAGCGCGAATTCTAGCCGATTCAGGCGGAATACGCAGGGTCGTGTTATTTCTCGTCGAGCCGGATCGCAACATACTGGGCAAAATCGTCGCGCCGCACCAGCAAGGCGACATTCTTTCCCTTGGGAACCTGCTTGAGTATCTCGTTGAACTGGCCCAGCGAGCGGATCGGTATGTTGCCGATGGCCAGCAGCACGTCGCCGTGCTGCAGCCCGGCGGCGCGCGCGGCCGAGCCCTTGACCTCTTCCACCAGCAGCCCGCTGCTGATCTGCAACTCCTCCAGTTGCTCATTGCTCAGTTCGCTGACCGCAATGCCCAGGCGTGAAATCGTCTCGGCCAAATCATCGGCGAGTTTCTTCGTGGCGCGCGCCAGCTTGCTGTCTTCCGGCATTTCCGCAACCTCCACGGCAACCTGCCTGGATCCGCCCTTGCGCCACAGTTCAACCGTCACCTTGCTGCCGGGTTTGGTGGCCGCCACCATGCGCGGCAAATCGCTGGAGCTGTTCACCGGCTTGCCGTCGAACTTGAGGATCACGTCGCTGGCCTCGATGCCCGCCTTGTCCGCCGGACCGTTCTTTTCAACGCTGCTGATCAGCGCGCCAACCGGCTTGCTCAGGCCGAACGACTCGGCCAGTTCGCGCGTCAGTTCCTGGATCGATACCCCGATACGCCCGCGCGTCACCTTGCCGCTGGTGCGCAATTGCTCGGCTACCTGTGTCGCCACGTCGATCGGGATGGCAAAAGACAGGCCCATCGAGCCGCCGGAACGTGTGTATATCTGGGAATTGATGCCGACCACTTCGCCGTTCATGTTGAACAGCGGCCCGCCGGAGTTGCCGGGATTGATCGCCACATCGGTCTGGATGAACGGCACAAAATTATCCTGCGGCAGGGAGCGCCCCTTGGCACTGACGATGCCCGCCGTCACGCTGCTGTCGAAACCGAACGGCGAACCGATGGCGACCACCCATTCGCCCACCTTGAGTTTGTTCGGGTCGCCGACGGTGATTTTCGGCAGCCCGGTCGCCTCGATCTTCAGCAGGGCCACATCGGTGCGCTTGTCCGCGCCGATGACCTTGGCACGGAATTCGCGCTTGTCGGTGAGGCGCACGGTGATCTTGGTGACCTTGTCGGCGCTGTCCACCACATGCGCGTTGGTCATGATGTAGCCGTCCGCGCTGATGATGAAGCCCGACCCCAGCGATTGCGATTCCTGCTCGCGCGGAATTTGCGGGGCAAAACGGCGGAAGAATTCGTAGAAGGGATCGCCTTCGGGAAAATTATGAAACCCTTGCGCGTTGCGGATGATTTGCGTGGTGCTGATGTTGACCACCGCCGGCCCCTGCTTTTCCACCAGATCGGTGAAATCCGGCAATTCCTTGGCGTATGCCGATGCGCCCAGGGCAATCCCCGCAACAAGCACAAAAAATCTAAGCAATTTTTTTAGCATAAATTTTCCTTATATTAAAAAAATTAAAATCCATGATCTGTGGAATAGGTACACGCGATTTGGAGATCATTCCGGGGAATTCAAGCCCGCTGCGCAGTTGCTGCCGCCTCTCTCCGCTCCTGCGAGGAGGTGCCTCAGATGGTTAATTGCCGTTATAGCGCACCGAATCGAGCACCTGCATCACCGTGCGCGGCGGAACTTCGCCGACCACGGTAATCAAGTGCTTATCCAGCACCTTGTGGTGCAGGTTCACCGCGCCGCGGCTGGTCAATCCATCCCTGTCGTCTTCGTCTTCGTCATTAGGTTCGATGAAGATGGAGATCGCGCTTAATCCGTCGGAGAACACCATCTGCGTCACGGGGGCATGCTTGCCGCGCATCGGCCGCTGAATCTCCTTCGTTTTCCTGAAACCGGCCGGCAGTGCGTCCACCACCCAGCCGCTATTGATGGCAGTGCCGCCCTTGGCCGTTTCCGGTGCCACGCCCGCGCCTCCTGCCGAACTCTGCGCGCCGATCCAGGAGCGGTCGATGTTTCCGCCGATCTGCAATTGGGTAAAGGCATATTGCTCGATCACCCTGTTTTTGTCGCCCAGCACGGCCGCCTTCAAGAGCAGGCCGGAATCGGTGTGTGCCCAGATTTTATGCGCGTAACGCAGGTTATCCATGGGCTGGAACAGGATGACATGGGTGTTGTACCCGGCCACCCGTTCCATCCCGGCTTCCCGGGCTTGGTAGTTCGCACTCAGCGATGACAACTGCTCGGGCAGCAGGGACGGAAACCGGCTGCGCCCCTGCTGGCTGTCCACCTGCACCATCTTGTGGCTGATGTAACACCAGATTTGCCCGTGGTGGCGGATGATTTCGCGCCTGGGGCCGTCCAGGCTCTCCAGCTTTTCATATTCGCTGTCCGGCTCGACGACATGGGTGATGCGCGAAGTCTCGACGCGGTTGTCATACTGGTAAACGAACACTCCGCTGTAGTCGGTCTGGTGGGCTGCAAAAGCGACCGTCTTCAGCCAATCCAGGCTGACCTCCCGCTCTCCCGCATAAGTGTTGGCGGCAGCCAGCAGCAATCCGCAAAGCGCAACGCACATCCTCATCGCTGTTTTTCCCATGTATTATTTTTCATCGTTGCCGTACGAAACGGTGCGGATATAGGAGGCGCCGCCATTCATGTCGATGCTGGGGGAAAACTCCTGGTGCGCCATTAAATAATCGTTGGATTTGGGCTGAATCTGCGCGCTGACCGGGCGCAAGGCAGGCTGCTGCATCGCCAGCTGCGGCGCAGTTTCGGGGCTGATCTGTAACGACATCCAGGCCACCGCCCCGACTGCCGCCAGCGAGGCCGCCGCCGACAGCGCAACCGCGCGTATTTTCTGTTTTACCGCCCGGCCGCGCGGCGCCAGCACGGTGGGCTCGTCCTGCATGCGCTCGCGCACTTTCGCGCTCAGGTCGCAATGGACATGCTCCGGCTGGCGCAGCACATCACCGATCAGATGGTAAGCCGCCCAGTCCCTGTGTGCATCGGGATCCCGTTTGATCCGGTCAAACAAATCTTCCGCCTCGTCCTCGAACAACTCGCCGTCCATCAATGCAGAAATTTCCTGTTTCATGTCTACCACCTCTTACCCTTGCTGGTTTCCAACAGCGGGCGCAGATTCTCTGCCACCGCCTCGCGCGCCCTGAAGATTCTCGACCGCACCGTGCCGATCGGGCAATTCATCACACTGGCGATTTCCTCATAACTCAGACCCTCGATCTCGCGCAGCGTCAGTGCGCTGCGCAAATCCTCCGGCAATTGCTGCAACGAAGTCTGCACGACATCGACAACCTGTTTGCTCATGAGTTCATTTTCCGGCGTGCTAACTTCATGCAGCAGGCCGCCTTCCTCGAAGGATTCTGCCTCTTCCGCATCGAAAGGCGTGCTGGTCGGCGCACGCCGTTTGTTTGCCAGCAGATGGTTTTTTGCCGTATTGATGCCGATGCGGTACAGCCAGGTATAAAAAGCGCTCTCGCCGCGGAACCCCGGCAGGGCGCGGTACGCCTTGATAAAGGCGTCCTGCGTGACATCCTCGGCTTCTGCCGGGTCCCGCACGAAGCGGGAAATGAGCCGCCCGAGCTTGCGCTGGTACTTGGATACCAGCAAATCAAAGGCATGCTTGTCACCGCGCTGGACGCGCTCCACCAACTGCTGATCGATTTCCCGGTCTGCCATCCCTGACTTTTCCAAGTTGTTATCGTGACTGTCGCGCCCTTTTGCGGAGGCAAGTATAACCGCTTCGCCTCGCGCGCGTTAGCCCGCTTTATTATGCGTAAAATCCGACCCGATAACGGGAAATAAGTTCCCATTCATGGCGGCCGCGGGGACGGAACCGTTCCTTGCCCCCGGTCTGCTATAGTTCTGTCTGGGTGAATAAATCGGGATTCCAATTGCTGCAATTTGACATACTGATTATCGGCAGCGGCCTGGCGGGGCTGGCGCTGGCCATCAAGCTGGCCGATCACCGGAAAGTCGGGCTGATTACCAAAAAATCCCTGCTGGACGGCGCGAGCGGCCAAGCGCAGGGCGGCATTGCCGCCGTGCTGTCTAAAGACGATACGCTGGATGCGCATATCCAGGATACCCTCACCGCCGGCGCCGGCCTGTGCGATGAAGATGTCACGCGCTATGTCGTCGAGCATGGCAAGGCAGCCATCGACTGGCTGATCGACCAGGGCGTGCCGTTCACCAAGGACAGTTCCAGCGTCACGGGCTATCACCTCACCCGCGAAGGCGGGCACAGCCGCCGGCGCATCATCCATGCGGCGGACGCAACCGGCCATGCAGTGCAGGAAACGCTTGCCGCGCGCGTGCTGAAGCACCCGAACATCACGGTACTGGAAAACCACCTGTCGGTCGACCTGATTACCGGCCGAAAACTCGGCCTGCCGGACAATCGCTGCTATGGCGCATACGCCCTGAACAGCCTGAGCGATGAAGTCGTTACCATTGCCGCCCAAAACACTATCCTGGCAACCGGCGGCACCGGCAAAGTCTATCTCTACACCACCAACCCCGATACAGCGACCGGCGACGGTATCGCGATGGCCTGGCGCGCCGGTTGCCGCGTGGCCAACATGGAGTTCATCCAGTTCCACCCGACCTGTTTGTACCATCCGCACGCAAAATCCTTCCTGATCAGCGAGGCGGTGCGCGGCGAAGGCGGCATCCTGAAGCTGCCCGACGGCACACGATTCATGCCATGGCATGATGAGCGCGCCGAACTCGCGCCGCGCGATGTGGTGGCGCGTGCGATCGACTTCGAGATGAAGAAGCGCGGGCTGGATTGCGTCTATCTGGATATCTCGCACCAGTCGGTCGAATTCCTGCAGGAACATTTCCCGACCATCTATGCGCGCTGCCTCAGCCTGGGCATCAACATCAGCAGGGAACCGATTCCGGTGGTTCCCGCGGCGCACTACACCTGCGGCGGGGTCGTCACCGACCTGCACGCACGCACCGATGTGGAGAATCTGTATGCGGTCGGCGAAACCGCCTGTACCGGGCTGCATGGGGCCAACCGGCTGGCCAGCAATTCCCTGCTGGAATGCCTGGTGTTCGCGGATGCCGCAGTCTGCGATATCCTGGACAAGCCGCACGAGACACTGCCGCCCCTGCCCGCTTGGGACGAAAGCCGCGTGACGGATGCCGACGAGCAGATCGTCATCTCGCACAACTGGGCCGAATTGCGCCACTTCATGTGGGACTATGTGGGCATCGTGCGCACCAACAAACGCCTGCAGCGCGCGCAGCACCGCATCCAGTTGCTGCAGGACGAAATCCATGAGTACTACACCAACTTTCACATCAGTTCGGACCTGCTGGAACTGCGCAACCTGGTGATGAACGCCGAACTGATCGTGCAAAGCGCCCTGTCACGCCATGAGAGTCGCGGCCTGCACTTCAGCAAGGACTATCCGGACATGCTGGCAGAGCCACGCCCCACCATCCTGACTCCCGAAAATTTTTAAGGCAACTTCCGGGAAAATCTCAGGCGCACGCGCAAGTCGCGGAATTCATCCTTGCCCAGCATATCCGGGAAGATAGTCCGGGAAACCTGAAAATAGCGGTCCTCCGGCCTGATACACAACACGGCAAAGTAGGGAGTGGCGACGGTTCTGCCTGTGATCTTGCCGGAGAGGGCGGAGCCGTCCCGGGTGATTACCGACACGCTGTCCTGATCGAGCGAAATTTTGTGCCATGAGCCCGGAAGCAGCAGCAGCGCATCGCGCGCCAGATAGCAGGACAGGCTCAGCAGGATAGCCACGAGCAGCGCCAGCCTGACTACCGGCGGCACCGCAGTCAAGCACACTACAATGACAATCAGCGCATGGGATAGCAGCAGCAACATGGCAAGTCGCGGCGAAGGCTGGAGCGCCATGTTTGAACCGTAAGATCAGGCTATAAGAATTGCGGCTATGCCCAGCAAGACCAGGATCGCAACGGCGATCAGCATCAGATTGCTGCCGCCGGATTTGGCGGGCAACTCTGCCGGGCTGGGGCGTGCGGCAGGGCGGGAGGGTTTGGCTGCCGGCGCCGCCTGACTGATCGCCGCCGCACTCGGACGCTCGATTTTCAGGGTCTTTGCCAATTCGTCCACATCTTCGCTGCTGCCTGTCATCGCGGCCAGCCGCATGGTCGCGGCGGCGGAATCGAAGGCCGGCGATAAGCCCGCCGCCAGCTTCGCCTCTTCTTCATCCATGTTCTTGCGCGCGCTGATGTCGATCACATCGGGCAATTTTTTCTCGCCGCCGGCGTGCGGCGAAACATCGATCTCTTTACCGGAACGCGGCAGGGTGTCGCGGCAGGCGCGCAAATCGACGGCGAAATCCTTGGCGTTCTGGTAGCGGTCCGCCAGCTTCTTGGCCAAAGCCTTGGCCACGATGAAATTGGCCATTTCCGGCACGGCGGGATTCAATGTATTGGGCGGTGCCGGCACCGCATTCAGGGTCTGGTACATGATGGCGTTGACGTTTTCGCCGTTGAATGGTGCCTGTCCGGTCAGCATCTCGTAGAGCATCACCCCCAGCGAGAAAATGTCCGAACGCTGGTCTATCGCCTTGCCCATCACCTGCTCAGGCGACATGTATTTGGGCGAGCCCAGCACCATGCCGGTCTGGGTGCGCACCGCCGAGGAAGCCATGCGCGCAATGCCGAAGTCGGTGATTTTCACGTGCCCGTCGCGCACCACCATGATGTTCGAAGGCTTGACGTCGCGGTGCACGATGTCATGTTCGTGCGCATAGGCCAACCCTTGCGCCACTTGAGCTACGATATCCAGCACCTGATCGACGGGCAACAGCCCGTTGTCGTTCATGATGTCGCGCAACTCGCGCCCTTGCAGGAATTCCATGGCAATGTAAGCCACGTCGCCGCTCTTGCCCACGTCGTAAATGGTCACGATGTTCGGGTGGTTGAGCCGCCCGGCCGCCTTGGCTTCCTGGTAGAAGCGGCCTTCGTATTCTTCCTTTTCGTCCAGCGCGAGCCCGAGGTTGATCGTCTTGATCGCAACCACGCGGTCGATCAGCGGATCCCTGGCCTTGTAGACGATGCCCATCGCGCCCTGACCGAGTTCGCCAAGCACCTCGTAGCGCCCTATCTGGCTGATCATGGCAACCACCCCAATGAATCTTTAATTGCGATATTCATCTGCATGAATCCGGTTTCAGGAAATTTTCGCTAATCACAGAATTTTGGCCTGACATGTGCCGTCTTGCCCGGCTCCACATCAACATTTTGCGTGTGGAGAACACCGCTTGCAGAACTCACAATCACCGTGTGCTTGCCCGGCGGAACCGCCACGGTCAGACCCTTCCCAGTCACCTTGCCTTTATCCGCGCCATCCACGAACAACTGCGTCCCTTCCTTGCAGCTAATGGAGATGCGTGCCTCTGCGCCTTGTTCGGCACTATCCCTGAAGGTTTCAAGCCAGGTCTTCTTGTCGGCTGCCTTCTTGTCGGTTGGTTCGGCAGACTTAGGCTTGGATTGTGCCGCCGGCTGCTTGGGCTGTGCCGTCGGCTGCCTGGCTTGGTCAGCCGCCTTCTTGCTGTCAGCCTTGCCTTCGGCGGCCTTTTTGGCATCCGGCTTGACGGCAGCAGCCTGGGTGCTGCCTGCTCCCGCCGCCTTGCCCTCCGCATGAGGTGTGGCAGGAGCCGCCGGCTGGATACCGCTTGCCGCTTGCATCTGGTCGGCACCCGACAAAACCGGCTCTTCGCCGTTGTGAGACGGCTTCAGCATCAGCGCGCCGACCAACAGCACCGGTATGGCGGCCACGGCGATATACATGGCGCGTTGCCTGGAATCTGCCTGCCTGAATTTATCTGCGAATTCCCCCATGACAGCGCCCAGCCTGCTTGCCGCGACGTCCAGGCCGAGCTTGACATGCCATGGCACACCGGCATGACTCTCCGCTTCCTGTCCGGCAGCACCGCTCTCTACGGATGGCTGTGCCGACTTGTCGCCCGGATAGCCAATCGCATACACCTCGTGTTCGCGCACATGCTTGTCGGTGCGCGAGCCCTGGTAATGGAACATCCCGGTATACTGCGGAGAAAGGCGCGACACTGCATCGTAGTAGGAGCGCGACACGAGAATCTGCCCGGCTTCCGCAAAACCCATCACACGCTGCGCGACATTGATGCCGTCACCGACTATGTTGGGCTGGCCGTTGATATCCCGCACCAGGCGAACCGGGCCGAGATTGATGCCCATCCGCACCAGCAGCGGCGGATCGATATCGGGCGCCTCGTTGAGCATGCTTTCGCGCAGATCGAGTGCGGCTTTCAGCGCATCTTCGACATCGCCGAGAAAGTTGATTGCTGCGCCGTCGCCCGTATCGAGGATAATCCGGTCGGTTATCGGCACACTGCCAATGGCGGCAGAAAGATAACTATTAAACCTGTCCTTCAGCGAAATTTGCCCAGACACCGACTTCTTGGAATATTCCGCAATATCCAAGAACAGCACACTGCACATGATGGTCTTATTGCCGCGCTCTTCCATTCAGATTTCCAGTAGCTTGCCTGTTATTTTCCAAGGATTCCGGCCCGGATGATCGACCGGATGCAATTCTGCGGATTTTAATGATAGTCAGGGTTTTACACCAGTTTTACTTTTCCCGCCGCTTGCCCGTCCGGCACCCCGAACCGTTCCTGCTGCAACCGCTGGACGGCGCCCGGGTTTCCCGGATTGCGCCCGCTCTGTTCGCGGAGAAACCGGCGTATCCTGCAGCGGCGCATCGCCGTCATCGATGAGTCCCGCCCAATCCAGCACCTGAGCCACCTCGCTCTCGCCCAGCTCGGCCGTCATACCGCGCTTCAGGCGCGGCGGCAGGTTAATGATGCCGAAGCGTACACGCATCAAGCGGCTGACCGGCAGGCCGAGCGCATCGAAGGCGCGGCGCACCACGCGGTTGCGGCCTTCCTTGAGCATCACGCGATACCAGTGGTTGAAACCTTCGCCGCCCTCATCCTCGAGTTTTTCGAACTTTACCGGTCCGTCTTCCAGCTCGATCCCCTGCCTGAGCGCCTGATCCATCTGAGCTTCCGTCATGGTTCCCTGCACGCGCACCGCGTATTCGCGCTCGACCTCGAAGCGCGGATGCATCAGGCGGTTCGCCAGCTCGCCGGAGGTGGTGAAAATCAACAGCCCGCTGGTATTGAAATCCAGCCGCCCGATGGCAGTCCACTTCTGGCCGCGCAGCCTGGGCAGTTTGTCGAATACGCTGGCGCGCTTTTCCGGGTCGTCGCGGCTGACGATTTCGCCCTCCGGCTTATGGTACAGCAGCACGCGCACATCGCGCTCCTTCGCGCCGACGCGGATGGTGCGGCGCTCCGCCTTCACCAGGTCGCCTTCCACCACGCGCATCCCCAGGGTGGCCGGCTCGCCGTTCACGCTGACGCGCCCGGCGGCGATCCATTCCTCCATCAGGCGGCGCGAGCCGAAGCCGGCCTGCGCCAGCACCTTCTGTAATTTTTCGCCCTGTTGTTCGTTCATGTCGATATTTCACGCCGCTCCAGCACGGCCTGCGCCAGCGTACCGCTGTCCACCTGCTCCAGTTCGCCACCGACCGGCAGGCCGCGTGCAATGCGCGATACCTTGACACCCTGCGCCTGCAACAAGTTCGCCAGATAATGCGCCGTCGCGTCGCCCTCCACGGTGAAGTTGGTCGCGAGGATCACTTCGGCCAATTTTCCTTCATGGGGATGCTCCTGCACGCGCCTGACCAGACGGTCGAAATGCAGCTCTTTCGCACCGATGCCGTCCAGTGGCGACAACCGGCCCATCAGCACGAAGTACATGCCGCGATAGCACTGCGTTTGCTCCATCATCAGCAGGTCAGCCGGCATTTCCACCACGCACAGCAAATTTGCATCGCGTTTGGCCGATGCGCACAGTGCGCACACTTCCTCTTCGGAAAAGTTATTGCACTTGCCGCAGTGCCTGATATTGCTGGCAGCCAGTTCCAGGGATTGCGCCAGGCGCAGCGCACCGGGGCGGTCGCGCTGCAGCAGATGATAGGCCATGCGCTGCGCGGATTTCGGCCCTACACCAGGCAGACAACGCAGCGCGGCGATCAATTCCTCCAGATGGGATGGCGTCACCGGGAAAATTCCATCAGAACGGCAGCTTCATCCCGGGCGGCAGCCCCATACCGGCGGTAAAACCGCCCATGCGCTGCTTCGAGATGTCTTCCGCTTTTTTCATCGCATCGTTGAGCGCCAGCACAATCAGGTCTTCCAGCATTTCCTTGTCGTCGGACAACACCCTATCATCCAGCGATACGCGCCGCACTTCATGCGCGCAGGTCATCATCACCTTGACCATGCCGGAGCCGGCCTGGCCTTCCACTTCCACGGTCGCCAATTCTGCCTGCGCCTTCTGCATGTTCTGCTGCATCTGCTGCGCCTGCTTCATCAAATTGCCCAATCCGCCCTTCATCATTTTCTTACCCTCCTGAAATTATTGTATTGGCCTGACCGATTCCGTAATCAGGTTCGCATCCAGCTCCGCCTGCGCCTCGCGCACAAAATCATCGTGCGCGATCGAGTCGCTTGCCTGCTGCTGCCTGAATTGTTTGGCCTGCTGCTCCATCACGGCAGGAGTCGCCGTTTCGGTCTTGCCCAGTGTGATGTTCAGCTTGACCGGTTTGACGAAATAATCGCTTAGCGCCGCCTGCAGTTTGTCGATGGCACTCTTGCTGGATTGCAGATGTTTGTGCTCATGCGACAGGCATAGGGCAATCCGCCCGTCCACAAAACTTTCCAGCACGCAGTGTTTCGCCAACTGTTGCGCCATGCCCTGCACGTTCAGCTGCGTCAACAATACCCCCCAGTCCGGCACACCCGCATCCCCCGTGGCACGGCGAGCTGGAGCAGGCTCTGCCGCGGACTGTCCGGGTCCCTCGATCGAGGTAACTGGCCGTACAGCCGCCGGCGCAACCATGGCCGGCTGCGATGCGCCCCTGGCGGGCGCGAAAGCCAGCATGCGCAGCAGCGTCATCGTAAAACCGGCGTATTCGTCGGGCGCCAAGTCGATTTCATCGCGCCCGTGAATGGCTATCTGGTAGAACAATTGCGTATCTTCCGGCGTGAACGCCTGCGCCAATTCAAGCAGGCGCGCCCGCTCCGGCTCGTCGTCGGCAATCGCCTGCGGCACGGTCTGCGCCAGTGCGATGCGGTGCAACAAGGTCGCCAGCTCCTGCAAGGCAGCATCAAACGCCACGCTGCGCGTGGCCATGCTGTCGGCAATCTCGAGCAGCCTGGCGCCGTTCCGTTCGTGCAATGCCGCGAGCAAATCGAACAGATAGCCCTGGTCTATCGCACCCAGCATGGTACGCACCACCGCCTCTTCCACCTTGCCGGCGGAGAAGGCAATCGCCTGATCCATCAGGCTCAGCGCATCGCGCATACTGCCCTGCGCAGCCCGTGCGACCAGGTTGATTGCCGCAGGCTCGAAGGAAAGCTGTTCCTGCTCGAGCACATACTGCAAGCGATCTGCAATCAGGGCCGGCGGCAACTGCTTCAGGTTGAATTGCAGGCAGCGCGACAAAACCGTGACCGGAATCTTCTGCGGATCGGTCGTAGCCAGGATAAATTTCACATGCCCCGGCGGCTCTTCCAGCGTCTTCAGCATCGCGTTGAAGGCCGACTTGGACAGCATGTGCACTTCGTCGATGATGTACACCTTGAAACGTCCGCTGGTCGGTGCGTACAGCGCGCTTTCAAGCAGTTCGCGCATGTTGTCGACCTGCGTGTTGGATGCGGCATCCAGTTCGATCAGATCGACGAAGCGCCCGCTGTCTATTTCCCTGCAGGCGCTGCATTCCCCGCACGGCGTGGCGGTGACGCCTGATATGCAATTCAGCGACTTGGCGAAAATGCGCGCAATGGTCGTCTTGCCCACCCCGCGCGTCCCGGTAAACAGATAGGCATGGTGCAGCCGGTTTTGTGCGAGCGCGTTGCAGAGCGCCTTGACAACATGCTCCTGCCCCGCCAGTTGCGCGAAGCTCTTAGGACGCCATTTGCGCGCGAGGACAGTTGTGGCCGACAAGTTACACCACGTCAGAAATAATAGGCAAAACGGACTTGATTGAAGTTGATGCCTTGGTTCGGTTTCTTGATGCCGCCGTTGGAAAGATGCTGGAAGCGATACCCCAAGTCAAACTGCCGACGGTCGCCAAAGCGCATACCGGCACCTACGTGATCGCCAAACTGAAAAGAACTCCCGAAGTGCCGATTGGCATAAATGAAGGTAGGCGTGATCATGTGGAAGCCGATGGCGGCTTCCGCATAGGGCGCGACCCCTCCCGGGTTTTTCTGCTGCAGGCGAAACACCGGAGTAATACCCACATCAGTAACGGTCTGGTTATTACCGGCCGCACTGCGCCCGCGCCAACTGCCCAGCGACGCCTCCCAGAACCCGGTCACCAGCCAATCTCCCTCGGTAAACCATTGTTTATCCCAGTTCCAGATGGCTCCGACACGGGCCATATCCGCCGCATCGCCATTGCCATATTCAGCGGACACTCCATCAACGGCGGACACATTGCCACTGAAGAGCAGCACGCTTATCATCAGCAAACCGATTTTTTTCATCACTCTCTCCGTTGATCGTCCCGCTATTAGGAGGCGAGCCTTACCCCCGGCACTTGCAGTAATCGGCTGTGGCTGCTTCCTTCCGGACCTGACCAGGTTCACCAAGCTGCAATGCGGGGAGGCCCGCCAATTCTTTTACACCTCAAATCGATGCGACATGATAAATGAAGCGGTTGCCAAAATCCACGCCGAATGAACATAACCGGCCCCGAATTCAACAAAAAAGGACTTGGAGATCATCCAAGTCCTTGGTATCTGGTGGGCCGTGAAGGATTTGAACCTTCGACCAATGGATTAAGAGTCCACTGCTCTACCAGCTGAGCTAACGACCCGTTTCGATGCGAACATCAAAAGCGGCGCGCATTATCGTGAATGCCCGGTAATTTGTCAAAATAAAGCTGATTCAAACTGGCTCAAAACTTCGCACCTTCCCTGAACAGCGCCGACTGCGCGTGCGCCTGCAGGCCTTCGCCGAATGCCAGGGTTGAGGCGATTGCACCCAGCTTTTGCGCGCCTTGCGCGGAAACCTGGATCAGGCTGCTGCGTTTCTGGAAGTCGTATACGCCCAGCGGCGAGGAGAAGCGCGCAGTACCCGAGGTCGGCAACACGTGATTCGGCCCGGCGCAGTAGTCGCCGAGCGATTCGGAGGTGTAGCGTCCCATGAAGATCGCGCCGGCATGCTTCAGTTTGGGCAACAGCGCCTGCGGGTCTGCCACCGACAGCTCCAGGTGCTCCGGCGCGATGCGGTTGCTGATCGCGCAGGCCTCGTCCAGGTCGGCAACCTGGATCAAGGCGCCGCGATTTTCCAGCGCAGTCCTGATGATGTCGCGGCGCGGCATCTGTTCCAGCAGCTTGTCTGCGCTCGCCGCCACCGCCTCGATGAAACCGGCGTCCGGCGACAACAGGATGGCCTGCGCCAGTTCGTCGTGCTCGGCCTGCGAGAACAGGTCCATTGCGATCCAGTCCGGGTTGGTCTGCCCGTCGCAGATCACCAGGATTTCCGACGGCCCGGCGATCATGTCGATGCCGCACGCGCCGAACACGCGGCGCTTGGCCGAGGCGACGTAGGCGTTGCCGGGGCCGACGATCTTGTCCACCTTCGGGATTGTCGCCGTGCCGTAGGCCAGCGCCGCCACCGCCTGCGCGCCGCCGATGGTGAACACGCGATCCACGCCGGAAAGGTAGGCAGCAGCCAGCACCAGCTGGTTCTTCACGCCGTCCGGGGTCGGCACGACCATGATCAGCTCGCCCACGCCCGCGACCTTGGCGGGCAGCGCGTTCATCAGCACCGAAGACGGATAGGCCGCCTTGCCGCCCGGCACGTACAGGCCGACGCGATCCAGCGGCGTCACCTGCTGCCCGAGCAGCGTGCCGTCCGCCTCGGTGTAGCTCCACGATGTCTGCACCTGCTTCCGGTGATAGTCGGTCACGCGCTGCGCGGCCTGCTCCAGCGCGCTCTTCTGGTCAGCAGGCAGCGCATCGAACGCCGTCTTGAGCTCACTCTTCGGCAACTCCATCGCAGCGGCATCCGCCAGCGGCAGGCGGTCGAACTTGCGCGTGTAATCCAGCACTGCGGCATCGCCGCGCTTCTTCACGTCGGCGAGGATGCCGGCCACGGTCGCTTCCAGCTTTTCGTCCGCGGTTTCCTCGAAGGCCAGCAGCCTGCCCAGTTCCTCATCGAACCCGGCTGCGCGGCTGGAAAGTCTCCTGATCTTCATCGGCATCACCCCTTACTTCACGATCGCTTTGGCGAAGGCATCCAGCATCGGCTGGATGGCGCCATGTTTCAGTTTCAGCGCGGCCTGGTTCACGACCAGCCGCGACGAGATGTCGGCGATATGCTCGACCGCCTTGAGGTTGTTGGCTTTGAGCGTGCCGCCGCTGCTGACCAAGTCGACGATCGCGTCCGACAGCCCGACCAAGGGGGCGAGCTCCATTGAGCCATACAGTTTGATCAGGTCCACATGCACGCCCTTCGCCGCGAAGTGATCCCTCGCGGTCTGCACGTACTTGGTCGCCACGCGCAGGCGTGCGCCTTGGCGCACCGCGGAGTCGTAATCGAAATCGTTGCGCACCGCGACCATCATGCGGCAGCGCGCGATATTCAGGTCCAGCGGCTGGTACAGCCCGACCCCGCCATGCTCGTTGAGCACGTCCTTGCCCGCCACGCCCAGGTCCGCCGCGCCATACTGCACATAGGTCGGCACGTCGGAAGCGCGCACGATGATGAGGCGTACGTCGGCGCGATTGGTCGGCAGGATCAGCTTGCGCGAGGTCTCCGGGTCTTCCGGCGTGGTGATGCCCGCCGCGTTCAGCAGCGGCAGGGTTTCCTCGAAGATGCGGCCCTTGGATAAAGCGATGGTAATCATTCCTAACCCCTGATCGGTGCGAAGCACCCGTTATTTCAGCCGGCGAATATTAGCACCCAGCGCCGACAGCTTGGCCTCGATATGCTCATAGCCGCGGTCCAGGTGATAGATGCGGTCCACGATGGTCTCGCCCTGCGCCGCCAGCCCGGCGATAACCAGACAGGCCGAGGCGCGCAAATCGGTCGCCATCACCGCCGCGCCTTCCAGGTGATCCACGCCGCGCACCATGCAGGTGTTGCCTTCCACGTCGATCTGCGCGCCGAGGCGGCGCAGCTCCTGCACATGCATGAAGCGGTTTTCGAAGATCGTCTCGACCACCATCGCGCTGCCTTCCGCGATGCAATTCAGCGCCATGAACTGCGCCTGCATGTCGGTGGGGAACGCCGGGTAGGGCGCGGTACGCAGGTTCACCGCCCTCGGACGTCCGCTCATTTCAAGATGGATGCGATCGCCGCCTGCCGTGATTTTCGCGCCCGCTTCGGTCAGTTTTTCCAGCACGGTGTCGAGGATGTCGGCACGCGTATGGGTCAATGTGATGCTGCCGCCCGCCGCCGCCGCCGCAACCAGGAAGGTGCCGCTCTCGATGCGGTCCGGCATGACGCTGTGCGCTGCGCCGTGCAATTTTTCCACGCCGGTGACGGTGATGGTGTCCGTGCCGTCGCCGGAAATCCTCGCGCCCATCGCGCGCAGGCAATTCGCGAGATCCAGCACTTCCGGCTCGCGCGCCGCATTTTCCAGCACCGTCACGCCGTCCGCGAGCGCCGCGGCCATCATCAGGTTCTCCGTCCCGGTCACGCTGACGATGTCGAAGAAGATGCGCGCGCCCTTCAGGCGTTTGGCGGTAGCGTGGATATAGCCGTGCTCGATGTGGATTTCCGCGCCCATCGCCTGCAGGCCCTTGATGTGCAGATCGACCGGGCGCGAGCCGATGGCGCAGCCGCCCGGCAGGGAAACACGCGCCTCGCCGAAGCGCGCCACCAGCGGCCCCAGCACCAGGATCGCGGCGCGCATGGTCTTCACCATGTCGTAGGGTGCTTCGAGCTTGTCGAGATGCGCCCCGGACAAGGTCACCTGTCCGCCGTCTATCTCGATCGCCATGCCCATCTGCTGCAGCAGTTTGCGCATCGTAGCGACATCGTTCAGGTCCGGCACATTGGCGAGCTGCAGCGGTTCACCGGTCAGCAGGCCGGCGCACAGGATCGGCAGCGCCGCATTCTTGGCGCCGGAGATACGCACTTCGCCATGCAACGGGATGCCGCCTTGTATTGCGAGTTTTTGCATATATCAATCGTGAATTAATAGTTGTTAGCGTTAGTTATCAGCGTCTCCAGCCAACGACTAACGCCTGCTTTCCCATTCTTGCGGCGTATAGGTTTTCATCGACAGCGCGTGAATTTCTTCGCGCATCCGCTCGCCCAGGGTCTGATACACCAATTGATGGCGCTGCACGCGGCTTTTGCCGGCAAAGGCATCGCTGACCACCACCGCTTCGAAGTGGCGGCCATCGCCGTCCACGCTTAGATATTCGGTCGCCATGCCCTGCGCGATACCGAGTTGTATGCTTTCCGGAGTGACCATTACCCATCCTGCCGTTCGTTGATCGAGAAACAGGGCTCGCAAAGGCGCGCCCAAAGGTTGCGCATGATACTAAAAACCGGCGGGGGATGCGCGCGATGCAGTTTGCACCGCACGCCTGAAAGGATCAGGCGGGCTGCTGCGGCAAAGGTCGGCTACGCCATACAGGCGCGCCAGGCTGAGCAAATCATCGGGAAGTCCCGTCACGTGCAAGGTGCGCTGGCTGCGCTGTGCAGCGCGCAACCAGCCAAGCAGCATGCTGACTGCCGCGGAGTCAACCGCCTCGACCTGGGAAAAATCCACCAGCAAATCCTCGCTGGCCAGATGCTGCAAGCCCGCCTCAAACAACGCGGGCACGGTCGCGATGGTCAGGCGGCCGCGCACCACCAGCCGTCCATCCTCGCGTGTGATCACTTTTTCTCCGCCTTCTGCAATGCAACATTGGCGGCATTGGCATTCTTGTCGGACAGCATCTTGATCAGGCCATCGATGCCGTTTTGCTGGATCTGCGTATCAAAGGTGCCGCGATAGCTGTTCACCATGCTGACCCCCTCGATGGCTACATCGTATGCCTTCCAGCCGTCGGCGGATTTCTGCATTTCATAATCGACCGGAACCGGCGGTGCACCGGGTTTGTTGATGCTGGTCTTGACGGTCACTTCCGTCGCGTCGGCGGCCATCTTGAACGGCTTCACCTCCACCGTCTGATCGCGATACACGGTAAATGCCTTGGTATAAGTACGCACCAGCATGTTGCGGAATTCCGTCACCAGCGCCTGTTTCTGTTCATTGCTTGCGGTGCGCCAATGCTTGCCCACCGCGAGCTTCGTCATGCGCACAAAGTCAAAATGCGGCAACACCTTGGCATCCACCAGATCCAGGATTTTCTTCTGGTTACCCGCCTGGATATCCTTGTCCTGCTTGACGATCTCGAGGACATCCTGCGCGGTGGTCTTGATCAACACATCCGGCGCGACCGCTTCGGCCTGCGCGATGCCAACCATGCACAATAAAACCGCAACCACTTTCAGCAACATCTTCATTCTTGAAACTCCTTGGATTATTTGGCCGGCTCTTCGGCCTTGCTGTACAGGAACTTGCCAATCAACTCTTCCAGCACCACGGCGGACTGCGTCTTCTTCAGCTGATCCCCGTTCTTCAGCATCTGATCGTCGCCGCCGGGCATCAGGCCGATGTACTGCTCGCCCAGCAGGCCGGAAGTCAGGATATTGGCAAAGGTGTCCTTCGGGAACTGATAACGCTTATCCAGACTCATCACCACCTTGGCCTCGTAGCGCTCCGTATCCAGGGTGATGTCCGTCACGCGCCCGACCAGCACGCCCGCACTCTTGATCGACGCCTTGGGCTTCAGGCCACCGATGTTTGAAAAATAGGCATGCACCTGATAAGACTCAGACACATTGTAGGTGCCCAGGTTCCCCACCTTCATCGCCAGCATCACCAATGCGGCAATGCCTGCCACTACAAATACCCCCACCCACAAATCAATCGTTGTGCGTTGCATAACTCAATTCCCTCTAAACATGATTGCGGTCAAAATAAAATCCAGCATCAATATTGCCAGCGACGAAGTGACCACCGTGCGCGTCGTCGCGCCGGAGACGCCCTCCGCCGTGGGCGGTGCATCGTAGCCTTCGAACAGCGCGATCACCGTCACCACGATACCGAACACGAAACTCTTGATCACGCCGTTCAGGATGTCCTCGCGGAAATCCACGGCGGACTGCATCTGCGACCAGAACGATCCTTCGTCCACACCGATCTGCACCACGCCGACGAAATATCCGCCGAACACCCCCACCGCGCTGAACATGGCGGCCAGCAGCGGCATGGAAATCACGCCCGCCCAGAAGCGCGGTGCAACGATGCGCGCAATCGGGTTGACCGCCATCATCTCCATCGCGGAGATCTGTTCGGTCGCCTTCATCAAGCCAATTTCCGCCGTCATCGCCGAACCGGCGCGGCTGGCAAACAGCAATGCGGCCACCACCGGCCCCAGTTCGCGCACCAGACTCAGTGCCACCATGCTGCCCAGTGCCGATTCCGAACCGTAGCGCTTGAGCGTCTCGTAGCCCTGCAAGCCGAGCACCATGCCGACAAACAGCCCCGCCACGATGATGATAATCAGCGACATCACACCGGTGGAAAACAGCTCCTTGATGACCAGGTGGAAGCGCCGGAAACCGCTGCCCGAGTGCGTCAGCGTAAGCATGAAAAAACGCGTTGCCACGCCGATACGCCACACCGCATTGACGGTGCGGTGTCCTATTCCCTTGAATGCTTTAACTGCCGGCATTGTGTCAGCCTCTCAAATTCATGTCTTGACGGTAATCGCTGCCCGGATAATGGAAGGGCACGGGGCCGTCCATCTCGCCGTGCACGAACTGGTGCACGAATTCCCTGCCCGACGCGCGAATCTCGTCGGGCGTCCCCTCCGCCTCGATCACGCCGTTGGCCATGAAATATACATAGTCCACTATCTTCAGCGACTCCTGTATGTCGTGCGTAACGATAATCGAAGTCGCCCCCAGCGCATCGTTCAGGCGGCGGATCAAATCGCCGACCACCGTCAGCGAAATCGGATCCAGCCCGGCAAACGGCTCATCATACATGATCAGCATCGGATCCAGCGCCACGGTGCGCGCCAGCGCCACGCGGCGCGCCATGCCTCCTGACAGCTCGGAAGGCATCAAATTGTGCGTGCCGCGCAACCCCACCGCATGCAGCTTCATCAACACCATATCGTGGATGATTTCTTCCGGCAGGTCGGTGTGCTCGCGCATCTGGAATGCCACGTTGTCATATACCGACATATCGGTGAACAGCGCGCCGAACTGGAACAGCATCCCCATCTTGCGCCGCATGGCGTACAAACCGTCCTGATCCAGTTCGTGAAGCACCTGGCCGGCCACTTTGACATAACCGCTGGTCGGCTTGAGCGCACCGCCGATATGGCGCAGCAGCGTGGTTTTGCCGCAGCCGCTCAAGCCCATGATGGCGATAAGCTTTCCCTTCGGGAAAACCATATTGATGCCCTGCAGGACGGGGCGCTTATCGTAGGCAAAATTGAGATCGCGAATTTCTGCCAGAACAGACGAAGACAAAGTAGATACCCGGAAAACGAGAGGGCGCATTTTAAACCACAGCGCGCCCTATTCTCAACAAATCGTCACCCCCGTGAATATCTGTACTTTTTCCTATTGAGCTTGCAAGCGCTTACCGCTATGCTCAGCACTTAATGCCTACTGGCTACCCGGCATTAACCGCACCACGCCGCACAGCCGCATGGATGCGCACGGAAAACTCAACTTAGAGGACTCAGGCATGTACCTGGAGCATTTCGGACTTGATGAACCGCCGTTCCGGATCACCCCCGTGACGGTGTTCTTCTTTTCCGGCGCCAACCGCGGCGAGATCCTCGATGCGCTGATCTATTCGCTGAGCGAGGCCGAAGGCATCATCAAGGTCAGCGGAGAAGTCGGCAGCGGCAAGACCATGCTGTGCCGCATGCTGCTCGAACGGTTGCCCAAGCATGTCGAGACCATCTACCTCGCCAACCCCAGCCTGTCGCGCGAGGAAATGCTGTATGCGATCGCCGACGCGCTCGGCCTGAGCATCGACGGCAAGCGCGTCGGCATCGTCATGCACAGCATCCAGAGCAAGCTCGAGGAGAAGGCCCGCGAAGGCAAGCGCATCGTCGTACTGGTGGACGAAGCGCATGCCATGCCGCTGGACACGCTTGAAGAATTGCGCCTGCTGTACAACCTGCAGATCGGCAATGCCAAGCTGCTGCAGATCATCCTGTTCGGGCAGCCGGAACTGAATGCCAAGCTGGACCAGCCGAACATGCGCCAACTCAAGGATCGCATCGTCCACCATTTCCACATCCAGCCGCTGTCGCGCAACACCCTGGAAAGCTACCTGATGTTCAGGATGCGGGCGGCCGGCTACCGCGGCCCGGATATTTTTTCGCCGACCGCCATCAAGCTCATTTCCGATGCGTCCAACGGGCTGATGCGCCGCATCAATATCCTCGCGGACAAATCGCTGCTGGCTGCCTTCGTGGAAGACACCCACAACATCGAAGGCCGCCATGTACAGGCGGCCATGCGCGACAGCGAACTCAAATCGGCCCGCTCCGCGCCCGACAAAAAACTGCTGATCGGCAGTGCGGCAGGCGTATTGCTCCTGGCAGGCCTGGCAAGCTGGTGGCTGCTGGAAAAACCAGCAGCTCCACTCCAACAGATTGCTTCGACAGGCTCAGTACAGAGTCAGGACAGCCAACCTGCCCACGCACCCGCCCAACCAACTCCGGCAACCGCCACACAGCCTGTTACCGCATCGCCGGATAATGCACCTGCCCCGGCAACCGGTAAAGAAATGAATCTGGCAGCCGTCACTACCAGCCCGGCTCCACCACCACAGCCGGCGACAGCCAATTTGGCGCCGCCGGCTGCACCCGCACCGGCAACAGCCGGCAGTTCCAGCCTGTTTGAACAGCGCCTGGCGGCGGGCAGGCAATTGTTCGAACAGAAAAAGGCTGTTGCCAGCATCCAATTGTTTTACAGCGAAGAGATCAAGCAGGAGCGCATCGAAAATTTCCTGAGGCGCGCAAAGGGGCTGGGCAAGCTCTCGGAAATTTATCTGCTGCCGGCCAAATTCGGCGACAAGGACGGGCTGCGCGTACTCTACGGCGCATACCCATCGGTTAATACGGCGCAAAATTCGATCACCGAATTGCCTCGGCGCTATCAGGAGGCTTTTACCGTATCCGTTTACACTTTCTAGCGGGGCTGGAAACCGCAGGCATATTGAGCCAACCCCGCAAAGCTGCTAGGCTTTGCGCCAAAGAGGTTGAGGGAGAAAAAGAATGCGCTTACGCAACATGTTTTACCTCTGCACCATCAGCATGATGCTTGCCGGTTGCGGCACCAGACCGATACAGCCGTCGGACAAGCACATCCAGCAACCGCCCTCACCTGCAACCGACATCCCGCAGCCCCTGAAGCGCAGCATCGTTCTCCCGCCGCCCAAGCCGATGGACAAGGCGGAAACCTACAGCGTCATCGTCACCAATGTCCCTGCGCAGGAAATCCTGTTCGCCCTGGCGCGCGATGCAAAAATCAACCTGGACATCCATCCCGGCATCCAGGGGACGGTCACCCTGAACGCGCTAGACCAGACCCTGCCGCAAATCCTGACGCGCATCGCCAGACAGATCGATATGCGATATGAACTGGACAACGGCAACCTGACCGTGATGCCGGACGCACCGTTTCTGAAGCATTACAAGATCGACTATGTAAACATGGCGCGTGATTCAGACAGTTCCATCAACACCAACGCAACCGTCAGCAGTGCCGTGTCAACCGGCGGGGCCGCCACACCAAGCGGCAACAACAACTCGACCATTTCCATCAAGGATGTTTCCAGGAACCGCTTCTGGGAAACACTGGTGCAAAACATAAAAGACATCCTGCACGAAACCGACAAGATCCTGCCTGAAGGCTCCAGCGAGACTGTTGTTCAGCAAGTAAGCGCAGCCAGCAGCACTGGTACCGGGATGCAATCGGCTGGCGGCAAAAAAACAGCGCCCAAAGGCGGAATTGAAAACAGTCCCGCCCCGATAAGCGTGCAGGAGGGTGGTACCACCGTCACACGGCGCAGCACTTTCCGCGAGGCAGCCTCGGTCATCGCCAACCCGGAGAATGGCATCATCACCGTACGCGCGACCGGCAAGCAGCACGAAAAGATTCAGGAATTCGTCGACCGGATCATGGCCAACGCCCGCCGCCAGGTGATGATCGAGGCGACCATCGCCGAGGTAGAACTATCCGACCATTACCAACAAGGCATCAACTGGAGTGCCGCCCATCTTGGCCGCGCCGGCTTCACCCTGACTCAGGGAGTAGGCGGCACGCTGGCCGCGCCGGCACAGAACATCTTTTCTCTCGGCTACACGAATGCGGCATCGCGCCTTGGCAACATCAGCATCCTGGTCAAGTTGCTTGACACCTTCGGCACGGTTAAAGTCCTTTCAAGCCCCAAGCTTTCGGTGCTCAACAATCAGACTGCTGTCCTGAAAGTAGTCGATAACAACGTTTACTTCACCATCAAGGCAGATACCAGCCAAAACCAGACGCAAACCACCACTACCTATACGACAACGCTTAACTCCGTCCCGGTCGGTTTCGTCATGAACGTCACCCCGCAAATCAGCGACAGCAATGAGGTCATCCTCAACGTCCACCCCAGCGTTTCACGCATTCTCAGTTACGTCGCCGACCCGAACCCCGCACTGAAAGCCAGCGCGACCAACGGCTTTGCCCAGGATATCGTCAGCCTGATACCGGTAATCCGCACCCGTGAGATGGAGTCCATGCTCCGCATCGAGAATGGCAACATCGCAGTCATGGGGGGCCTGATGGAAGACTCCATGACAAACACCGATGATATGGTGCCGGGCATTTCAAATGTCCCGGCCATCGGCGAATTCTTCAAGAATAAGGACAATCTGCGTGCCAAAAAGGAATTGGTGGTATTCCTGCGCCCGGTGGTCATCAAGGAGGCCAGCATAGACGGCGACTTCAGCGCATACCGGGATACACTGCCGAACCAGGATTTCTTCAAAGAATCTGCCAACGGCAAGCCTTGAGGAACTTATGAGCCTGCTCCTGGACGCCCGCAGAAAGTCGAAGCAAGCGCAAGCCGCGCAGCCGGAGGCCGGCACAGGCCCGGATATGGACGCCCCGCAGGACGCGGATCAGGCGCGCAATACCGGGCAAAACCTGTTCAATGCCAAGTCCCTCCCCCCGATTACCGGCCGCACACTGCCCAACCGCAATCTGCTCTATGCCCTGGGCGGCACGATCCTGTTGCTCGCCGGCGGCATGGCTTACCTGTGGTATCTGGATTCCGCGAGCAACACGACACCGCTACATCCTGCCGGTGCGCCGCCGGCCCGCCAGACACCGCCCGTCACCGCCACAGAGTCCATAATTCAATATGCCCCGACTGCGGCGGGCAATGCGCCGGCTCCTGCAGACACCCCCGTAACGGAACAGTTTTCTGCCGCTCCACCGGCAAGGAGTGCTCCCGCCATCACGACGCAATCGCGCAGCAGCGTGCCGGCGCGCCCCGAACCGATCCGCATCGAGCCGAAGAAAACCGTACCGGTCGATCCGCTGCTCAGTGATGCCTATCTCGCTTATCGCAATGGCAGGCTGGACGAAGCCCGGCAACTGTACCTGGCAAAACTCGAGAAAGATGCTCGCAATCCCGATGTGCTGCTCGGGCTGGCAGCCATCGCCCAGCAGCGCGGCGAAACCAAAGAGGCGGCGCAATATTTCGGCCGCGTGCTTGCGCTGGACCCGCGCAATGCGCTGGCGAATGCCGGCATGTCCGCATTGAGCACGGATGACGATTACAGCGAGAGCCGATTAAAAATCCTGCTCCGCGAGCAGGGCAATTCGGCTGCGCTGCATTTTGCACTGGGCAACCTGTACACCGGGCAATCGCGCTGGGGCGAGGCGCAACAGGCCTATTTCAACGCCTATACGCTGGAACCAGGCAATGCCGAATACGCATTCAATCTCGCAGTCAGCCTCGACCATCTCGGGCAGAAAAAACCGGCCGCGCAGTATTAC
>CAYNYH010000015.1:0-27146 GCA_964401425.1 uncultured Gallionella sp. | reverse complement strand
AATACGTCAACGGCGTCCTCGACAAGCTCGCGCCGCAGGTGCGCGCGGTCGAGGTCAATGCAGGCAAGAACTAAAAACCTTGTCCACAGATTACGCAGATTTCGCAGATTAGAAACAAGAATATTTCAGTCGGCTCGGTACTGAATATCGTTTAGTCTGGGTTCGTCATGGGCTCATCGAAACTGAATTCGATTTCCAATCGGTTTTAATCTGTGTAATCTGCGTAATCTGTGGATAAAAGGTCTTTCTGGAGTTGCAGGTGAGCCTATCTGAATTCGATCTCATCCGGCGTTTCTTCACCCGCGCCACGCCCGGCGCACTGCTTGGCGTGGGCGACGATGCCGCGTTGCTGCAAGTGGAGGCGGGCAATGTGCTGGCGGTGTCCACGGACATGCTGGTAAGCGGCACGCATTTCCTGCCCGATGCCGATCCTTTCCTGCTCGGACACAAGGCGCTCGCGGTGAACCTGTCCGACCTCGCGGCGATGGGTGCCGCGCCGCGCTGGGCGACGCTGGCCGTCGCGCTGCCCGAGGCGGACGAGGCATGGCTGGCGCAATTCAGCGCGGGTTTCTTCGCGCTGGCGGACCAGCATGGCGTGGAGCTGGTCGGCGGCGACACTACGCGCGGGCCGCTCAACCTGTGCGTGACCATCTTCGGCGAGGTGCCCGCGCAGCTGGCATTGCGCCGCAGCGGCGCACGAGCGGGCGATGAAATCTGGGTCTCGGGGCGGCTCGGCGATGCGGCGCTGGCCCTGGCGCATCTGCAGGGGCGCATCGCCTTGTCCGATGCGGAATTTGCCGCCTGCGCGCCGGCCCTGCACCGGCCGCAGCCGCGCGTGGCGCTGGGGCTGGCGCTACGCGGCATCGCCAGCAGCGCGATCGATATTTCCGACGGACTGCTCGCCGATCTTGGGCATATCCTGGAGGCCTCGCAACTGGGCGCGCAGCTCTATTTCCCGGCACTGCCGCTCTCGCCGGCCCTGCATGCCCACCTGTCGCGGCCGCTCGCAAGACAATGCGCCCTGGCCGGCGGCGACGATTACGAACTGTGCTTCACCGCTCCCGCAGCGCGCCATGCGGAATTGACGGAGCTTGCCGAACGGCTTAACCTGCCGCTGACCCGCATCGGGAAAATTGTTGCGGGGCGCGACTGTACCCTGCACGATGCGGCAGGCAATCCACTCAACGTCGAGAATGGCGGCTATGACCACTTCCGGTGAACTGTTCGTCAAACCGAGCTGGCAATTTTTGCTGAGTCACCCGGCGCACCTGCTGTCGTTCGGCTTCGGCAGCGGGCTGGCGCGCAAGGCGCCCGGCACATTCGGCACGCTGGTCGCCTTCCCGATGTACTGGTATCTCGAGCCGCGCCTGACGGGCTGGCTGTTCCTCGCGGCGGTGGTTGTCGCATTCGCCGTCGGCGTGTGGGTCTGCGACATCACCGGTAAGTCGCTGGGGGTAGCCGATTACGGCGGCATCGTATGGGACGAGATCGTGGCATTCCTGCTGGTGCTGTTCTTCACGCCGCCCGGCTGGGACTGGGCGCTGCTGGCCTTCGCGCTGTTTCGCCTGTTCGACATCGTCAAGCCGCAGCCGTTCCGCTACTTCGACAGCAACATGCATGGCGGGCTGGGCGTGATGTTCGACGACCTAGTCGCCGCCTGCTATACCCTGCTGTGCCTGGCCGTCGTCAAGAGCGTGCTGTCATGACGAGCCGCTTGCGCTGCCTGGCATGCGCCCTGCTGCTTTTGGTTGGCGGCCTGGCGCAGGCGGCAGACTTCTCCGGCAAGGTGATCGCCGTGCTGGACGGAGACACATTGCTGGTGCTGCGCAGCGGCAACCCGGTGAAGGTGCGGCTCGCCGAAGTGGACGCACCGGAGAAAGCCCAGCCCTACGGCACCGCATCGCAGAAATCGCTGGCCGACATGGCGATGGGCAAGCAGATAAGGGTGGTGAGCCGCGCGGTGGATGATTACGGACGGCTGGTCGCAACCGTGCATGCCAACGGGCTCAACGTGAATCACGAGCAGGTGCGGCGCGGCATGGCATGGGAATATTCGCGTTTCCACAGCAACCGCGAGCTGATGGCGTTGCAGCGCGAAGCGCAGCAGGCCAGGCGCGGGCTATGGGCGGGAGGAGAAGCCATAGAGCCGTCGCAATGGCGCAAGCAGCATGCGGGCACCGTGCAACCTCAAGCTGCCGCCGCTGTAACCGCATCCGGCATCGCCTGCGGCAGCAAGAAGCATTGCTCGCAGATGTCTTCGTGTGAAGAAGCCAGGCATTATCTGGCGCAGTGCGGCCACAAGACCCTGGACGGCAACGGCGACGGTGTGCCGTGCGAGAAGCTTTGTTCCCCGAAGGAATCAAAAAACGATTGAGCGGCAACCCTGCGCGTCGCAGCGCAGCGCCGAGCCTTGCCGGTCCCAGTCGCCCAGCACCCAGCGTTCGCAGGTGCGCCCGTCGACGGTATGCTCATGGCGGCGCGGGCGGTGGGTGTGGCCGTGGATCAGGCGCGGATAGCCATGTTCGCGCAGCAAGGCGTCGACTGCTTCGTCGCTTACATCCATGATCGCGCTGTCCTTGCTCTGCTTTTCCGCCATGCTGCGCTCGCGCAGTTGCGCGATATAGGCCTTGCGTTCCGCCAGCGGCCTGGCGAGAAACTGCCGCTGGAAATCCGCGTCATGCACCTGCGCGCGATAACGCTGATATTCGGCATCATGGGTGCATAGCTGGTCGCCGTGGCTGAGCAGCGTCGGCGTGCCATACAGATCGATCAGTGTCGGATCGTCCAGCAGCGTGGCATGGCAGGCGTTTGCCAGCGCCGCGCCCATCAACAGGTCGCGGTTGCCGTGCATCAGGCATAGTCTGGTGCCGCGCTGCGCGAGGCTGCGCAATGCGGCTATCACCCCGGCGCAGAATGCATCCTCCAGGTCGTCGTCTCCCGCCCAGTAGTCGAACAGGTCGCCGAGGATATACAGCGCCTCGGCCTGCGGCGCGGTTTCGGCGATGAAGCGCCGGAACGCCGCCACGCTGTGCGGCTGGTCGGCGCCGAGATGCAGGTCGGAGATGAACAGGGAATGGGGCATTCGAGGATTTTGGATTTGGGAACTGGGATTTGCCCCTAAATCCCAAATTCCAGTTCCTAAATCCTATTTGATTTCTTCCGCCTTGGTGATGACGACGTCTGCTTCCGGTACGTCGTGATGGCCGGCGCGGAAGCCGGTGCCGACCTTGCCTATCTTATCCACGACTTCGGTGCCTTCCACTACCTTGCCGAACACGCAGTAGCCCCAGCCGTCCTGCCCCGGATAGTTGAGGAAGGAGTTGCTTTTCGTGTTGATGAAGAATTGCGCGGTGGCGGAATGCGGGTCGGAAGTGCGCGCCATGGCGATGGTGTAGGTGTCGTTGGTCAGGCCGTTGGCTGCCTCGTTCTTGACCGGCGCATTGGTCTTCTTCTGCTTCATGCCGGGTTCGAAACCGCCGCCCTGGATCATGAAGTTGTCGATCACGCGATGGAATATCGTGCCGTCATAGAAGCCGCTGTTTACGTATTCGAGGAAATTCTTGACGGTGAGCGGGGCTTTTTCGGCATCCAGTTGCAGGGTGATGATGCCGTGATTGGTGTGCAGTTTGACCATGGTTTTTTTGCCTTGAGTTAGGGAATGGGAAGATTGCATCATGCCGCACAGCAGCAGTGCGAGCAGCGCGGTAAAGAGGCGTTTCATGTTATGCGGCTCCTTCGTAGACGATCTGCCAGCGGTTGTTGCGTTTGATCCAGTACTGGCGCTTCATCATGCGATTGGACAGGTTGCTGCTGCTGTAGTCCTGTTCAAAGTTGACCACCACCATGTCGGGTTGCTCCGGGTAGGTGAACACGCTGACCTTCGAGAGGTTGATCTTGATCCAGGATTTTGCGCTGTTCACCTGCTGCTTCTGTTTCGCCCATGCCGCGTAATCCGCGCTGTCGCTGGAAAAATTGCGCGAGTAATGCGTGAGGTAGGCGCCGGTATCGAGGCTTGCCCAATCCTTGCGCCATTGCTCGATCTCCTGCAGCAGCGCGTCGCGTTCGTTCTGGTCCTGTTCGCTGCTCCATTCCATGACGTTGGTGATGATGATCGGCGTGACGCCGACTTGCATGTAGGAGGCGAGCTTGTTCAGGTCGTCGTTCGCCAGCACCACGCAACCGTCGCTGGCACGCGGCGGGCGGCTGTATGTATCTTTGGGCGTGCCGTGCAGCCAGATGCCGCTACCGGTGCGCTTGTTCTTGCGGTCCCATTCGTTCGGATAGCTGAGCGGGTAGGCACCGTCGCCGTACAAGTCGGCAAGCTTGTTCTTCGGCAGTTCGGCCTTGACGAAATACACCCCGATCGGGGTGCGCTTGTCGCCTTCGGAGACTTTTTCGGTGCCAAGCTTGCCGATGGTGATATAAAAGTCGGTGACATAGCGCGGTTCGCCGTTCACGTTTTCATAAACGAACAGCGTGGCGCGGCTGGTATCCACCACCAGCGCATATTTCTGCTGTGCATCCAGCTTCCATAAAAAACGCGGTACGAGCTTGCTGTCAGGTTGCGACAGAACTCGCTGCAGGCGTACCCGTGCCTCGTCGCGCAGGTCCTCGATCTTGTCGCGCGGCGCATGCGCCGCGCTGCCAAAGTTGTCGATCGCACCGGCGCGCGCCATCAGCAAGTCGCCCTTGACCAGGTATGCCAGCTTGAAATTGGGGTTGACGCGCAACAGGCTGTCCACCTCGTTGAGCGCGATATCGATGCGGCTGTTCTTGATGGCTTGCAGGCTTTTCGCGAGCTGCGCTTCGGTGTTGCGTGAATCCGGTGCGGCGTGCGCCATGCCGGTCAGCAGGCCGTACAGCAATGAAGAAAACAGTGCCCGGGCTAGCATGGCTATTTCGCGTGCTCTTCCTGGATTAGCCAGTTGCCGCCGGATTTCACCATCAGCAGGGTCTTGTTGCCCGAGCTCTTCAGGTGGCTGGCGCGATAGGATTGGCGGAATTTCACGGTTGCATGGCTGGCGTCGCTGAAGCTTACTGTGGCGCCGTTGATGCCGACCTGGATGGATTTCGGCTTGCTGATGCGTTCCCGGCGCGCGGCTTCCCAGGCTGCCCGGCTTTCACTGCCCGGCACCTTGAAATCGGAAGCATAGAACGACAGGTACTTGTTCACGTCCTTGGCCGACCATGCGGCAGCCCAGGCATTGACGGCCTTTAGCACTTCGCCGCCGTTATTGGCCTTGGGTGCGGGTTCAGGGTTCTTTTCGGCGGCAGGTGCAGGCTTGGCTGTGGCTGCCGCAACTGGTTCTGGCTTGGCGGATTCGGGCTTGCTTGCTACTTCGCCGGCCGGCGCGGCCCCTTCGGCTTTGGCCGGAGCGGGATTGCTGCGTGCCGGAGCCGCCTTGCCGCGTGTGCTGCCGGCAAACAAGTCCTGGATCATCGCCAGCTTGGTTTGCGTCGCGGTATTGCTGCGATCCAGTTGCAGCGCGCGGTCATAAGCCTGGCTGGCCATCTTGGCATAGATGTCGCCGAGATTCTCGTGCGCGGTGGCATAGCTGGGGTGGGTGCGTATCGCCATTTCCAGCGCCGTCCTGGCCTTGTCGTACTGCCCCTGGCTGGCATACAGCACGGCGAGGTTGTTATAGGGTTCGGGAAGTTCCGGATAGTCTTCGGTCAGGGAGGAAAATGTCTTGATGGCCTCGGCAGTCTTGCCCTGCTCGGTGAGGATCAGCCCCTTCAGGAAACGCGCCTGCGCATCTTTGGGCTTGCTGGACAGAACTCCATTTACCTTGTCCAGCGCCTGGCTGTGCTGCCCCTGCTTGAACAGCTTGTTGGCATCCTGGATGTCATCGGCATGTGCGGCGGCGGGGATGCCTGACAACAAAGCGCCGATCAACAGCGCGGCATGAGGGTGCAAACGGGCAAGGCAAGTTTCGCTAAAACGGTTGAACATATTCATCGTGTTATTCAATTCCTTAGGAGGCGCGGGTTCGGGCAGCGGTGGATTCTACCAAATTATGCGCATATTTTCACTTCCGGGCGCGGGGATGCCCTGTGTCGGCAAAGTGAGGGAAGGACATGAGCCGCTGATGATTTCGCGGTCCAATGGCGCGGGTTGGTCCAGCCTGCCGTTACTGCCAATAAAAAACCAGCCGAAGCTGGTTTTTTATTGGCAGTATTTGTAGTTTTACTTGCTGGCGAGTACCTGTTTTACCATCCATAAGGAAAACAGAACCAATCCTATTGCGCAGCCGATTGATGATATGTCAGCGATAATTGCCATTTTCTCCTCCTTGAGAACTAGGTTAAACACGATAACATGTCTCCAAGCAGGGTGAATCGTAGCACAATCCTTTGGGCAAACAAGCCCTTTTTTGATAGAATTTCGAAAAATATTCCTGCACAAATTTCGAGTGCAAATTCAGCCCCTTAATTTCCCATATGCCGGGTTTTCCGCGATTCGGCGGCGATTAGTCAAGCAAGCAGAATGACCAAAAAACTCTATATCAAGACTTATGGCTGCCAGATGAACGAGTACGACTCGGCCAGGATGGCGGACGTGCTGCGCGCCTGCGATGGCATGGAGCAGACCGACCAGCCGGAGGAGGCCGATGTCATCCTGTTCAATACCTGTTCGATCCGCGAGAAGGCCGAGGACAAGGTGTTTTCCGACCTGGGGCGCGTGCGCCCATTGAAGCAGGCCAAGCCGGATTTGCTGATCGGCGTGGGCGGCTGCGTGGCCAGCCTGGAGGGTGAGGCGATCGCGAAGCGCGCGCCCTATGTCGATGTGGTGTTCGGCCCGCAGACCCTGCACCGTCTGCCGCAGTTGCTGCAGGCGCGCCGCGACACAGGAGTGCCGCAGGTGGACATCAGTTTTCCCGAGATTGAGAAATTCGACCATCTGCCCGCACCGGAAAAGGCGGTCGGCATGGCCTTCGTCTCCGTCATGGAGGGATGCAGCAAATACTGCACCTATTGCGTGGTGCCCTATACGCGCGGCGAAGAGGTGTCGCGCCCGCTGGCCGATGTGCTGCGCGACATCCAGGTGCTGATCGATCAAGGCGTGAGGGAGATCACCCTGCTCGGCCAGAACGTGAACGCCTACTGCGGCGCAACCGACGATGGCGACACGGTGGATTTCGCCTTCCTGCTGCAGGCGGTCACCGCGCTGGAGGGGGTGGAGCGCCTGCGCTACACCACCTCGCATCCCAGGGAGATGACGCAACGCCTGATCGATACGTATGCGACGACGCCCAAGCTGGTCAGTCATCTGCATCTGCCGGTGCAGTCCGGCTCGGACCGCATCCTCGCGGCGATGAAGCGCGGCTACTCGGCGCTGGAATACAAATCCATCGTGCGCCGGTTGCGCGCGGCGCGTCCCGATATCTGCATCTCGTCGGATTTTATCGTCGGCTTTCCCGGCGAGACCGAGCAGGACTTCGAGGCGACCATGAAGCTGATCGACGATGTGGGCTTCGACGTCAGCTTCAGCTTCGTTTACAGCGCGCGTCCCGGCACGCCCGCCGCCGAACTGCCAGACGACACCCCGCCGGAAGTGAAGTCGGCGCGCCTGACTAGGCTGCAGGCGCGCATCGACGAGCTGGAACTGCGGGTCAACCAGGCCATGCTCGGCACGGTGCAGCGCGTGCTGGTGGAAGGCGTGTCGAAGAAGGATGCGCAGGAACTGGCCGGGCGCACCGACAACAACCGCGTGGTGAATTTCCGCGGCACGCCGGACCTGATTGGGCGCTTTGTCGACGTGAAGATTACCCAGGTGGTGCGGCATACCCTGCGTGGCGAACTGGTGGGGAGCGCATCTTGAGCCACAGATTAACAAGGATGAAACACGGGTTACCCCTGCGGTTTTTATCCGTGCGCATCCGTGTTAATCCGTGGCTGGTTGCCCTTCCTTAAAAAATGAACACACCAACCATTCAATTCGCGCTCGAACCGGTGGACAACCAGCGGCTCGCGCACCTGTGCGGCGCGCTGGACGAGAACCTGCGCCAGATCGAGACCGCGCTGGAGGTCGGCATCGCGCGGCGCGGCGAGCATTTCAGCATCCAGGGCGCGCAGGCGGAGCTTGCGCGCCAGGTGTTGCAGGATTTTTACCGCGAAGCCAAACACGACATCACGCTGGAGCGCCTGCAGCTCGGTCTGATCGAGGCGATGAAATGGCGCAGCGAAGCGCAGCCGGCCAGCGACTTCGTGCCGCTGCTGATGACGCGCAAGGCCGAGATCCGCGGCCGCACGCCGCGCCAGAACAGCTACCTGCAGGCCATCCAGGAACACGACATCACCTTCGGCGTCGGCCCGGCCGGCACCGGCAAGACCTATCTCGCTGTGGCCTGCGCGGTGGATGCGCTGCAGCGCGAAACGGTGCGCCGTCTGGTGCTGGTGCGTCCGGCGGTGGAGGCCGGCGAGAAGCTCGGCTTCCTGCCCGGCGATCTCGCGCAGAAGGTCGATCCCTACCTGCGTCCCCTATACGACGCGCTGTACGACCTGATGGGGATGGAGAAAGTCAACCGCGCCTTCGAGCGCGGCATGATCGAGATCGCGCCGCTAGCCTACATGCGCGGGCGCACCCTGAATCATTCCTTTATCATTCTCGACGAGGCGCAGAACACCACGCCCGAGCAGATGAAGATGTTCCTCACGCGCATCGGTTTCGGCAGCAAGGCGGTGATCACCGGCGACGTCACCCAGATCGACCTGGCGCGCGGACAGAAGAGCGGCCTCATCGAAGCGCGCGGTGTCCTGAAGGAGGTGCGCGGCATCGCGTTCAGCGACTTCCTCGCCGAGGATGTGGTGCGCCACCCGCTGGTGCAGAAGATCGTCTCGGCCTATGAGCGCCATGAACAGCAGAAAAACGAATAAGATGTTGCCGCCTAGGCTTTCGCTGGCTGTGCAGTATGCGAGTGCCGCGCAGCATCTGCCGACGCGCGCGCAACTGCGCCGCTGGATCAAGGCCGCGCTGCGGCGCGACGCGGCCATGACGCTGCGCATCGTGGACGAGGCCGAGGGGCGCGAGCTGAACCGGAGCTATCGCGGCAAGGATTATGCAACCAACGTGCTGACCTTCGTCTATGACGATACTGCTACGCTCAGCGGCGACGTGGTGATCTGCGCGCCGGTGGTGGAGCGGGAAGCGCGCGAGCAGGGCAAGGATCTGGCAGCGCACTATGCCCATCTGGCGATCCATGCCGCCTTGCACCTGCAGGGCTACGACCACGAAAGCGATGCCGATGCCGCCGAGATGGAAGCACTGGAAACCGGGCTGATGCTAGAATTGCGCTTCC
Source organism: uncultured Gallionella sp. (assembly GCA_964401425.1). Taxonomy (GTDB): domain Bacteria; phylum Pseudomonadota; class Gammaproteobacteria; order Burkholderiales; family Gallionellaceae; genus Gallionella. The sequence goes on along the minus strand of CAYNYH010000015.1, from coordinate 17,847 downwards.
CCGATCCTTACCAGAACACATAAATAAAAAATGGACGACCCCGAAAGTAGCAAGCCCGGTTTGCTGGAACGCCTCTCCGCGTTCCTGCTGCGCGAACCGGAAGACCGCGACCAACTGATACAACTTCTGCATTCCGCCTACGAGCGCAACCTGCTGGACGCCGACGCGCTGTCCATGATGGAAGGCGTGCTGCAAGTCTCCGAGCGCCAGGTGCGCGAAATCATGATCCCGCGCGCGCAAATGGATGTCATCGACATCAGCGAGCCGCCGGAAAAATTCATCCCCTTTGTCATCGAAACCGCGCACTCGCGCTTCCCCGTGATCGACGGCGACAAGGACAACATCATCGGCATCCTGCTGGCGAAGGACCTGCTGCGCTATTACGCCGGGGAAGAGTTCAACGTGCGCGACATGCTGCGCCCGGCGGTGTTCGTGCCGGAATCCAAGCGGCTGAATGTGCTGCTGCGCGATTTCCGCAGCAACCGCAACCATATCGCGCTGGTGGCCGACGAGTACGGTGGCGTGTCCGGCATGGTGACGATCGAGGATGTGCTGGAGCAGATCGTCGGCGACATCGAGGACGAATACGATTTCAATGAGGATGAGGACAACATCATCCCGGACAGCAAAGGGAAGTGGCGCGTGAAGGCCGATACCGAGATCGGCGATTTCAACGAGGCGCTCGGCACGGAATTCAGCGACGAGGAATGCGACACCGTGGGCGGCTTGGTGCTCAAGGCCGCCGGACAACTCCCCAGGCGCGGCGACCGCGTGCAAGTCGGCGGGCTGGCCTTTACCGTGCTGCGGGCGGATAGTCGCCGCTTGTATTCGCTGCTGGTGGAGCGCAAGAAAACTGCGGCAGAAACGCCCGGCCCGGATAACCGCTGAGTTTCCAGCGCATATCTGATTCTGCTAATATTTCCGGAGTGGACTGAAACGGTCAAATTAGGCCGTTCGGCATATTGTTTTTTACCCCTACCTCTGGGATAGTTATACGAAAATGAAATCCGGTTGCCGCCTGATGCAGCCGGAACAGGGGGGGGTACATGTTTGACGAATTGGATCGCGAAGTCTTCGCCGCCGGTGAACAGATATTCAAGGTCGGCGATGCCGGCGATTGCGCCTATCTCATCGAGAAGGGCTCCGTCGAAATTTTCATCCTGGATCAGGGCGTGGAGCGCAAGGTCAGCTCCCTGGGCAAGGATGAAATGTTCGGCGAGATCGCGCTGATCGACCATCAGCCGCGCACTGCCACGGTCAGGGCTGCAGAGAAAACCGTGCTCGTCCCCGTCAAGCGGAAGCTGGTTGATGGATTGCTGGAGAAGAGCGACCCGATCCTGCGCCATCTGCTGATGGTCATCCTGGAGCGCTTCCGCAGCAAGCAGGGCGGCGCCGCAAAACCGGCGCCGGGGGCAGAGGCTACGCCGGCGCAAACCGCCAATCGCAGTACCCTGAAAGGCGAGGCGACGCAGAAGCTGTCGCTTGCCCATGGGGTGACACGCGCCCTGGCACGCGATGAATTCGAGCTTTATTACCAGCCGATCTGCAATCTGGCCGACGGCAACATTGCCGGATTCGAGGCGCTGATCCGCTGGCATCACCCCACGGACGGCGTGATCCCGCCGATGGACTTTCTCTGGCTAGCCGAACAGACCGGCCTGATACGCGAACTCGGGCTGTGGACGCTGGAGCGCGCCTGCCGGGACTGGCCGACGCTGAGGCAATATTCCGATTACAGGCATCCTTTCGTCAGCGTCAACCTGTCGCCGAGCCAATTGACCTGCGAATCGCTGGTGGACGACGTCAAGGCGATCATCGCGCGCCACAACATGCCGCCGACGGAACTGAAGCTGGAGCTCACCGAAACGGTCATGGTCGAGCACCCCGAAATGGCGTTGCGCATCCTGGATCGGCTGGTCGAACTGGGCAGCAGCCTTGCGCTGGACGATTACGGCACCGGGCACTCCGGGCTGGAACACCTGCAGCGCTATCCGGTCGGCACGCTGAAAATCGACCGCGCCTTCATCGACCCCATGATGAGCTCCCCGCAGAGCCTGGAAATTGTGCGCTCTTCAATCGACCTGGCGCATTCGCTCGGCATGAATGTGGTCGCCGAAGGAGTGGAAACCGGACTGGCGCGCAAGAAATTGCTGGAATTGAGCTGCGATTTCGGGCAAGGCTGGCATTTCGGTAAGCCCGCCGCGTTGCCGGATCTGGCGATCCGTTATGTAAAGGCCCAGTCCCTCTAGAACTGCTCGTTTTCTCCCAGGTAGCGCCACTGCCCGAGCGGCAGATTCCCCAGCTTCACCTTGCCGATGCGGATGCGTTTCAGTCCCGTCACCTTCAGCTCGACCAGTTCGCACATGCGGCGGATCTGGCGTTTCTTGCCCTCACGCAGCACGAAGCGCAACTGATCCTCATTCTGCCAGGTCACCTTGGCGGGCTTGAGATATTCGCCATCCAGCTTCAGTCCCTGATTGAGCAGCGCCAGCCCGCTGTCCTTGAGCTTGCCCTGCACGCGCACCAGATATTCCTTGTCCACCCTGGAATCCTCGCCGATCAGTTGTTTGGCGATGCGGCCGTCCTGGGTGAGCACCAGCAGGCCGGTCGAGTCGATATCCAGGCGGCCTGCCGGGGCGAGGCCGAGCAACTGGCTGCGGTGAAAGCGCAGCGGCGACGGGTCTTCCACCCAGTGTGTCGCGCTGTCGATCAGGGTGACGGCGGGCTTGTAGTCATGCTCTGCCTGTCCGGACACATAGCCGATCGGCTTGTTGAGCAGGATGGTCACGCGCTGCTGCTGGGTGTTCTGTGCGGCGGTGCGCAGGGTGATCTGCTGGGTGGGATAAACCTTGCTGCCCAGCTCGCTGACGACTTCGCCGTCGACTTCCACCCAGCCTTTTTCGATATAGCCATCCGCTTCGCGGCGCGAGCACAGGCCGAGTTCGGACATGCGTTTGGAGAGGCGGATCTTTTCCATGGCGTGATGTGTTTCCGGGTAAGCAGGGCGCGATTTAATCACAAATGCCGTATCGGAAGGAATCGGTTATTCTTCGCGCGTTTCATGTACCGATTCACCTGATGTCCAAAACTCGAAAATCCTTGCTCACCGCTTTCATCGCAGGCTTGTCGTGCGTCTTCGGCTTCGCGCCGTTCGGGGTTTTCGTCATCCCGGTATTGGCGCTTGCCGTGCTGTTCGCCCTGTGGAGCCGCGCCGATGATCCGCGCGCGGCAGGGTGGCTGGGCTTCAGCTTCGGCCTCGGGCTGTTCGTCGCCGGCATCGGCTGGATCTATATCGCGCTGCACGACTACGGCGGCATGCCGTTGCTGCTGGCGTTGCCCGCCACGCTGCTGTTCGCCGCATTCATCGCCCTGTTCCCGGCGCTGGCCGGTTACGCGCAGGCGCGTTTGCCGGCGCTGACCGGCGCGGTGTTCAGGAGCCCGGAAGAAGAGGGCCGTTTCCGCGCGGAAGCGGTGTACAGCCTCCCCGCGCAGGTGTCGCTGTGTGTGCTGATGCCGGCGGCGTGGGTGCTGATCGAATGGCTGCGCGGCACGATCTTCACCGGTTTCCCGTGGCTAACCCTGGGCTATGCGCACAGCGACAGCCCGCTGGCGGGCTACGCGCCGCTGCTCGGGGTGTACGGCGCGTCGCTGGTCGCGGCGGTGAGCGCAGGGCTGCTGGCAATGCTGTGGTGCAAGCGCTGGAGCCGGCAGGGGCAGATTGCCTTGGCCGTGCTCGTTGCGTTGTGGATAGGCGGCGCGGCCTTGCGCGCCATCGCCTGGACGCAGCCGCACGGCGAGCCATTCAGCGTCGCGCTGGTGCAGGGCAACATCGCGCAGGATCTCAAGTTCAACGAAGACGCGCTGCCCGGCACGCTGGAGACCTACCGCCGCCTGACCATGCAGAATCCGGCGCGCCTCACCGTCTTGCCGGAAACCGCGCTGCCGCTGCTGCGCCACGAAGTGCCCCCGGCACTGGTCGAACAACTGCGCAATCACGCCAGGAAAAACGGCGGAGACATCCTGATCGGTGCCTTCGAGCGCAACAACGGCAGCTACTACAACGGCGTGTTCACGCTCGGCATGGCGGAAGAGCAGCATTACCGCAAGCAGCACCTGGTGCCGTTCGGCGAATTCATCCCGCTGCGCCCGCTGCTCGGCTGGTTCATCAACGGCGTACTCGACATTCCGATGGGCGATCTGGCGCGCGGCGAAGAGCGCCAAGCGCCGCTCGAGGTCGCCGGCCAGCGCGTCGCGGCGAACATCTGCTACGAGGACGTGTTCGGCGAAGAAATCATCCGCGCGCTGCCGCAGGCGACGCTACTGGTCAACGTTACCAACGACGCCTGGTACGGCCACTCCCACGCGGCGGCGCAGCACAACCAGATCGCGCAACTGCGCGCGCTGGAGACCGGCCGCATGATGCTGCGCGCCACCAACACCGGCGTGACCTCCATCATCGGCGCGGATGGCCGCGTGCTGCAGCAACTGCCGCAACACCGGGAGGCCGTGCTGAACGGCATGGCGCAGGGTTATCAGGGCGTCACGCCCTATGTGCGCTGGGGCAACGCGGCGGTGATGTTGCTGCTGATTGCGATGCTGGCCTATGCGCGGCTGCGCCGCATTCCCTCGGAGGGCTAGGGAGAGGGAATGAACTGGCACTGCTACCTGCTGCGCTGCGCCGACGACACCCTGTATTGCGGCATCACCAACGACCTGGAAAAACGCCTCGCCGCGCACAACGCCGGCACGGCTTCGAAGTACACAAGGGTGCGCCTGCCGGTGGAGCTGGCATATGCCGAGCCGTGCGCCGACCGGTCGACTGCATCGAAACGTGAGATGGAGATCAAGAGCCTGAAGCGGGCGGATAAGTTAGCTCTCATGGCAGGTTTCTAGGTTGTTCAAGCAATGACTATTGTGTACAGTGTCCCCGCTTTTTTGGCTAACCCATTGAGGAGATTGAAATGCTGAAATTCAAACGGTTGCTTCCCTTTGCTGTTTTGTGTTTTGTACAGGGTAGTCTCGCTTATGCAGGGGAAGATGCCCATGCAGGCCAAGCGGTCAAGAATTCCACAGCGGCAAGTGGTAACGCCAGTGCCAGTGCGGCACATTCTATTGCAGCATCCGGACGGGCAACTTCTGCGGCATCCGCGATACCTCTGTCTATGGGGGGAGTGGCTGTGGTCTCCGGCGGGGCGGCAAGTATTGGAGTTGCTAACCAATCCATGAGAGCGGCGGCCGCACCTATTGGCAAGCCTCTAAAAATTACGGATGAGGCTATTACGGCTACTCCGCCCAATGAAGCGCTCAAGAAAATAGACGAGAAGAAATCTGACCAGAAAAGCTAGGAGGGTTTATGCGTTACCTGACAACGATATGGCTGTTTTTAATGCTTGGTTGCGCCGCCTCGGCGCAGGCAACGGGATTTAGCTCGAGCAGCAGCCAAGCCGGCGAGGCTTTGCATTATTCTGCGGAGCAGATTATCAAGTTTGCCAAGAAGGTCGAGAAAACAATGGCCGATAAAGGGGCTTATGTGGCGATTCTGGCGCGCATGGGGCGGCCCCGTTCGGAATTGCCCGAAGGAATGCATTTTACGCATGTGGCTTTCGCGGTCTATTCTGAAATTACTACCAGCGATGGCAGAAAAATCCCGGGCTATGCGATTCATAACCTGTATCAAAAGGATGGGCAGCCTGATGTAAGTGACCTGGTTCAGGATTTTCCGGTAGATTTTTTTGCCGGAGTTGCCGAGCTGGAAGCCGGCATCATTATTCCTTCCGCTGAATTGCAAAGACGTTTGCTGGACGTAATTGGTTCTCCCGCATATAGCACTTTGCATGAGCCACACTACTCGGTGATTGCGAACCCATACACACTGGGCAAGCAGAACTGCACGGAGTTTGTATTGGATGTGACCAATGCGGCGATCTATCAAACTGATGACATCGGCAAAATCAAGGCGAATGAAAAAGCCTATTTTGTCGGACAAAAGGTCAACGTTAATCCATTCAAGTTGATGCTGGGCTCCATGTTCAGCAAGGAAGTCTCCACTTCGGACCATCGTGGAGAGACCATCACGGCAACCTTTGAAACAATCGGCAAATATCTCGAAAAATATGATGAGGGAGCCGAAGTGCTCACAATAACACCCGACGTAAACTAATTCGCAGAGATACTGAGGTATTGACGGGCGAGTTGTCACTCGCCCGTTTTACTTTTTACTACGCTGACGGCAGTTGTCGAAAACCAGTAAAATGCATGCCTTCGCAATCGCCAGAATAACAACCGATGCCTACTTTTGGTTCCGACATAACGCCCGCGAGCGGGCATGAGTCTTCACCGAAGCTCAGCCAAGGGCTGAGCTTTCAACAGATCATCCTGACGCTGCAAAATTATTGGGACAAGCAGGGCTGCGCGCTGCTGCAGCCCTATGACATGGAGGTCGGCGCGGGCACGTCGCACACCGCGACTTTCCTGCGCGCGCTCGGGCCGGAGCCGTGGAAGGCCGGCTACGTGCAGCCGTCGCGCCGTCCCAAGGACGGGCGCTACGGCGAGAACCCGAACCGCCTGCAGCATTACTACCAGTTTCAGGTGGTGCTGAAACCCTCTCCGTCCAACATTCTCGACCTGTACCTCGGCTCGCTGGAGGCGCTCGGCTTCGATCTGAAACAGAACGACATCCGCTTCGTCGAGGACGACTGGGAGAACCCGACGCTCGGCGCGTGGGGGCTGGGCTGGGAAGTGTGGCTGAACGGCATGGAAGTCACGCAGTTCACCTATTTCCAGCAGGTCGGCGGCATCGACTGCAAGCCGATCACCGGCGAGATCACCTACGGCCTCGAACGCCTGGCAATGTACCTGCAGGGCGTGGAAAACGTCTTCGACCTGACCTGGGCGGAAGGCGTGACCTACCGCGACGTGTACCACCAGAACGAAGTCGAGCAGTCCACCTACAACTTCGAGCACAGCGATGTGGAATTTTTGCTCGGCGCATTCGGCAGCCACGAGAAGCAGGCCAAACACCTGATGGAACAGCAGCTCGCTTTGCCCGCCTACGAACAGGTGCTGAAGGCGGCGCATACCTTCAACCTGCTCGATGCGCGCGGCGCGATCTCGGTGACCGAGCGTGCCGCCTACATCGGGCGCATCCGCAACCTCGCGCGCAGCGTCGCGCAGAGCTACCTCGACAGCCGCGCCCGCCTCGGTTTCCCGATGGCGCCCAAGGCGTGGGCAGACGAAGTGCTGGCACAGATTGAGAAGAAGGCGGTGGCAGCATGAGTACCAAGAATCTGCTGGTTGAGTTGCTCGTCGAGGAACTGCCGCCCAAGGCGCTGAAGAAACTTGGCGAGAGCTTTGCAGCCGTGCTGGCCGAGAACCTCAAGACGCAAGGCCTGGCCTCCGCCGGAAGCGCCGTGACTTCCTTTGCTTCGCCGCGCCGCCTTGCGGTGCGCGTGAGCGATGTCGCCGCCAAGGCCGAGGACAGGGCGGTGTCGCAGAAGCTGATGCCGGTTTCCGTGGGGCTGGATGCGAACGGGCAGGCAACAACCGCGCTGCTCAAGAAACTCGCCGCGCTGAGCGCAGGGGCTGAAACCGTGCCGCAGTTGCGCCGCGAAGGCGAGGGCAAGGCGGAGTCGCTGGTCTACGACAGCAAACAGGCCGGGGCGACGCTGGCAGAAGGTCTGCAGAAGGCCCTGGAAGACGCGCTCGCCAAGCTGCCGATCCCCAAGGTGATGACCTACCAGCTCGCCGACGGCTGGAGCAGCGTGCAGTTCGTGCGTCCCGCGCATGGGGTGGTCGCGCTGCATGGCAGCGAGGTCGTGCCGGTCTCGGTGCTCGGCCTGAAGGCGGGCAACGCCACGCAGGGGCATCGCTTCGAGGCCGGCGTTAATCCGGTGGTGCTGAAGGAGGCCGACGGCTATGAGGCGCAGATGGAAAACGAAGGCGCGGTGGTCCCGGGCTTCGAGAAGCGCCGCGCCGAGATCGTGCGCCAGTTGGAGGAGGCAGCGGCGAAAGAAAACCTCAAGCCGATTGAAGACGACGCGCTGCTGGACGAGGTGACCGCGCTGGTCGAGCGCCCCAACGTGCTGGTCGGCAAGTTCGAGGCGGAATTCCTCGAGGTGCCGCAGGAGTGCCTGATCCTGACCATGAAGGCGAACCAGAAATATTTCCCGCTGCTCGATGCGGCGGGTAAGCTCACCAACAAGTTCCTCATCGTGTCGAACATCCGCCCCGCGGATGCGAGCCTGGTGATCGGCGGCAACGAGCGCGTGGTACGCCCGCGCTTGGCGGACGCGAAGTTCTTCTTCGACCAGGATCGCAAGAAGACGCTGGAATCGCGCGTCGAAAAGCTCGGCAGCGTGGTGTACCACAACAAGCTGGGCACGCAGTTGCAGCGCATCGAGCGCATCGCCACGCTGGCTGGCACGATCGCGCGGCTGCTGGATGCGGACAAGGCGGATGCGGAGCTGGCGGCGCGCCTGGCCAAGGCCGACCTGCTCACCGACATGGTCGGCGAGTTCCCCGAGCTGCAGGGCATCATGGGGCGCTACTACGCGCTGCACGACGGCGAGGACAAGGTGGTGGCGGATGCGATCGAGGCGCACTACCGCCCGAGATTCGCCGGGGATGCGTTGCCGCAGGGTCCCATCGCCTGCGCGCTTGCGCTGGCCGACAAGCTGGAGACGGTGGTCGGCATCTACGGCATCGGCCAGGTGCCCACCGGCGAAAAAGATCCCTTTGGCCTGCGCCGCCATGCGCTGGGCATCCTGCGCATCCTGGTCGAGACGCCGCTCGACCTGCCGCTGCCCGCGCTGGTCAAGACTGCCGCAGGGAATTTCCCCGCAGGCCTGCTGAGTGCGACGGTGGCAAGCGATGTGGAAGGCTTCATGCTGGATCGCCTGCGCGGCTACCTGCGCGAGCGCGGTTTCGAGGTGTCGCACATCGAGGCAGTGCTGTGCCTGCTGGATGGGCGCATGCACGAGGTGTTGCCGCGCTTGCAGGGGGTGAGTGCCTTTGCTGCGCTGGAGGTGGCGAAGGACCTGGCGGCGGCCAACAAGCGCGTGCAGAACATCATGCGCAAGAATGCCGAGGAGCTCGGCGCCGATTCCACGCGTGCGGCCGTGAAGCCCGCGCTGCTGAAAGAGGCCGCCGAACGCGAGCTGCACCAGGCCATACAGGACATCAAGCCGATGGCGACGGGCTATCTGGAGCGCGGCGAGTATGGCAACAACCTGAAGGTGCTGGTCACGCTCAAGCCCTTCATCGACGATTTCTTCGACAAGGTCATGGTGATGTGCGAGGACAAGGAGCTGCGCCTGAACCGGGCGGCGCTGCTGCAGCAGCTCGGCAAGCTGATGAACCAGGTCGCCGACATCTCCAAACTGGCAGCCTGATGGAAACTTCCATTAATTCGTTTTTCGGGCGCATCGCGGCGTTGCGCGGTGCTCGCTCCTTCGTCTACCAAAGCGGTATGCCTCAGTCGCTGTGCTCCGTGCGCCTTGCGCTGCATCCCGAAATTCCGAATTACTGGAAGTTTCCATGAACCTTGTTATTCTCGACCGCGACGGCGTGATCAATTACGACTCCGAACAGTTCATCAAGAAGCCGGAGGAGTGGAAGCCGATCCCCGGCAGCCTGGAGGCGATCGCGCGCCTGAACCAGGCCGGCTACCGGGTGGTGGTGGCGACCAACCAGTCCGGCATCGGGCGCGGGCTGCTCGACATGGCGATGCTGAATGCGATCCACGGCAAGATGCACAAGGCCTGCGCGCTGGTTGGCGCGCGCATCGATGCGGTGTTTTTCTGTCCGCATACCAACGAGAACGATTGCGACTGCCGCAAGCCCAGGAGCGGGATGCTCAAGGAGATCGCGGAGCGCTACAACCTCGGCGACCTTGAAGATGTGCCGGTGGTGGGCGATTCGCTGCGCGATTTGCAGCCTGCCGCCGCGCTGGGTGCGCAGCCTTACCTGGTGCTGACCGGCAAGGGAACGAAGACGCAGGCTGCAGGCGGCCTGCCGGAAGGTACGCTGGTTTTCCCCGACCTCGCGGCGGTGGTTACTGAATTACTTTAGGCTGACATGCTGGCTCTACGCTCGCTGATTTTCCTGCTGCTGCAGATCATACTTACGCCGGTCTTTTCCACGCTGGCGCTGCTGACCTTTCCCTTTCCGCCGCTGACGCGCTACCGCCTCATTTCCAGTTATGCGCACACCATGATCTGGCTGCTGCGCGTGGTGTGCGGCATCCGCCACGAGGTGCGCGGCATCAGGAATATTCCCAAGGAACCCTGCGTCGTGCTGTGCAAGCATCAGTCCGCCTGGGAGACGCTGGCGCTGCAAGTGATATTCCCGCCGCAGGCGTGGGTGCTGAAGCGCGAACTGCTGTGGCTGCCGTTCTTCGGCTGGGGGCTGGCGATGACCAGCCCGATCGCGATCAAGCGCAGCGACGGCAAGGGCGCGATAAAGCAGTTGCTCAAGCAGGGCAAGGAGCGGCTGGCGCAGGGGTTTTGTGTGGTGGTCTTCCCCGAGGGGACGCGCGTGCCGTTCGGCCAGCGCGGCAAATACAAGGTCGGCGGGGCGATGCTGGCGGCGAGCGGCGGCGTGCCGGTGGTGCCGGTGGCGCACAATGCCGGGCGGCTGTGGGGGCGCCAGGCATTCAGTAAGCATCCCGGCCTGATCACCATGAGCATCGGCGCGCCGATCGAGACCGAAGGCCTCAAGGCAGAAGAGATCAATGCGCGCGTCGAGGCGTGGATCGAGAACGAAATCCAGCAGTTGCCGCATTGATCTGGAAAAAACAATTCACCGCGAAGCTCACGAAGGGCACGAAGAGGATGAAGATTTTTCATGATGAGGAACAGAGGGCGATTGCCGGGGAAACGGTGCCTGCTTGTTTTTCTTCGTGCTCTTCGTGTCCTTCGTGGTGCATATGCCAATGTTGAAACGCCTGCGTAACCTGGTTTCCCCTCCCGCCATCGAGCAGCGCGCCGCGCTTCTCGCCGGAAAGAATGTTTCCTACACCCTGAAGCGCAGCAGCCGGCGCCGGAGCATCGGCCTGCGCATCGACGACCGCGGCCTGATCGTGAGCGTGCCGTGGCGCACCTCGGAAAAGTGGCTGCACAACGTCTTGCAGGACAGGGCGCACTGGGTGGTCGAGAAGCTCGATGACTGGCAGTCGCGCAAGCCGCGGGAGTTGCACTGGGCGGACGGGGATCTTGTTCCGTTCCTTGGCGAGCGTCTCATCCTGCGCGTGCGGCAGAGCCTGTTCGCGGCACCGGTGCAGCAACGCGGCAAGGAGCTATGGGTGTTCGTGGCGGACGACAGCGATACCGCCCATATCGAACAACTGGTGCTGCACTGGTGCCGGCAGCAGGCCGAGCCGCTGTTCGCCGGGCGCGTGGCGCATTACGCGCCGCTGCTGAACGTCGCGCCGCGCACGGTCAAGTTGTCGGCGGCGAAGACGCAGTGGGGGAGTTGCACTGCGCGCGGCGCGGTGCGGCTCAACGAGCAGCTCATTCGCCTGCCGCTGCGCCTGATCGATTACGTGGTGGTGCACGAGCTGGCGCACCTGCGCGAGATGAACCACTCGGCGGCATTCTGGGACGTGGTTGGCAGCGCCTGCCCGAATTATGCGAAGCTGCGCCGCGAATTGAGGTCGGTGGGACTGTAACGAAAAAGCAGTCGTCCGCAGATTACGCAGATTACGCAAGATTAAAAAAACCAAATAATCCAAGGTGGTCGTCGGGCTTTGGCACGACCGTTTACAACTTCTCTGGAATCTGCGTGAATCTGCGTAATCTGCGGATTGAGCTTTAATTTTTTGATGAAGGAAAAATCGCAATGCCTGCCTACGCCTATCCGCTGCTCATCAAACAGTTGCTGCTCACGCCGCTTGCCAATGCGCCGGGGCAGGAGATCGTCTACCGCGACCTGAGCCGTTACGGCTACCGCACCCTGCACGCGCGCATCGGCCGCCTGGGTAGCGCTCTCGGGGTGCGGCCGGGGCAGACGGTCGCGGTGATGGACTGGGACAGCCACCGCTACCTGGAATGTTTCTTCGCCATTCCGATGCTGGGGGCGGTGTTGCAGACGGTGAACACGCGCCTCTCGTCCGAACAGATCGCCTACACCCTCAATCACGCGCGCGCCGATGTGCTGCTGGTACACGAGGATTTTCTGCCGCTGCTGGAGAGTTTCTGCGCCAGGCTAGAAACGGTGCAACGCTTCGTGCTGCTCTCCGATGCCGCCGCGCCGGATTGTCCGGCGCCTTTTGCGACCGATTACGAGACGCTGCTGGCGGGCGGCGACCCGGAGCATATCTTCCCGGATTTCGACGAGAATACCCGCGCGACGACTTTCTATACCACCGGTACGACCGGCTCGCCCAAGGGCGTCTATTTCAGCCACCGCCAGCTGGTGCTGCACACCCTCGCGGCGGCGGCGGCCTTCGGTACTGCGCCGGTGCAGGGGCGCTTCGGGCGCGATGACGTGTATATGCCGATCACGCCGATGTTCCACGTCCATGCCTGGGGTTTGCCTTATGTCGCGACGATGCTCGGCATGAAGCAGGTCTATCCGGGACGCTATCAGCCGGATGTCCTGTTGCAGCTGATCCGGCGCGAGGGTGTGACCTTTTCGCATTGCGTGCCGACCATGCTGCATATGCTGTTGTCCAGCGCGCAAACGGCGGAAGTGATGTTGCATGGCTGGAAGGTGGTCATCGGCGGATCGGCCCTGCCCAAGGGCTTGGCGCAGGCGGCGCTGGATCGCGGCGTGGACGTGTATGCCGGATATGGCTTGTCCGAGACCTGCCCGATTCTGTCGCTCGGGCTGCTGGATCCCGGCGAGGCCGGCGATGCGGAGGCGGCGTTGACCCGCCGCATTCGCGCCGGGCGCGCCATCCCGCTGGTGGACCTGCGCGTGGTGGATGAAGCCGGAAACGAATTGCCGCACGATGGCGCAAGTGCGGGTGAAGTCGTCGTGCGCGCGCCCTGGTTGAGCCAGGGCTATCTGCATGATGCGGAGGCGTCGGCCAAGTTATGGGAGGGCGGTTATCTGCATACCGGCGACATCGCCACTCGCGATGCGACCGGGATGCTGAACATTACCGACCGGCTCAAGGATGTCATCAAGTGCAGCGGCGAATGGCTGTCCTCGCTGGAGCTGGAGAGCCTGGTCTCGGAGCATCCGGCGGTCGCCGAGGTCGCCGTGATCGGCGTACCGGACGAGAAATGGGGCGAGCGTCCGCGCGCGCTGGTGGTGCTCAAGACAGGGCAGGAGACCGACGCCCATGCGCTGCGCGAGCCGGTGCATCGCCGCGTCGACGAGGGATGCCTGCCGCGCTATGCACGCCTCATGGAAATCTGCTTCGTCGCCAGCCTGCCGCGTACCAGCGTCGGGAAGCTGGACAAGAAAACCATGCGGCAGCAGGCATCGAGCTAGAAAGCGATGCTCTCGCCCTGTGCGGCGAACAGTTCCGTGAGCCTGGCGTACAGCTCGCTGCCGTCGCGCCGGCTGCGCCAGGCTCCGTCCTGCCACGCGTAGTGGAAGCCGCCGGACTTCGCGGCGACCCAGATTTCCTGGTTGGCGTCGTGGCGGTTGACGACGACCTTCTGGCCGTCGTCGAACTCGATCTCCAGCACGTTGCCGCTGCGGGTGTACTCGGCGTCGCCGCTGCCGTTGTCGATGGCAGCCTCGATGCGCGCCAAAGCGGCATCGGCCAGTTGGTTGAATTCGCTTTCGATCATGGTCAGCCTTTATAATCCGGTACGTTAATTTTTTAAGGGATGCAATCATGCGTCTTGGCATTACTCTGGGCATTATCGTGGTTCTGGCAGCCTTGCTGCAAGGCTGCGGGCATAAAGGCCCGCTCATTCTGCCGCCTCCTCCAGCTTCGACTCCTCCAACCAACAAGTAATCAGACATGAGCGACTATTTCCAGTATCGCGACGGCGCGCTGTGCGCCGAGCAAGTGCCCCTGGCCGACATCGCTGCGCGGTTCGGCACGCCCTGTTACGTATATTCGCGCGCCGCGCTGGCCGACGGCTACCGCCAATTCAGCAATGCGCTGCAAGGCCGCGAACATCTGGTCTGCTATGCGGTGAAAGCGAATTCCAACCTCGCGATCCTGAACGTATTCACGCGCCTCGGTGCGGGCTTCGACATCGTGTCCGGCGGCGAATTGCAGCGCGTGCTGGCGGCAGGCGGCGATGCGCGCAAGGTGGTGTTCTCCGGCGTGGGCAAGAGCGCCGCCGAGATGCGCCTGGCGCTGGAGGCGGGCATCCTGTGCTTCAACGTCGAATCGGCCGCCGAACTGGAGCGATTGAATGAAGTGGCGGGGAGCGTGGGCAAGGTTGCCCCCATCAGCCTGCGCGTGAATCCCGATGTCGATGCGAAGACCCACCCGTACATTTCTACCGGGCTGAAGCAGAACAAGTTCGGCGTGGCCTACACCGAGGCTATTACGCTGTACCGCAGGGCGCGTGATCTGCCGCATCTGCGCGTCACCGGGATAGATTGCCACATCGGCTCGCAGCTCACCGAGACCAGCCCGTTCATCGCGGCGGCGGAAAAAATCATGGCGCTGGTGGATGCACTGGCCGGCGAAGGCATCCGCCTCGAACACATCGACCTCGGCGGCGGCCTGGGCGTCTGCTACCGCGACGAGACACCACCGGCGATTGCCGATTACGCGGCCGCGTTGCTGGGTGCGCTTGCGGGGCGCAGCGAAAAGCTGATCCTCGAGCCGGGGCGCGCGCTGGTCGGCAATGCCGGCGTGTTGCTGACGCGAGTGGAATACCTCAAGCATGGTGAGGAGAAGAATTTTGCCATCGTCGATGCCGCGATGAACGACCTGATGCGCCCGGCTTTGTACGATGCGTTCCATGAAATCCTGCCGGTGAGACGCGAAAACCATGCGGCGCAGACCTACGAAGTGGTCGGGCCGGTGTGCGAAACGGGGGACTTCATCGGCCATGCGCGCAACCTGGCGATCGCCCCGCAATCCTTGCTGGCTGTGCTTTCCGCCGGTGCTTACGGGATGAGTATGAGCTCCAATTACAACACTCGCCCGCGCGCCGCCGAGGTGATGGTGGATGGTGAGAGGGTGCATCTGGTGCGCGAGCGCGAGACAGTAGCGCAGCTGTATGCAGGCGAAAAAATAATTTCGTGAGTGTTGCAATTTCCGCAAAAATTTTTTCAGAAATTTGTTGCAGGTTTTTTTAAACGTGGATACAGTGCCGATGCCGCAAGCGTCTTTCGCTGAAATCTGGGCGTTTGGGTGTGCAGTGAGTCGTAGTGAATGTTCTACAATTTTTATGGAGAATGAAAATGGCAACATCCGATACTAAAGCAAAAACACCCGCAGCGAAAAAACCTGCAGCGAAGAAGGCAGCCGCCAAACCGGCAGCCAAGAAAGCTGCAGCCAAGCCAGCCGCAAAGAAACCGGCAGCCAAGAAGCCGGCAGCGAAAAAAGTAGCGGCTAAAAAACCAGCAGTGAAAAAAGCAGCTGCCAAAAAACCGGCAGTGAAAAAAGTAGCGGCCAAAAAACCGGCAGTGAAAAAAGTAGCGGCCAAGAAGCCGGCCGCCAAGAAGGCTGCAGCCAAACCGGCAGCCAAGAAGCCGGCAGTGAAAAAAGCAGCAGCCAAGAAGCCGGCCGTCAAGAAAGCTGCAGCCAAGCCAGCCGCAAAGAAACCGGCAGCCAAAAAACCGGCTGCAAAAAAAGCAGCAGCCAAGAAGCCGGCAGCCAAAGTCGGCGGTATCCTGAAAGCGTAATCGCCTCGCAAGGGGCGGTTTCATTCCGCCCTTTTTTGTTGGGTTTCAGGCGAAGCTACGGGAACGACCTGCGTTTTTGCGCGGGGCGTTTCTGCTTCTTCCTAAATCAGGAAGATGGTCGCCAATCCCAGGAAGATAAAGAATCCGCCGCTGTCGGTAATGGCCGTGATCATCACGCTGGAGCCGATGGCCGGGTCGCGCCCAAGTCTCTGCATGGCTAATGGGATAGCCATGCCAACGGTTGCGCCGACCAGCAGGTTGAGCAGCATCGCGCCGGTCATCACGATGCCGAGCGCTACGCTGTGGTACAGGAAGTAAGCGAACAGCCCGGCAATACCACCCCATAACAGGCCGTTGAATCCACCGATCGCCAATTCCTTGAGCATCAGGCGGCGCGCATTGCCCTGCGTGATTTGCCCCAGTGCCAGCGAACGGATTGCGATGGTGGTGGTCTGGTTCGCAGAATTGCCGGCGATGCCGGCAACAATCGGCATGAGCGTGGCGAGCGCGACGAACTTTTCTATCGTTCCTTCAAAGTTGCCGATTACCCGCGAGGCGAAGAATGCAGTGCAAAGGTTCAGAGCCAGCCATGCCCAGCGGTTCTGCGCGCTCTTCCATACCGAGGCGAAGATATCTTCCTCTTCGCGCAAACCGGCCAGGTTCAATACGTCGCTTTCCGATTCGGTGCGGATGAAGTCCAGCACCACGTTCACCGTCACCCGCCCGACCAGCTTGCCGTCTTCATCCACCACCGGCGCTGAGACCAGGTCATAGCGTTCGAAAGCCTGGGCGGCCTGATCCGCCTTCTCCTCGGGATGCAGCTGTATGGTGTCGGTCAGCATCAGGTTGCCGACGATTATTTCCGGTTCGTTGACCACGATGAGGTTGATTGGCAGGACGCCCTTGAAGTGGTCGTCCCGGTCTACCACGAACACCTGGTCGGTGTGGTCGGGCAGCTCGTCGAAGCGGCGCAGATAGCGCGATACGACTTCCAGCGTGACATCCTCGCGGACATGGATCATGCTGAAATCCATCAGTGCTCCGACCGAGTCTTCAGGATAGGACATCGCCGCGCGCAATTGCTCGCGCTCTTCGACGGACAGCGACTTGAACACGTCGCGCATCACGTTCTGCGGCAGGTCGGGGGCAAGGTCGGCGATTTCGTCGGTGTCGAGCTGTTCGGCGGCGGCACGCAACTCTTCGCGGTTCATGGTCGCAATCAGCGACTCGCGCACCGCGTCGGAGACCTCGATCAGGATGTCGCCGTCGCGCTCAGACTTGACCAGGTCCCACACCAGCAAGCGCTGCTCGATGGGCAGGGCCTCCAGGATATAGGCGATATCCGCCGGGTGCAGGCTATCCAGCTTGCGTTGCAATTCGGCGAGGTGCTGCTTGTGCAGCAGGGTGTCGACCAATGCACGGTGATCCTCGCGCGGGATCTCCTGCCGGTGAACGACCTCTTCCACCAGGGCGTGCTTGCGCAGCAGCGCTTCCACCTGCTTGAGGTGGTCCTGCACGTTTTCAGTGTAGTGGTGTTCCTGGTTGGTGTTGGTCATGGCCGCACCCTGTGAATGGCGCGGCTATTGTAAAGAATTTGACGCATGGCTGCGCGGCAAATTTGGCGATGCGGGCTATGGAATCTGCTGATAGAGGCGCTAGGCGTATTGCGGAACCAGTTGCTCGAATTCCTTTATCGGGACAGGCTTGCTGAACAGATAGCCCTGGAAGGCATGGCAGCCATTCTGTTCGAGGAATTCGCGTTGTGCTTCGGTTTCCACTCCCTCGGCGATCACCACCAGATTCATGCTCTGCGCCAGCGAGACGATGATTTTGGCAATGGCCGCGTCGTTGGGGTCGGTGAGCACGTCGCGCACGAAGGACTGGTCGATCTTCAACTGGTACAGGGGCAGGCGTTTCAGATAGGAGAGCGAGGAGTAGCCGGTACCGAAATCATCCATGGAAAAATTGATGCCCCGGGATTTCAGCGCGGTCATTTTTGCGATGATGTCATCCACGTTTTCCACCATCAGGCTTTCGGTGATTTCCAGCTTGAGCCTTGCGGGGTTCACCCCGAAATAA
>CAYNYH010000014.1:0-27215 GCA_964401425.1 uncultured Gallionella sp. | reverse complement strand
CCGGACATGAGCAAGCCCAGACCGATGACGAGAAGATATCCGGTAAACAAGGCCTTGACGGGCAAGGCGAGATTCTCCAGGTTCGACCAAGTCAGCTCTTTCATTTTGTTTCTCCTGTTTTTTGCAAGCTACTGTCGTAAAAGAAGGGGGAATCCAATATATCCTGGCTAATCGATCCCGGAATGGAGTTAATAAAGCTCACAGACATCCAAAGCACGGGAAGATTTCCGCCCTGCCCGGTGAAACCGCAAGAATGGCATGGAATGAATCCAAAAAATCGCGCCGCCGATCCATCCGCCGACCGGTTAAATGCTAACAGAAAACCACCGGAGAGGCACAATTCGCGAGTAGCTCCCCCCAGCCCCATTTCATGCGAAAAATCCCACATTTTGAAGATGAAAAATTCATATTCGTGCAGTATAATTGGCTTGCCATTTCGGCTTGATCGTTTTAAGGAGTTTGAAGAATGATGAAAGATTTGCTTACTATTGTCAGGATTCCCCTTGTTATTTTCCCGATTATTTATTTCCTGTTTTATGTATTCTCACAAGGGCATTTTTCGTTTTAATGAAAAGCTGTACTTTACAGCCCGTGAAGCTGTGAATGTTTGACGTTACTTGGACGCACCGTAACCTAAGACTGCAGTAGCACGGGCTGTGCCTCACATCAGGATGGCGAAGAGCCTCCTGCCCTTCGCAAAAGCATACACCCCCACTTTGTAAATTACCCGCCTGGTTTCGGATTGATCCGGTTTGTCCAACCAGGATTGCCTGCCACACGGCTTCCGCAGCATTTCCACACTATCCATTGACGCCGCCCGGCACCATGGCAACTCGCTTGCCGTTTCCCTTCCCTATTTAAAATTTATGCGCAAAAAAATCCCGCCTTGCGGCGGGATTTCAAGTAATGCCTTGTATGCTATTTCGTGTACATCAAATAGCCTTGTGAATATCAAACACCCTTTTCTCGGGTTCGGGATGCTCACCTTCCCAGACCGTCGGCAACAGTTTCTGTGCCAGATACAGCACAACAAACGGTGCGGTAAAGAGCGTTGAGACCGTAAACAGGCTTTCGCGCCCGAATACCTCAGGATGGAAGACCATCAAGCCTCTCATGGTCTTGGACAGTTCCTGCCCGCCAATCACCACGTTCCAGCGCATCGCCAGCACCCCGATCATCATCGACAAGCCGCTGATGAAGAGCCAGAAAACCAGTGTTTTGTGCTTTGGCATTTTCAGCATCATTATTGATGTTATCACCAGTGCCAACAGCGACCCGCCCCATTGAATCGACATGGCGACCGTGATCGGGCCATTAACCAGATCCATGACCCCTTCGACACCCTCGCGCGCCTTGTAAAGCATTTGCACCATTTCCAGGGCCTCGATCACCATCACGATGACAATGCCCGTCCACAATACATACAGCAGGCCTTGCATGGCTCCGCCGTCTGTAGGCTTCTTGCGCCACCAGGAAGTAATCACATAGATCACGATCAGCAGCCCTACACCCGAGCCTATGGCAGACAACAGGAAGATGATCGGCATCAGATCGGACGACCACCATTCGCGTGTTTTCAGCGAGCCGAACAGGAACCCGACGTAGCCGTGCAAGCCGCATGCGCCGGGGATACCGATCATCGCCAGCCTGCGCGCAATGGTGTGGTCCGTGTCGAGCGCACGCTGCGACACATCATCCGATCCCAGGGTAAGCGCCTTGTATACCTTCTGCATGATGCCTGTCCTGGATTTCGACAACCCGACAATGTCGGCGCGGAACGAGAACCAGGTTTCCAGCAGCAGCAGGCAGATATAAAAGCCGGCGACATAACCGAAGGCCGCCATCGCCGAAGTCCAGTGCGGAGTCAAAACCGCGTTCAACGCGCGTGTCGGCTGGCCCAGATGGAACAGCAACGGTGTCGGTGCGAAGAACATGAAACACAGCGACGTCAGCAACGCAAACTTCGAAATTGGCGCGAAACGCTCCATGCCGAACACGTGGTGCAGACTGGACACCACAAACGCGCCGGCAACCAGCCCGGTGATGTAGGGATAGATTACGATAAGTTCGCTCCACGGCACCTCGGTTTCATTCGGAAACGTGAATCCGGAAAACGGGGCTACGTGATAAAAGACATCTTTTTCCATTTTAGAAAACCTCCTTATCTAACCCTTTGTAAAACACATTGGGGTAATTACCCATGGCCGGCTGCAGCACGTTTACCTTGTTCTTGGCGATAAACTGGCTGACCGGGCTTTCCGGGTCCAAGCGATCGCCAAAGATCCGCGTGCCAGTCGGACATACCTCGACGCAGGCAGGCTGCAGCCCCTTGGTAATGCGGTGGTAACACCAGTTACACTTCTCGGCAGTGCCTCTTTCATGATTCAGGCTGCGTGCGCCGTATGGGCAGGCCTGAACACAATACTGGCAACCGATGCAGTATTTCGTGTCGATCAATACCGGGCCGTCCACCGCCTTATAGGTAGCGCCGGTCGGGCATACCTGGACGCACGATGGCTTCTCGCACTGGTTGCACAGCTTGGCCACGAAAAACGCTTTTTCGACCTTTTGATCCTTGTAGCGATCGTCAAATTTGAACCTCGTCTCCTTGCTGCCAGCCACCACGTTCTTGAGATCGTGGATGCTGTCGACGTGCGCATGTTTATCGCCTTCCAGGTAGACGTAACGCTCAACCCAGGTACGGGTGTGGTTCCTGTCCATCTGCACGCTGTTTTCCATCTTGCAGGCTTCCACACAGCGCAAACAGCCGATACAACGGTCGACATCGACACCGAACGCCCACTTGTGCTCGGTCCAGTTGTAATTTGGAATCTTGGGCGGATTCTTGCGCGCCTCGGCGTATTGCTCCGGCGCCTGCTGGAATGTCGAACCGACACCGCCAAGAGGATTTGCAGCCCCCCCGCCAGCCGAAGCCAGCGCGCTGCCGGTACCGACCAACGCCCCGGCACATGCAGCGCCTTTACCCAACAAGCCCAAGAAGTCGCGGCGTGACAGATCGCCCGCTTCTTTTTCTATTTTCGTATCCTGAGTAGTCATTTTTCCCTCGCTAGGTAACTTATTCATTTGCAGCTCGCAGTGGCGTAGTAAGCCGCCAAGTTATCGATATCGGAAGCACTCAGGTTCTTCGCCACGCTTGACATGACCGCGTGGTTGCGGCTGCCATCCTGGAATGACTTGAGTGCAACGGCCAGATATCCTGCGTTCTGCCCGGCCAGGTTCGGCCATACCTGCGCACCGCTGATTCCGTCCTTACCGGGGTTGCGCAGCCCGCCGGAGCTATGGCACGCCGTACAGCCAGCTGCTGCAGCCTTGGCTTTGCCCAGCGCGGCCTTGTCCTTGTCGCCGCCGGTCACACTGCAGCTATTCCTGGAGAAATAGGCCGCCACATTACGCATATCCGCATCGCTCAAGCCAGCCGCCATGGGGCTCATCAAATCATTTTTGCGCGCCCCTTCCTTGAAGGCCTTAAGCGAATTGACCAGATAATCGTCATTCTGTCCAGCCAGATTCGGCCATTCAGGATTGACGCTGGCTCCGGAATTGCCGTGGCATGCAGAACAAGCTGCCGCTACGGATTTCCCTGCACCCGCATCTCCAGCCTTTGCTGCGCTCACTGGAAGCGCTTTGCCGGTTTGCGGATCTACTGGAGGTCTCGGGATAGCGGCAAAATTGATCCTGGGCGAGTGCGGGTTGTGGCAGGAGGTGCACTGCGCCTTACCGCCATGGCCATCGACCACCACCTGCGGCACACCGCCATCATCCCTGCCGCGCAAGGGGCGTCCTACTGTTTTCTCATGGCAGTTGGTGCACAGAATCCGCATGTCTTCCGGATCCCGCATCAAGTTTCTATCTGCCACATTGGCTGGGTGTGTTGTGTGCTTGAGATGGGTGATGGTGGTCACCTGATCTTCGGTGGAAAGCGGCATAGCCTCTTTGGACGGGTGATTGCCTGCAGGGCCGTTGTGGCAGACCTCGCAATTGACCCCCCCTTTGATGACAACACCCACCACCTTGCCATCCTTGTGCGCTTTCTGGTGAATGCCGGACGACCATTCGGCGTAAACCTCCTTATGGCAGGACTGGCAGGATGCAGAGCCCTGATGTTTAGGCAGTTTGGCCGCAATTTGCGCTACTGAGGCGCCGCGGTAGTGACCGTATTGGTGGAACGTATCCTGTATGGCCATGAATTTTGCAGTTGTGGCGACCACTGCAATTATCGCAACCAGTGTCAATAAACGAACTATGTGCTTGTGCATAATCTTCCCTTTTTTGGTTTTCGACTCAACCTAAACCGCCCTAGTTTTGACTAACCTAGTTCTGACGAAACGTGACTCTATTGGATGGGTACAGGATACTTTTTGATATAGGTCAAGTTTTTGCTGCCATACCGAAATCATGGCGTGCAAGCACGCCATGAAGCCCCCCGGAACAGCAACGTAGCTCCCCCACCCAAGCCTCATTATTATTATCGTGCCGCCGCAATATCTCTCCTGAGCCGCACATACTGCAGACTAAGCCTGCATGCAGGGTGTTCCTATACCTCTAAAGAACAGGGTAAGCAGAAAAAAAGAACTAGTTCTTTCGGATAACCCGGCTCCGAGGCAGGGTTTTCTAAAACTCCAGCGGATCGACGTCCAGCGACCAGCGCAGTTTCTGTGCGGGCAAGGCGTCCAGCAAGGGCTGCCAGGCGCGCAGAAATTGCTGCAAGTCCTTGCGCTTCGCGCCCTGCACCAGAAGCTGCGCACGGGTATGGCTGGCGCGGCGCGGCAACGCGGCAGGCACCACGCCGAAGACTTCCACGGCATGGCGCAAGGCAACCGCGGCGGCGCGCGCCTGATTGAGGAACGCATAGACCTCGGACTCACTCCTCCCCTCGGCGCGCAGCATCGCCTGATAGATGAACGGCGGAAAGCCCGCCAGCTGGCGCTCGGCGAGCTGCGCCGCCGCCCAGCCCTCGAAATCATGAGCCTGCAGCGCGCGGAACAGCGGATGATCCGGGAAGGCGGTCTGGATCAGCACCTCGCCGGGCTTCTCGGCGCGCCCGGCACGCCCCGCCACCTGCGCCAGTTGCGCGAAGAGCCTCTCCGCCGCGCGGAAATCGCTGCTGTACAGCGCGCTATCCGGGTTGAGCACGCCGACCAGCGTCAGCGCGGGAAAATCATGCCCCTTGGCGAGCATCTGCGTGCCGACCAGGATGTCCACCTCATTGGCGTGGATCTGCTCGCGCATGCTCTGCCACGCGCGCTTGCTGCGCGTGCTGTCGCGATCCACGCGCAGGATACGCGCCTCCGGAAAGCGCTCCTGCAGCACACTTTCCACGCGCTGCGTGCCGCTGCCGACCGGATGCAGGTCGGCGTTACCGCAGTCAGGGCAGGCATGCGGCACGCGCACCTGATAGCCGCAGTGGTGGCAGCGCAGCCGCCGGTCGTTGAGGTGCAGCACCATCTTGCCCGCGCAGTGCTTGCAGCCGGACAGCCAGCCGCAGCCGCCGCACATCAGCACCGGCGCATAGCCGCGCCGGTTGATGAATAGCAGACTCTGCTCGCGGCGCGCAATGCGCTGCCCGATCTCGCGCAGCAGGTTCTCGCTGATGCCGTGATGCATCGCGGTCTGGTTGATGTTGATGCAGCGCACCGCAGGCAGGCGCGCCTCGGCGAGCGCGCGCCCGGTCAGCCTGAGCATCCGGTAGCGCCCGCCCTGTGCGTTGTAGTAGCTCTCCAGCGACGGCGTCGCCGAACCCAGCACGATGGGCACGCCGCGCTGGCTGGCGCGGAAGATCGCCACATCGCGCGCCGAATAGCGCAAGCCGTCCTGCTGCTTGAACGAGCCGTCGTGCTCCTCGTCCACGATGATCAGCGCAAGCGCGGGCAACTCGGCAAACACCGCCAGGCGCGTGCCGAGCACGATCTGCGCGGCGCCCGACTGCGCCTGCTGCCAGTTATGCAGCCGCTCACCTTCCGCCAGGCCGCTGTGCAGGCTGACCAGGTTTACATCGGGGAAGCGGCTGTGGAAATAATTTTCCAGTTGCGGCGTGAGGTTGATCTCCGGCACCAGCAACAGCACCTGCCCGCCGCGCTGCAGCACGTGATGCATCAGATGCACGTACACCTCGGTCTTGCCGCTGCCGGTGATACCGTGCAGCAGGAAGCAGGCATAGCCCTGCGCCGCGCTGACCGCCTCAACCGCCTGCTGCTGTTCGCCGGTCAGCGTGTGCGCGTTGTCGAAAGTATGCTGCGCAATATCCCCTCCCCCTTGCAGGGGGAGGGTTAGAGAGGGGGTAGAAGCGTAATGTTCGACCCACCCCTGCTCCATCAGCATCTTCAACTGTGCCCCCGCCGTCGCCGACAGGCTCTTGAGCTGCGCGAGATTGCACGGTTGCTCGGCCAGCTTCGCGAGGATGCGCCGCTGCACCACCTTGCGTTTCGGAAAAGCATCGAGATCGAGCGCCGCCCCGCTGGCGCTCAGGCGATAGCTCAGGCTTGGCTTGCCGATGACGGGTTTGTCGGAGCGCAACCGCCCCGGCAACGCGGAGAGCACCGTCTGGCCGATGGGATAGCGGTAATAGTCGCTGCAGAAGCGCAGCAGGTCGAGCAATTCCGCCGAGAGCGGCAGGCTGTCGTGCAACACCTGCCTCACCGGCTTGATGCGCTCCGGCGCCATCTCCGTCGCGGCAACGCATTCCATCACCACCCCGACAAGCTGCCTGCGCCGGAACGGCACGATCACGCGCTGGCCGATTGCCACCGCAATGCCTTCCGCCACCGTGTAATCGAACAGGGTGGGCAGCGGGACATCGAGGGCGACGCGGACTATGGGCATGTTTACTCGGACGACAGACGCCGTGATTGTCGCAGAAATGCAAAAGCCGCAGGGAGTGCCTGCGGCTTTTCGTTCAAGCTCCCAGCTTAGTGATACTTTCTACTCAGCTCGTGCACCGCCGCAATCAGCGCCGCCGCGTGTTCCGGATCGGCGTACTGCGAAATGCCGTGGCCCAGGTTGAATACGTGGCCGCTGCCGTAGCCGTAGCTGCCGAGAATGCGCTCGACTTCCGTGCGGATCGCGTCCGGCGAGGCAAACAGCACGGCGGGGTCCATGTTGCCCTGCAGCGCGACCTTGTTGCCGACCTTCTGCCGCGCGATGCCGATATCCATGGTCCAGTCCAGGCCCACCGCGTCGCAGCCGCTGTCGGCGATGCTCTCGATCCACAATCCGCCGCCCTTGGTAAACACGATGGACGGGATGCGCACGCCGTCCTTTTCCTTGATCAGGCCGTCGATGATGCGCCGGGTGTAGGCCAATGAAAATTCGTGGAACGCCGCATGGGACAGCACACCGCCCCACGAATCGAAGATCATCACCGCCTGCGCGCCCGCTTCGATCTGCGCGTTCAAGTAGGCGACCACCGCCTGCGTGGTGACCTCGAGAATATGGTGCATCAGCTTCGGCTCGTTGTACATCAGGGTCTTCACCTTGGCGTAGTCGTCGCTGCTGCCGCCTTCGACCATGTAGCAGGACAGCGTGAACGGGCTGCCGGAGAAACCGATCAGCGGCACGCGGCCGTCCAGCGCCTTGCGGATCTGCGTCACGGCATCGGTGACATATTTCAAGTCTGTGCCGATGTCCGGCACGCGCAACGCCTTGATCGCCGCTTCGTCGCGCAGCGGGCGCTCGAACTTCGGGCCTTCGCCCTCGGAGAAATACAGGCCCAAGCCCATCGCGTCCGGCACGGTGAGGATGTCGGAGAACAGGATCGCCGCATCCAGCGGGAAGCGGTCCAGCGGCTGCAGCGTGACCTCGGTGGCGAAGTCCGGGCTCTTGCACAGGCCGAGGAAGCTGCCGGCGCGCTGGCGCGTGGCGCGGTATTCCGGCAGGTAGCGTCCGGCCTGGCGCATCATCCATACGGGGGTGTAGTCGGTCGGCTGGCGCAGCAGGGCGCGCAGGAAGGTGTCGTTCTTTAGCTTGAAGTTCATTGGCAATTACCTAAATATCTTGTCCGCAGATTACGCAGAGTAAACAGATTCAAAATTCCGCGTCATTGCTACATTCTGCGGACAACTTGCTTCTAGCGCGGCAGCAGCGACGCGCCCATCAGGAACTCGTCCACCGCCCGCGCGCACTGGCGGCCTTCGCGGATCGCCCACACCACCAGCGACTGTCCGCGGCGCATGTCGCCCGCCGCGAACACCTTGTTTACGCTGGTCTTGTAACAGCCTGCGCCATCGGTCGTCGCTTTGACGTTGCCGCGTGCGTCCTTCTCGACGCCAAACGCATCCAGCACCTGCTGCAGCGGATTGGTAAAGCCCATCGCCAGGAACACCAGGTCGGCCTTGAGTTCGAATTCGCTGCCCGCGATCTCGCTCATCCTGCCGTCCTTCCACTCGACGCGCACCGCCTTGATCGCCTTGAGCACGCCCTTCTCGCCGACGAACTCCTTGGTGGCGATCGCCCAGTCGCGCGCGCAGCCTTCTTCGTGCGAGCTGGAAGTGCGCAGCTTGAGCGGCCAGCTCGGCCACACCAGAGATTTGTTCTCCTTCTCGGGCGGGCGCGGCATCACTTCGATCTGGGTAATCGAGGCAGCGCCGTGGCGGTTCGAGGTGCCGACGCAATCGGAACCGGTGTCGCCGCCGCCGATCACCACCACATGCTTGCCTTTGGCGCTGATCGGGTTCTTGCCGTCGCCGGCCACTTCCTTGTTCTGCGGAATCAGGAACTCCAGCGCGTAATGCACGCCTTGCAGTTCGCGCCCCGGCATCGGCAGGTCGCGCGGCTGCTCCGAACCGCCCGACAGGATCACCGCATCGAACTTCTTGAGCAATTCGTCCGGTGCGACCGTCTTCTTCGCGTCGTTCGCGATGCCCTGGCCCGGCTTCTCCTTGCCGATGAAAGTGCCGGTCTGGAACTTGACGCCCTCGGCCTCGAGCTGCGCCATGCGCCAGTCGATCAGCCGCTTGTCGAGCTTGAAGTCCGGGATGCCATATCTGAGCAACCCGCCGATGCGGCTGTTCTTCTCGAACACGGTGACCGCATGACCGGCACGCGCCAGCTGCTGCGCGGCCGCCAGCCCGGAGGGGCCGGAGCCGACGATGGCGACCTTCTTGCCGGTCTTCTTCGCCGCGGGCTGCGGCAGCACCCAGCCGTTCTCGCCGCCCTTGTCGATGATGAAGTGCTCGATGGACTTGATGCCCACCGCATCGCCGTCGATGTTCACCGTGCAGGCCGCCTCGCAAGGTGCGGGGCAGATGCGCCCGGTGAACTCGGGGAAGTTATTGGTGGAATGCAGCGTATCCAGCGCCTCGCGCCAGTTGCCGCGGTAAACGAGATCATTCCAGTCCGGGATGATGTTATTGACCGGGCAGCCGCTGGTGCAGAACGGGATGCCGCAATCCATGCAGCGCGCGCCCTGTATCTTCGCCTGCTCGTCGCTCAGGTGCAGCGTGAACTCGCGGTAATTCTTCAGCCGTTTCTCTACCGGCAGGCTCTCTTCGCTCTGCCGCTGGAACTCCATGAATCCGGTTGGTTTGCCCATTATGCGGCCTCCTTCTGTTGCGCCGCGATTTCCTGCAGGGCACGACGGTATTCGGTCGGCATGACCTTGATGAATTTCGGCAGGTATCGCGCCCAGTTGTCCAGGATATCCTTGGCGCGCGCGCTGCCGGTATGCTGCCAGTGGTTGCGGATGAACTCGCGCAGCACCTGCTCGTCCGCCTTGTTCAGGTGGTTGAAGTGCACGCGGCCATGCGCTTCCACTTCGCCGGTTTCGCTGGCCTCGGCCTCGGCGGGAACGGGTTCGAGTTCCACCATCGCGAGGTTGCAACGCTTCTCGAAGCCGCCGTCCTCGTCCAGCACGAAGGCCACGCCGCCGGACATCCCTGCGGCGAAGTTGCGCCCGGTCTGCCCGAGCACGATGACCATGCCGCCGGTCATGTATTCGCAGCCGTGGTCGCCCACGCCCTCCACCACCGCGACGACGCCGGAGTTGCGCACCGCGAAGCGTTCGCCGGCCACACCGCTGAAATAGCACTCGCCGGAAGTTGCGCCGTACAGCACGGTATTGCCGACGATGATATTCTCGTGCGAAGCAATCCTGGCCTCCTTGGGCGGCATGATCGCGATGCGCCCGCCGCACAGCCCCTTGCCGACATAATCGTTGCCCTCGCCGCGCAACTCGAACGAAATGCCGTGCGCGAGGAACGCGCCGAAGCTCTGCCCCGCGGTGCCGCTGAATTTCACGCTGATAGTGTCGGTGGGCAGCCCCGTCTGGCCATACCGCCTAGCGACCTCATGCGACAGCATGGTGCCGACGGTGCGGTTGACGTTGGCAATCCCGCTCTCGATGGCCACCGGCTTCCTGTCGTTCAGCGCGCCCTGCGCCTTGGCGATCAGGGTATTGTCCAGTGCCTTCTCCAGCTCGTGATCCTGCTGCTCGGCATGGCGGCGCGCCACGCTGGCCGGCATGTCCGGCTGGTGGAAGATTCTCGAGAAATCCAGCCCCTGCGACTTCCAGTGCGCGATGCCCTGCCTGACGTCGAGCAGGTCGCTGCGCCCGATCAGGTCGTCGAATTTGCGGATGCCCAGTTGCGCCATGTATTCGCGCACTTCTTCGGCGATGAAGAAGAAGAAGTTCACGACATGCTCCGGCTGGCCGGTAAATTTCTTGCGCAGCTCGGGGTCTTGCGTGGCCACGCCCACCGGACAGGTGTTGAGGTGGCACTTGCGCATCATGATGCAGCCTTCCACCACCAGCGGTGCGGTCGCAAAGCCGAATTCGTCCGCACCCAGCAGCGCGCCGATCAGCACGTCGCGGCCGGTCTTGATCTGGCCGTCCACCTGCAGCAGGACGCGGCCGCGCAACTGGTTGAGCACCAGGGTCTGCTGCGCTTCCGCCAGACCCAGTTCCCACGGCGTGCCGGTGTGTTTAATCGAGGAAATCGGCGAAGCGCCGGTGCCGCCGTCGAAACCGGAGATGACGATGTGGTCCGCCTTGGTCTTGGCCACACCGGCTGCGACCGTACCCACCCCGACTTCGGAAACCAGCTTGACCGAGATCGATGCGGCGGGGTTGGCGTTCTTCATGTCATGGATGAGCTGCGCCAGATCCTCGATCGAGTAGATATCGTGGTGCGGCGGCGGCGAAATCAGCCCCACCCCCGGCACCGAGAAGCGCAGCTTGGCGATGTATTCGGTCACCTTGTGGCCGGGCAACTGCCCGCCCTCGCCGGGCTTCGCGCCCTGCGCCATCTTGATCTGGATCTGGTCGGCGCTGGCAAGGTATTCGGCGGTCACGCCGAAGCGGCCTGCCGCCACCTGCTTGACGCGCGAGCGCAGCGAGTCGCCCGCTTTGAGCTTCAGGTCTCTCGCGATGCGGCTCTTGCCGACGATGTCGGACAGCATCTCGCCGCCCTTGACCGGCTTGTAGCGCATCGCATCTTCGCCGCCCTCGCCGGTATTGGATTTGCCGCCGATGCGGTTCATCGCGAGCGCCAGCGTGGTGTGCGCCTCGGTGGAGATCGAGCCGAGCGACATCGCGCCGGTGGTGAAGCGCTTGACGATTTCCCTGGCCGGCTCGACTTCCTCGAGCGGCACCGGTTTGCCGGCGGGCTTGATCTCGAACAGCCCGCGCAGCGTCTTCAGCTTGCTCGCCTGCTCGTTGATCAGCTGCGCGTATTCCTTGAAGGTCGCGGTGCTGTTGGTGCGCGTGGCGTTCTGCAGTTTCGCGATGGTGTCCGGCGTCCACATGTGCTCTTCGCCGCGCGCGCGCCAGGCATACTCGCCGCCTGCATCGAGCGCGTTGGCCAACACCGGGTCGTTGCCGAAGGCGCTACGGTGGGTGCGCACCGCCTCCTCGGCCACGACGCTCAGGCCGATGCCTTCGATCTGGGTCGCCGTGCCGGTGAAATACCTCTCGACGAATTCCGCGTTCAGGCCGATCGCCTCGAAAATCTGCGCGCCGCAATAGGACTGGTAGGTGGAGATGCCCATCTTGGACATCACCTTCATCAGCCCCTTGTTGATGGCCTTGACGAAGCGCTTCTTGGCTTCCTTGGCGTCCACTTTCGCGGGCAGGTTCATCGCCATGATGGTCTCATAGGCCAGCCACGGACATACCGCCTCCGCGCCGTAGCCGGCCAGCAGGGCGAAGTGGTGCACTTCGCGCGCCGAGCCGGTGTCCACCACCAGACCGGTGCTGGTGCGCAATCCGCCGCTCACCAGGCGATGGTGCACTTTCGAGCAGGCCACCAGCGCGGGGATCGCCACGCGCCTGGCCGACATTGCGCGGTCCGACAGGATCAGCACGTTGTAGCCGTCGGCCACGGCCTGGTCGGCGGCGGCGCACAGCGCCTGCACGGCCGCCTCGCAGCCTGCCGCGCCCTGCTCGACCGGGTAAGTCATGTCCAGCAACAGCGATTTGTACTGGTTCTTCGTCAGCTTGCCGATGTTGCGCAGCTTCGCGATGTCGTCGTTCGACAGCACCGGCTGGTGCACTTCGAGGCGCAGCGGCGGATCGGTCTCGTCGATGCCGAGCAGGTTGGGTTTCGGGCCGATGAACGAGGTCAGCGACATGACGATTTCCTCGCGGATCGGATCGATCGGCGGATTGGTCACCTGCGCGAACAACTGCTGGAAATAATCGTAGAACGAGCGGTTCTTGTTCGACAGCACCGGCAAGGCGGCATCCACGCCCATCGAGCCGATGGCCTCTTCGCCGCTGTTGACCATGGGCGCGAGGATGAACTTGAGGTCTTCCTGCGAATAGCCAAACGCCTGCTGGGTGTCCAGCAGCGAGGCATTGAGCTTCGCTTCGCTCCTGGCCGCCGGCAGATCGCCGAGGAAATAGCGCGACTGCTTGATCCACTGGCGATACGGCTTGGCCTTGGCGAGCTGGCTCTTCAGCTCCGCATCCTCGACGATGCGTCCGGCCTGCATGTCGATCAGGAACATCTTGCCCGGCTGCAGGCGCCATTTCTTGACGATCTTGTGCTGCGGAATGTCCAGCACGCCCATCTCGGACGCCATCAGCACCAGGTCGTCGTCGGTGATCAGGTAGCGCGCCGGGCGCAGGCCGTTGCGGTCCAGCGTCGCTCCGATCATGCGCCCGTCGGTGAACGCCACGGCGGCGGGGCCGTCCCACGGCTCCATCAGCGCGGCATGGTATTCGTAGAAGGCGCGGCGCTCCTCGTCCATCAGCGGGTTGCCCGCCCAAGCCTCGGGAATCAGCAGCATCATTGCGTGCGGCAGCGAATAGCCGCCCATCACCAGCAGTTCCAGCGCGTTATCGAAACAGGCGGAATCGGACTGGTTTTCCACAATCAGCGGCCAGAGCTTGTCCAGGTCTTCGCCGAGCAATTTGGACGACATCGCGGCGTGGCGCGCGGCCATCCAGTTCACGTTGCCGCGCACGGTGTTGATCTCGCCGTTGTGCGCGATCATGCGGAACGGATGTGCGCGTATCCAGGTCGGGAAGGTATTGGTGGAGAAACGCTGGTGCACCAGCGCCAGCGCGCTGGTTACTCGTTCATCCTGCAGATCGAGGTAATACTTGCCAACCTGGCCGGCGAGCAGCATGCCCTTGTAGACGATGGTGCGCGACGACAGCGAGGGGATGTACAGGCTCTGTGAACCCCCGAGGCTCCGCCGCACCGCATGTTGCACAATCTTGCGTATCACGAACAGCTTGCGCTCGAACGCATCGGTATCGGCGCAGTTCGCGCCGCGTCCGATGAACACCTGGCGCACGACAGGCTCCGACTTCCGGACGCTCTCGCCCAGGCCGGTGCTGTCCACCGGCACGTCGCGCCAGCCCAGCAGCTGCTGCCCCTCGGCGGCGATCTTGTCGGTGAGGATCTGCTCGCAGGCCGCGCGGATCGAGGCATCGCGTGACAGGAACAGCATCCCCATACCGTAGCTTCCCGGCGGAGGCAAGACGATGCCCTGTGTCGCGCACTGCGCGCGGAAGAACGCGTCGGGTATCTGCAGCAGGATGCCCGCCCCGTCGCCGGCCAGCGGGTCGGCGCCCACCGCACCGCGATGTGTCAAGTTTTCCAGAATCTGCAAGCCCTGGCGTATCAGCTCATGGCTCGGCTTGCCCTTGATATTTGCGACAAAGCCCACCCCGCAGGCATCGCGCTCCTGGCGCGGATCGTACAGACCTTGCTGCATCGGCAAAGATGCGTCGCTTGCGGTATCTTTCAATCGATGTTCCTCAATCAATTCATATAGCCAAAAAAAAGGCGCCACGCGCCGCCATGCCAACCAGTTGCCCTGGTGCGATTCGCACAGCCGAAGGTATGCGGGCAACAATCACTCAGGCAAATTTACAAAAGCGAAAGGGCGGGAATTCTACCTTGTCCCGTGACTACGGGCAACCGCCCGGTGCAGAGCGGCACGGGCGCTAGAAGCCGCCCGGCATCTCCTCCGCCGCGAAAATGCGGCGGTGTTCGCGGATGGCATAACGGTCGGTCATGCCGGCAATATAGTCGGCCACCGCGCGTGCACGCTCCGGCTCCGCCTGCCCGGCGGCCGGCTGAAATTGCGGCGGCAACAGGCGGCCGTCCGCCATGAAAACGCCGAACAGGTCGCTGATGATGCGATGCGCCTTGACGCTCATGCGCATCACGCGGTAGTGGCGGTACAGATGGGTATGCAGAAAGCTTTTCAGCGCGCGCTGCCGCTCATGCATCTCCGGACTGAAGGCGATCATTGCAGCCGCACTGCGCACGTTCTCTATCGTGGCCGGTTTCAACGCGGCAATGTTGTGTTCGCTCTGCCGGATCAGATCGGACACCAGCGTGTTGATCATGCGTCGCACGGTTTCATGCACCACGCGCCGCTCCGGCAGCGCGGGAAAGGCGCTGCGCACTTCCTGCAGATGCATCGCCACCAGCGGCACGGTGGCGAGTTGCTCGAGTGTAACCAGGCCGGAGCGCAGGCCGTCGTCCACGTCGTGGTTGTTGTAGGCGATCTCGTCGGCGAGGTTGGCGATCTGCGCTTCCAGCGAGGGGCGGCGGTTTTTCAGGAAGCGCTCGCCCAGTTCGCCGAGTTGTGCGGCATTCGCCGCAGAACAATGCTTGAGGATGCCCTCACGCGTCTCGAAGGTGAGGTTCAGCCCGTCGAATGCTGCATAGCGCTCTTCCAGCACATCCACCACGCGCAGCGACTGCAGGTTGTGCTCGAAGCCGCCATAGGCTTTCATGCAGGCATTCAGCGCATCTTGCCCGGCATGGCCGAACGGCGTGTGCCCGAGATCATGCGCCAGGGAAACCGCCTCGGCGAGGTCTTCGTTGAGGCGCAGGCGGCGCGCAATGGAACGCGCGATTTGCGCCACTTCGATGCTGTGGGTCAGGCGGGTGCGGAACAGGTCACCTTCGTGGTTCACAAATACCTGGGTCTTGTATTCGAGGCGGCGGAACGCGCCGGAATGGATGATGCGGTCGCGGTCGCGCTGGAATTCGCTGCGGCCTTGCGGCGCGGCCTCGGCGATCTTCCGGCCGCGCGAATTGCCCTCGCTGACGGCGTAAGGCGCGAGCTCAGCCATGCACACAGGCTTCTAAAGTCTGCTGGAGCAATGACGGCGGCACATCGCCGTAGACCACCGCCTGCCCGATGGCCTTGAGCAGCACGAAGCGCATCTTGCCGCCTTCCACTTTCTTGTCCAGCCCCATCAGTTCGAGATATTTTTCCGCGCCCAGATCGGGAGCAACGGTGGGCAGCTTGGCGTGCTCGAACAGGCTACGGATGCGCGCCACGTCTTGCGCACCGATCCAGCCCAGGCGCTGCGACAGGTCTGCTGCCATGATGGTGCCCGCCGCGACACCCTCACCGTGCAGCCAGTTGCCGTAGCCCATTCCCGATTCGATCGCATGGCCGAAGGTGTGTCCGAGGTTCAGCAGGGCGCGCGCGCCGCCTTCGCGCTCGTCCGCCGCGACGACTTCGGCCTTGTTCCGGCAACTGCGCGCGATGGCATATTGCAACGCCTCCGTGTCGCGTGCCAGCAGCTTGCTCATGTTCTGCTCCAGCCAGCCGAAAAATGGCAAGTCGCGGATCAGGCCGTACTTGATGACCTCGGCGATACCCGCCGCAAGCTCGTTGTCCGGCAGGGTATTCAGCGTGTCGGTGTCAGCCAGCACCAGTCGTGGCTGATAGAACGCACCGATCATGTTCTTGCCGAGCGGATGGTTGATGCCAGTCTTGCCGCCCACCGAGGAATCCACTTGCGCGAGCAGAGTGGTGGGTATCTGGATGAACGGCACGCCGCGCAGATAAGTTGCGGCGGCATAGCCGGTCATGTCGCCGATCACGCCGCCGCCGAGCGCGATCAGCGGCGTGGTGCGCTCGCAGCGGTTGGTCAGCAGCGCGTCGTAGATCAGGTTGAGCGTGGCGGAGTTTTTGTATTCCTCGCCATCCGGCAGGATGATCGGCATGCTGCTGACATCGATGCTCTGCAGGTTCTGCCGGAGCTTTTCCAGATAGAGCGGCGCAACCGTGGTATTGGTCACGATGGCCACCCGCTTGCGTGGCAAATAATCTCGCAGCAATTCTGTCTGGCCGAGGAGCCCGCCGCCGATGTATATCGGATAACTGCGCTCCCCCAATCCTACTGTCAGTGTCTGCATCATCTTCCGGCTAATTTCATAGTCTGGTTTTTCTGAATACCTCAATTTCATCCGCGAGATGCAGCATCAGGGCATGCGCACTCTGCTTGCCGCTCTGCACGACGATATCCGCAACCTGCCGATACAAGGGGTCGCGCTGCTGGAACAGCTCCGTTAATTTGGCATGTGGGTCTTCGGTTTGCAGCAAGGGACGGTTGCGGTCATGCCGGGTGCGTTGCCATAAATCATGCACGCTCGCCTTCAGGTAGATGACAATGCCGTTCTGTTGCAGCAACTCGCGGTTCTGCTCCGCCAGCACCGCACCACCGCCGGTTGCCAGAACCATGTTCTCGCGCCCCACCACATCGCAAATGGCTGCAGTTTCGCGCTGGCGAAAGCCGGCTTCACCCTCGATATCGAAGATATGCGTGATCGTCACGCCGGTGCGCCGCTGGATTTCCTCGTCACTGTCCACAAATGCCTTGCCCAGATGCCTGGCCAGCGCTCGCCCCATGGTGGTCTTGCCCGAGCCCATCATGCCAATCAGAATCAGGTTGCCTGACTGGAATTTGCGACTCCCCTCGGGGCGGTTGATTGGCTGGCCGTTTTGCATGCTGCCATTGTAAACGATAAAAACAAAAGCCCGGACTAAGCCGGGCCAGTGCTTGGTTAATCTCCGAAATCAGCGCAGGCTCATCTCATCCTTCATGATCTTGGGTGTGATGAAAATCAGCAGCTCCGACTTGGTATCGCTCTTGACATTATTTTTGAACAGCCAGCCGACAACTGGCACATCCCCCAGCAGCGGAACCTTCTGCGTGGAATCGGAAAGGTCCTGAGTAAAGACACCGCCGATCACGACCGTACCGCCATTCTCAACCAGCACTTCCGTGTTCACTTTCTTGGTATTGATGCTCGGCACACCGCCATATATCGCACCCACGCTATCCTGATTGGCCGTTACTTGCATGTTGATATGATCATCCGGCGTAATTTGCGGAGTCACACTGAGGCTCAGGGTCGCATCCTTGAATGAAACGCTGGTAGCGCCACTGCTGGTCGCCGCCTGATAAGGAATTTGTGTACCTGACGAAATGGTGGCTGCAACCTTGTCCTTTGTCACCACACGCGGGCTGGCGATATTCTTGGTTTTGCCATCCAGTTCCGATGCGGTCAATTCCAGCGTCAACACCTTGGTGGCCAAGGGATTGAACAGCGACAGCGTCAATCCGCCTGTTCCGCTGGTTGCGCCAGGCAGGTTTACGTTTGGTTGGATGAGGGCCCGCGTTGCCGTTGGCGTATTGGCACCCACCGCAAACCCCGCATTTGCACCAACGGCTGGGCCGGTATAGCCCAGTTTTCCACCCAAAGTCCGGTTAAACGAATCTCCCGCCGAAACAAAGCGTGCCTCGATCAGCACCTGCCGCACCGGCACGTCGATTTGCTTGATTATCTTGCGCACTTCCTCAAGGCGCGATGGCGTGTCCTGGACAAATATCGTGCCGGTGCGCGCATCGGATACCGCGCTGCCGCGCTTCGACAGGATGGGCTGTTTCGCATCGGTCAGCAACTTGATCATCTCGGCCACTGTTTGATAACTAAGCTGGAAACTCTCGGTGCGCAATTCTTCCAGATCGGAAATTTCCTGGCGCGCTGCCAGATTGATTTTCTCCTTGGCGGCGATCTCTTCGCGGGGCGCAACCTGAATCACGTTGCCGTTCTTGCGCATATCCAGGCCACGGCTCTGCAGGATGATATCCAATGCCTGATCCCAAGGCACGTCCTTCAGGCGCAGGGTGAGGTTACCGCTCACCGTATCGCTGATCACCATGTTCAGTTCGGTGAAATCGGCAATTACGTTCAATGCCTCGCGCACATCGATCTTCTGGAAGTTTAGGGTCAGTTTTTCACCCGCATAGCCGATTTGAGTGCCCTTTACCAACTTGTTGGGATCATCGGCCAACGGCTTCACTTCGACGATAAATTTATTGTCGGTCTGATAGGCGGCATGCTCCCACAACCCCTTGGGCTCGATCACCATGCGCACGTTGTCGCCCTGCACGAAGGTATCCACGCCTTGTACCGGGGTTGCAAAGTCAACCACGTCCAGCTTGCGCTGCAGATTGCGCGGCAGGCTGGTTTTGAGAAAATCGACGATCAGCGTTGTGCCCTGCTGGCGGATGTCGATGCCGGTACCTGGGTCGGAAAGATCGACCTGGATACGTCCCTCGCCATTCTTGCCGCGCCGGAAATCGATGTCGCGCAAGGTATGCTTTTGTGCGCCCTGCTTGGCCTCGGCAAACCGTGACGTCGTATCGGCTGCAGCACTATCCGCCGCTTTGCCCTGCAGGGTTATCAACAGGCTGTTGCCGTCGATTTTGGTATCGTAGGCAAGCATCTGATTGAGATTGATCACCAAGCGGGTGCGGGTGCCGGCCTGCACGATATTGGCGCTGCGCAAGTCGCCTTCGCTGAAATCCTGCACTGATTTCCCCAAGCCGTTGGCAGTATTGGGGAAATCCAGCGCAATACGCGGTGGGGTGTTGATGGTAAAACCGGCCGGTACATTGGCCAGTGGCTGCGCCAGTTCAACCTTGATGACTGTCGTCCCGTCACCCGCGCTGCTGACATTCAGCGCAGTGATGCTGTTCTGCACGTCGGCTTGAGCCTGTGCACCGCATAGGCCAAACGCAACAAACAAGCCCAGCATTCGCACGATGCCACTGAGAATGGAATTAAGTCGTTTCATTGTCTTACTCCTAAACCGGCATGGCCGGATCGAACATTAATAACGCAGAACTGCACAGTAACCGGCTAGCGCCGTCAATGCCATAAGCACTATCACTCAACCAACTGCAGACTGCTCATGCGCTCGGACCAGTCGCCGGCGCTATCTTGCACCATCTCCTTGACCTTGACTTCCGTGTCAGCCACTTCCTGTATCAAACCGAAATTCAGGCCAACGTAGTTACCGGCTTTAACCCGGTGCAGCTTGCCATCCGGAGCGCGAATCACCGCGTAGCCAATCTTATTTTGGTAGAGGTAGCCGACCATCTTCAGGCCTTCGAGCGGAAATTCTTCCAAAGCCTCCTTGGGGCGATCCAGATCCGGCTGGTTTACTCCAGCACGACTACCGGAGCGCAATTCCGGTTTGCGCGGCTTGAACGGATCGGGCAAATTTGCCTCGTTGTTATAGGCAAAAGGCTCATACGGCTTGACCTCTGGCGGCGGCGGTATCTTGCCGCGCATATCCGCGCCGGCATTCTTGACGAAATCGCGCAAATCCTGAAATTCCTCCCCGCCACAACCGGCCAGTAACAGCGTAGCCAGCACCAGATAGATGTACTTCATCATTTTTTCGCTCCTGCTGGCTTGGCGGGCTTTGCCCCCCCCTCATCCAGATAGCGGAAAGTCTTTGCTGTGGCGTCCATGGACAACCCTTCCTTAGCAAGAGGAGTTATCGCTATATCGTTGAGCGTGACGATGCGCGACAGCATCGCGATATCGCTGGAAAATTTGCCAATATCGTCATAGCTTCCGGTTACCTTGATCGTAATCGGCTGCTCGGCAAACGCGCCATCCCGCACCGTTTCGCCTCCTGGGCGGAACAATTCAAACTGCAAGCCACGCCCCAGCCCCGCCTGATTGATGTCCGTCAACAGCGCATCCATTTCGGACTTGCTCGGCAGCTGCTTGAGGAGAGCGCCGAAGGATTCCTGGGTTTCGGTGAGTTGCTTCTTGATCAGGTCCAGATTGATCGCCTGTTTTTTCTTGGCAAGAAATGTTTCCTTGAGGCTATTTTCCTCTTTTTTAATGGTTTGCAATGTTTCCCACTGGTCCTGCCAGTCAAGCAGCGCGCCGGCGATCACCACGCAAACAAATAAGGAGACAAAGGCAATTATCTTCGCCGGCCATGGCCAGGCACCAGGGTTCTTCGGGTTCAGGTTTTTCAGGTCGTCCAGTTTCATCATGGCATTAACCCTTCGTGCCGGCAGTGTTCTGCTTGGTCAGGTTGAATGTCAGCGTAAACTCGCTCATCCGTGCACCCGCTGCGCTGGTGGCATGGATCTCCACCAAGGCCGGCGAATCCAGCCATGGTGAATCCTCAATCGCCCGCATCAAGGTAGAGATGCGCGCATTGGACTGCGCATAGCCGACCACATTGATTTTATTGCCCGTCTGCTTAAGCGTCTTGAGATGCACACCATCCGGCAGGATGCGCAACATCTGATCCAGCAGGTGCACCACATCGGAACGGTCGCTTTGCAGCTTTTCCACCGCATCCTTGCGCACCAGCAGGGATTGAGTCTGCTCCTGAAGCTTCTTGATTTCCGCAATTTGCTTGTCAAGGACTGCCGTCTCCTGTTTCAGGTATGCATTACGTCTTTCCTGATAGGAAATCTGGGTGCTGATGTAGCCATGCACGAACCCCACCAGCAACGCCCCCAGCACCACTGAGATCACGCTCAGCGCGGCAAACTGGACTTGGCGGGCGCGCCGCTTTTCGGCGCGATGCGGCAATAAATTTATGCGTATCATGACGGGTCGAACCTCCGCATCGCCAGTCCGCAGGCAACAATCAGGGACGGCGCATCCATCTGCAACTGACGCGGCTTGATGCGGCTCGACAGCGTCATCAGGGCAAACGGATTGGCCACCATGGTGCTGACCTGGGTTCGTGTCGCCACCGCATCGTCCAGGCCGGGCAGTACCGCACATCCGCCCGCCAGCACGATGTAATCCACTTCGTTGTATTGCGTCGAAGTGAAGAAGAACTGCAGCGCCCGGGCAATTTCCATCACGACACTCTCGCGGAAGGGCGACAGGACGTCGCTCTCATAGTTATCCGGCAATCCGCCACTGCGCTTGGCCGCCTCCGCCTCTTCGGCGGATAAACCGAACATCGCCTGGATTTGCTGTGTCAACTGGTCACCACCGACCTGCTGATCCCTCGAATAGACCGATTGCCCATTGCGCAACACATTGACATTCATCACGTTCGAGCCGACATCGACCAGCGCAACGCACTTATCCACCGCGTTGTCCGGCAACTGGGCGCTTATCTGCTCAAACGCCGTTTCGGCCGCATAGGGCTCGACGTCGACGACCAGCGCTTTCAAGCTTGCTGCCTGAGCGGCCGCAACGCGGTCTTCGACGTTGGCCTTGCGCGAGGCAGCCAGCAACACTTCAAGTTCCTCGGGATTGCCCGGGGCGGGGCCGATTACCTGGAAGTCGAGATTGACCTCGTCCAGCGCGAACGGAATATATTGGTTTGCCTCGGATTCGACCTGATACTCCAGGTCTTCTTCGCGCATGCCGGCCGGCAGCAGGATTTTCTTGGTGATCACCGCCGCGGCGGGAAGCGCCAGGCTGACGTTCTTGATGCGGGTACCCAAGCGTTTCCAGGTGCGCTGCAGGCACTCGGAGACAGCGTCGAGGTTGTTGATGTTGCCATCGGTGACGGCATCCTTGGGGAGCGGCTCAATCGCATAGCGTTCTACGACATACCCGCCTTTTTTTGGCAATTCACTCAGTTCGACCATCTTGACCGAAGATGCGCTGATATCCACGCCTATCATGGGCGGGGTCTTGGTCTGCAGAAAGTCCAGCGGGATATCAAAATTTACTTTTGGCATAGGCCGTTTAGCGCTTTTCCGTACAAAGTGGTTTAAATCCTAGCAATAACTATAAATCATGTAAAGTTATTTTTAAGGGGTCATTTTATCCGTTGAGCCGATATAATTGCGCCCACCATATCATCATTTTCTCTTTCCAGACAACTGCACATGTTTTCCCGCCGCTGGCTGCTCCCGATCCTTGCAGCGCTGACCCTGCTTTCGCTCCCGGCGATATTGCTTGGCCTGGCGGTCATGCTGGCATATCCGACGCTGCCTTCGCTGGAGGCGCTCACCGATTACCGCCCCAAGATCCCGCTGCGCGTTTACAGCGCCGAAGGCGCGCTGCTCGGGGAATTTGGCGAGGAACGGCGCGCCCTGGTCAAAATTTCCGAAGTCCCCGACGTGATGAAAAAGGCCATCCTGGCCGCCGAGGACGACCGGTTCTACGAACATGGCGGCGTAGATTACATGGGCGTGCTGCGCGCAGCAATCTCCAACTTCACCGCCGGCGGCGCCAAACAGGGGGCAAGCACCATCACCATGCAGGTGGCGCGCAATTTCTTCCTTTCCAAGGAAAAGACCCTGACGCGCAAGTTCAATGAAGTGCTGCTCGCCTTCAAGATCGAGCACAACCTGAGCAAGGATGAAATCCTGCAGCTCTACTTCAACCAGATTTACCTCGGCCAGCGCGCCTACGGCTTTGCGGCGGCCTCCCAGGTCTATTTCGGCAAACCGCTCGGCCAGGTGACCCTGGCCGAGGCGGCCATGCTCGCCGGCCTGCCCAAGGCGCCCTCCTCGTACAATCCGGTGGTCAATCCGAAGCGCGCCAAGCTGCGCCAGGCTTACGTGCTGCGCCGCATGCACGAGCTGCGCTTCATCGACGACGAGCAGCTCCGCCTCGCGCAGCAGCAACCCATCGTGGCCAAGCACGGCAATCAGGAATTCGGCACCAAGTCGGACTACATCGCGGAAATGGTCCGCCAGACCGTCTACGAAAAATACCAGGAAGATACCTACGCGCTGGGCTTCAGGGTGTACACCACCATCCGCCAGCAGGAGCAGCTCGCCGCCTACCAAGCCGTCCGCGCTGGCGTGCTGGAATACGACCGCCGCCACGGCTACCGCGGTCCGGAAGGCTTCGTCGACCCGAAAAAAGGCAGCGGCGAAGAATATCTGGAAGAGGCCTTACAGGAGGTCGCCGACAACGACGACCTGATTCCCGCCGTGGTGCTGGAAGCCTCGCCCAAGCTGGTCCGCGCCTATTGCAAGGGCGGAGAAGTCGCCGAGGTCAGCGGCGAAGCCCTGCAATTTGCCCAGCGCGCGCTGAGCGGCAAGGTCGCCCTGAACCAGCGCATCATCCCCGGCTCGGTCATCCGCCTGCAGAAGGACGAGAAGGGAGTCTGGCAGATAAGCCAGCTTCCGCAGGTGGAAGCCGCCTTTGTTTCCGCCGACCCGCGCGATGGCGCCATCCGTGCGCTGGTCGGCGGCTTCAATTTCGGCCGCAACCAGTTCAACCGCATCACGCAGGCCTGGCGGCAGCCGGGATCGAGCCTGAAGCCCTTCATCTATTCCGCCGCGCTGGAAAAAGGCTTCACGCCCGCCACGGTGATCAACGACGCGCCCCTGATGTTCGACGCCGAACAGACCGGCAGCGAGCCCTGGCAGCCGAAGAACTTCGACAATGAATATGCCGGCCCGATGCGCATGCGCAGGGCGCTGACCAAGTCGAAGAACCTGGTCTCCATCCGTATCCTGCAGTCCATCACGCCGCAATACGCCCAGGACTACCTCACCAAGTTCGGCTTCGACGCCGACAAGCACCCGCCCTACCTGACCATGGCGCTGGGCGCCGGCTCCGTCACCCCCATGCAGATGCTGACCGGCTATTCGACCTTCGCCAACGGCGGCTTCCGCGTCACCCCCTACTTCATCGAGCGCGTCGAAGACGCCCAAGGCAAGGTGCTGAGCAAAGCCAAGCCGGTCATGGCGGGGACGGACGCGGAACAGGTCATCGACGTGCGCAACGCGTTCACCATGATCAGCATGATGCAGGACGTGGTAAAGCACGGCACCGCCATCCGCGCCATGCAGCTCGGCCGCCAGGACCTCGCCGGGAAAACCGGCACCACCAGCGACTCGATGGACGCCTGGTTCTGCGGCTTCCAGCCCACCCTGGTCGGCATCGCCTGGATGGGCTTCGACCAGCCGCGCAGCCTGGGCGACAAGGAAACCGGCGGCGGCGCGGCTCTGCCGATCTGGATGGGCTACATGGAAAAGGCGCTCAAGGACGTGCCGCAGGCCGAATACGCCATGCCGGACAACATGACCGTCGTGCGCATCAACGACGCAGGGTATCGCGACCCGAACGGCTCGCTGTTCGAGTATTTCTACCAGGAGAATATTCCGCCCGAGCAGGCCATGCCTCCTCCCGCGCCAAGCGAAGGGATCCGTCCGGCGGATACCATCAAGGACCAGCTGCTCTGATTACGACATAGCCCGACGACCATGGCCAAGGAACACCCATCCAGAAACCATAACGGCAAACGCGACCTGATGCGCGAGCAGCTCGCGCACCTGGCCGCCAAGTTGATGGCCGAGGGCGGCATCACCGACCACGCCTTCGCCAAGCGCAAGGCCGCGCGGCAGCTCGGCGCATCGGATACCCAGCACCTCCCCAGCAATCAGGAAGTGGACGAGGCGCTGCACAGCTACCGCGCGCTGTACCAGCACGACAGCCACCCGGACATCCTGCGCCTGCTGCGCGAGGAAGCCCTCTCCATCATGCGCCTGCTCGAGGAATTCCACCCCTACCTCACCGGCTCGGTGCTGAGCGGCACCGCGGGCGCGCACTCCGACATCAACCTGATGCTGTTCTCCGACGACGCGAAAGCCGTGCTGCTGTTCCTGCTCAAGCACAACATCGACTTCGAGGACGGCGAATGGAAGGCGCAGGTAGGCGGCCACGAGGAGACCGTGCCGAGCTACACCCTGACCGGCGAATCCGGCGTGCAGACCCACCTCGTCGTGCTGCCCGAGAACGCCCGCCACAGCGGCAGCCGCCACCCCGAGACCCATGCGGACATTGCGGCGGTGGAAGCCTTGTTGGCGGGCTGATCTCAAGCCATCAAATAAGCTCCATTACCCATTGTCCAATCGCAGCCGACCTGTGTAAGCTACGGACAACGTCTTTCCCCGAAAACAGACTGGTCTTCAACTTGAATGGAGGCTCGCCATGATCACCTTACGCAGGGCAGATTCGCGCGGCCACGCGCATCGCGGCTGGCTGGAAAGCTGGCACAGCTTCTCCTTCGCCGACTACCAGGACCCCGCACATGTGCGCTTCGGCGCGCTGCGCGTCATCAACGAGGATATCGTGCAGCCCGGCGCGGGCTTCGACACCCACGGCCACCGCGACATGGAGATCATCACCTGCATCCTGTCCGGCCGCCTGCGCCACCGCGACAGTATGGGCAACGGCGAGGACATCCACGCCGGCGAAATCCAGCTGATGCGCGCGGGCAGCGGCGTGCAACACAGCGAATTCAATCCCTCGGACAGCGAGCCGGTGCACCTGCTGCAGATCTGGATCCTGCCGGACGAACAGGGGCTGACACCGGGCTACTGGCAGAAAACCTTCCCGGAAGAGGCGAAGCGCGGTCGCTGGTGCCTGCTGGCCTCGCCCGATGCGGCGGACGGCTCGCTGCGCATCCACCAGGATGCGCGGCTGTCGGCGGCGCTGCTGGACGGCGCGGAGACGCTGGACTATCCGATTGCCGCCGGACGCC
Source organism: uncultured Gallionella sp. (assembly GCA_964401425.1). Lineage (GTDB taxonomy): Bacteria > Pseudomonadota > Gammaproteobacteria > Burkholderiales > Gallionellaceae > Gallionella. The sequence continues at coordinate 1,202 of CAYNYH010000014.1, read as the reverse complement.
GTGCCTACCTGCATGTCGCGCGCGGCAGCCTGCAGGCCAACGGGCATGAACTGAATGCGGGGGATGCGCTTATGTATGTCGACGAGGAGCGTGTCAGTCTTGCGGCGGGGAGTGATGCGGAGGTGTTGCTGTTTGATTTGGCGTAGGGCGGGTTAGCCGCAGGCGTAACCCGCCGGATGTTCGCACATGCCATGCCGAGGCCGTTCGTGCTGAGCTTGTCGAAGCATGAATGGCCGTAATCAAAAGCAAAACCGCCGGGGGTAGCCCGGCAGCTAGTTACCTTTCTTGTCTTGCCAAGAAAGGTAACCCAAAGAAGGCGCCCCCGGTTTGCCGCCCCTGCGGGGTGCCCTGCGTTGCTCGACTGGTCAGGCGGCTGCGGAACTCGCGCTACGCGCTCAGACAGTCCTCGCCGAAATCCCCTGACCAGCCTCCGCTACTCGGCGGCGCTCAGGGGAAGTGAATCACCTCTAGACATCCGCGACCGATCCCGCAATTATGCTGTTAGTCCACGTTACGGGGTGCTTGGGTAACGTGGGTATGCTTTGTAGGACATCCCTGACCTGAACAACTAGTCATTTTCTACCTATCCTCGCGTCAGCAATGACTTGGGGCAATCCTTGATTCTCGTGGCTTTCACACGTAATCTACGCACATCTTATCTAATCAGTACAGGAGAAATCCATGGCAGAGAATACGAAAGTTAAAGTTTCAAATGTTGTGCCCTTGCCGAGAAAGATGTCCAGTAGGTCATCTGAAAAGAAATGGGGAAAAGCGGTATGTGATCTTGGTTTTAGCATCATACCTTCGCTAATATTTCGTGCCCAAGCCAGACTGGGTTTGAATGCCACTCAACTAGCTGTGCTTCTGCAGTTAGCGGATTACTGGTGGGATCAAGAGCGTCATCCATATCCGAGCAAAACAACACTAGGCGAACGTTTGCAGTTAAGCCCTCGCCAAGTTCAGCGATACATTGCCGAACTTGAAACGGCAGGATTTGTTCAAAGAATTGATCGGTTTGCATCGCATAAAGGAAGGCTCAGCAATCATTATGACTTATCAGGCCTCGTTGCGAAATTGAAGAAACTTGAACCAGAATTTCGAGAGGCCGAGGATAGAAAAAAACAAGTATCTAAACGCGGTGGATTACGGAATCTGAAGCAGATAGAGCAATGAAGTTTCGCGGTGTAGCTCAGAAGGAAAGA
>CAYNYH010000013.1:8395-27349 GCA_964401425.1 uncultured Gallionella sp. | reverse complement strand
GGCCGAGGAGGAGACCGTCGCCACAATCGGCATGATCTTCCGCTTATGGCACAAGCCCGCCTCTCAATCAATGTCAGCCAATCAAATTTCAGCGCATTCATCTACTGCCGGTGCGGTTGAAGGGGTATATGAATCGGGGGATAATCCAAGCCTGACTTCAAAGGCGCATCAATGACCGAATATCTGCTCATCCTGGTTGGCGCGGTGTTCGTGAACAACATCGTGATGGTCAAGATTCTCGGCCTCTGCCCGTTCATGGGGGTCTCGAAGAAGCTGGAGACTTCGCTCGGCATGGGGCTGGCCACCACCTTCGTGCTGACCGTGGCCTCGGGCGCCAGTTATCTCATCAACGAATACCTGCTCGGGCCGGAGCTTTCCTACCTGACCACGCTGTCGTTCATCGTGGTGATCGCCGGCATCGTGCAGTTCACCGAAATGGTGATCCAGAAGACCAGTCCGGTGCTGCACCAGGTGCTGGGCATCTACCTGCCGCTCATCACCACCAACTGCGCGGTGCTCGGCATTCCGCTGCTCAACGTGCAGGCAAAACACAATTTCATGGAATCGGTGTTTTTCGGCATGGGCGGCGCGCTGGGCTTTACGCTGGTGATGGTGCTGTTCGCCGGGATGCGCGAGCGCATGGAAGGCGCGGACGTGCCGGGCATCTTCAAGGGCTCGGCGATCGCGATGGTCACGGCGGGGCTGATGAGCCTGTCGTTCATGGGCTTCTCGGGGTTCATCAAGTAATGGTTAACCCAGATTATCCATTGGATGTAGGTCGGGCTTTAGCCCGACATGTCGGGTTGAAACCCGACCTACATTCCATGAAGCCGTTCGTGTTGAGCCTGTCGAAACATGAATGGCTTCATGGCCTTCGACAAGCTCAGGCCGAACGGAAAATCTCAACATGCTGAGCGCGCTGCTGGTCATGGCGGCTATCGCAATCGTGCTCGGCGCGGTGCTGGGTTACTCCGCAGTCAAGTTCCGCGTCGAGGGCAATCCGCTGGTGGACAAGATCGACGCGATCCTGCCGCAGACGCAGTGCGGGCAGTGCGGCTATCCCGGCTGCAAGCCTTATGCCGAGGCGATCGCCTCGGGGGAGGCCGACATCAACCGCTGCCCGCCCGGCGGCGAGGACGGCATCCGCAAGCTTGCCGACCTGCTCGGCGTGGAGTTCAAGCCGTTCGGCGGCGGTACCGTGCTCAAGCCGAAGGCGGTCGCCTTCATCGACGAGAATCTCTGCATCGGCTGCACCCTGTGCTTCCAGGCCTGCCCGGTGGACGCCATCGCCGGCGCGGCGAAACAGATGCACACCATCATCGCCTCCGAGTGCACCGGCTGCGAGCTGTGCGTCGAGCCCTGCCCGGTGGACTGCATCAGCATGGTGCCGCTCAGGGAAAATGTCGCCACGTGGAAGCGGCAATATCCGGTCTTTACCCTGGTGCCCTCGAAATGAGGACGCTCTTCAAATTCAACGGCGGCATCCACCCGCCCGAAAACAAGGAGCAATCCACGCAACGCGGCATCGCGCGCGCGCCGCTGCCGGAAAAACTCGTCATCCCGTTCCGCCAGCATGCCGGCGAGGCCGCGAGGCCGGTGGTGCGCGTCGGCGACCGCGTGCTGAAAGGCCAGCTGATCGGCATGCCGGAGGGTTTCGTTTCGAGCGCGGTGCATGCCTCCACCTCGGGTACCATCGCCGCGATCGACATGCAGCCCATCGCCCACCCTTCCGGCCTGCCGGATCTGTGCGCCACGCTGATCCCGGACGGCAAGGAGGAGTGGATAGCGCATGAGACCATCGATTACCGCAACCGCGACGCTGCCGGGCTGCGCCAGTATCTGCGCATGTGCGGCGTGGTGGGGCTGGGCGGCGCGGTGTTCCCCAGCGATCTCAAGCTGCGCCCGCTCCGGGGGCATCCGAACAAAGACATCGGCACGCTGATCCTGAACGGCGCGGAGTGCGAACCCTACATCACCTGCGACGACATGCTGATGCGCGAGCGCGCCGCGGAAATCGTGCAGGGCGCGGAGATGCTGCGCTACATGCTGGAAGCCGGGGATGTGCTGATCGGCATCGAGGACAACAAGCCGCAGGCGATCGCCGCGATGCGGCAGGCAGTGGCCGTGAGCGGCCTGCCGTTCGAGGTGGTCTCCGTGCCGACGATCTATCCGGGCGGCGGCGCGAAGCAGCTGATCCGCGTGCTCACCGGGCTGGAGGTGCCGTCTGGCAAGCTGCCCACCGACATCGGCGTGCAATGCTTCAACGTCGCCACCGTTTACAGCGCATACCGCGCCATCGCGCACGGCGAACCTGTGCTGTCACGCATCGTCACGATTACCGGCAACGTGCGCCATGCGCGGAACTACGAGGTGCTGCTCGGTACGCCGGTGCGGGAACTGGTCGCGCTCGGCGAGGCCCTGCCGGATACCGACCGCTACATCATGGGCGGGCCGATGATGGGCCTCCCGCTGACTTCAATGGGCGTGCCGCTGGTCAAGGCGAGCAACTGCATCATCGCCGCATCGGACAAGCTGTTCCCGCCCGCACCGCCCGCCCTGCCCTGCATCCGCTGCACGCGCTGTGCGCAGGCCTGCCCCGCCGACCTGCAGCCGATGGACCTGTTCTGGTTTGCCCAGTCGAGGGAGTTCGGCAAGGCGCAGCAGTTCAGCCTGTTCGATTGCATCGAATGCGGCGCCTGCAGCTACGTCTGCCCCAGCCACATCCCGCTGGTGCAGTATTTCCAGTTCGCCAAGAGCGAAATCCGCGCGCGCGAACAGGACAAGCAGGCCGCCGACCACGCGCGCGAACGCCACGAGTTCCGCGAATACCGTTTCGAGCGCGAGAAGCAGGAAAAGGCCGAGAGGCTGGCCGCGCGGGAACAGGCGGCGAAGCAGGTACAACCGGCTGAACCATCGGCAAGCCCGGCGGATGCCATGCAGCAGAAAATCCAGGCGGCCATCGCCCGCGCCAGGGAGCAGGCCGCCGCGAGCCAGCCGAAGAACACCGACCACCTCACCGCGCAGCAGCAGGCGGAAATCAATGAGATCGAGGCGCGCCGCGCCAGGGCCCGCGTGACGCCGCCCTCCGCCGGGCATAAGGAGGAATAAATGAGCGCGTTCTTTTCCCCTTTCATCAGCAAGCCGGACACCGTTTCGGCCATCATGCTCAGGGTGCTGCTCGCGCTCGTTCCGGGCATCGCGCTGTACGTCTGGCATTTCGGCCTGGCGATCCTGGTCTCGATCGCGCTGGCCAGCCTCACCGCGCTCGGCACCGAGGCGCTGATGCTCAGGCTGCGCAACCGCCCGGTCGCACCGTTCCTCAAGGACAACAGCGCGTTGCTCACCGGCTGGCTGCTTGCCCTGTCCATCCCGCCGCTCGCGCCGTGGTGGCTGGTGGTGGTCGGCACGGCGTTCGCCATCGCCATCGCCAAGCACCTGTATGGCGGGCTGGGCAACAACCCGTTCAACCCGGCGATGGTCGGCTATGCGGTGCTGATCATCTCGTTCCCGGCGCAGATGACGCACTGGATCGCGCCGCACGGCCTAGGAGCAACCGAACTCGACTTCCTCGGCCAGATGAAGTACATGTTTGCCGACGCGCTGCCGCCCAACGTAACGCTCGACGCCGTCACCATGGCCACGCCGCTGGACACGCTGAAGACCCGGTTGCTCCTCGACGAGCCGGTCGCGCAGATCCTTGGCATGCCCATCTATGGCCGCCTGGGCGGGCAAGGCAGCGAAATGGTGGCGCTTGGGTTCCTGCTCGGCGGCCTCTACCTGCTGGCCGCGCGCATCATCACCTGGCATGTCCCGGCCGCCTTCCTCGGCACGCTGTTCGGCGTCGCCGGCATCTTTTACCTGGCCGATCCGGCGCACTACGCCGCGCCGCTGTTCCACTGGTTCTCCGGCGCGGCGATGCTGGGCGCGTTCTTTATCCTCACCGACCCCATCACCTCGCCGACCACGACGAGGGGCAAACTGATCTTCGCCGCGGGCGCGGGGCTGCTGACCTATCTGATCCGCACCTTCGGCAGCTTCCCGGACGGCATGGCGTTCGCCACCCTGCTGATGAACATCTGCGTGCCGCTGATCACGCTGTACACCCAGCCCGCCGTGTTCGGCAAGAAGGAGAAGCGACCATGAGGAACATGGCCAAGGCCTCCCTGCACACCGCGCTGAACCTGCTGTTCTTCGCGGTAATCGGCACGGCCATGCTGGCACTGACCTACGACCTGACGCACGAGGCCATTGCGCGCAGCGAAGAGAACGAGAAGCTGAAGCTGATCGCGCAGATCGCGCCACCCGCGGCTTACGACAACGACATCATGAAAGACACCGCGCAACTGGCGGCGGACAAGCTGCTGGGCGGCACGGGGGCGGGCATCGTCTATCGCGGCCGACTGAACGGCCAGCCGTCCATCGCGGTGCTGCAGGCCGTCGCGCCGGACGGCTACAGCGGCAGGATCAACCTGATCATCGCCATCCACAGCGACGGCAGGGTCGGCGGCGTACGCGTGGTGTCGCACAGGGAGACGCCCGGGCTGGGCGACTATATCGAGATCGCGAAGAGCAACTGGATCACCGGCTTCAACGGCGCCTCGCTGGATAACCGCAAGGACAGCGAATGGAAGGTCAAAAAGGACGGCGGCTCGTTCGACTACCGGGCCGGCGCCACCATCACGCCGCGCGCGATCGTGAAGGCGGTGCACAAGGCCCTGCAGTATTACGCGCAGCATCGCGATGAACTGTTCGCACAAACTCTCCCCGCATCCGGCAAGGAGGCCATGAAATGACCTATCAGGAAATGAAAGACATCTTCCACAACGGCCTGTGGAAACAGAACCCCGGCGTCGCGCAGCTGCTCGGGCTGTGCCCGCTGCTGGCGATCAGCAACTCGGTGGTGAATGCGCTCAGCCTGGGCCTGGCCACCACGCTGGTAATGGCCCTGTCGGGCAGCGGCGTGGCCGCAATCCGCGAATTCATCCCCAACGAGACGCGCATCCCGGTGTACATCCTGCTGATCGCCGTCCTGGTGACCATCGTGCAGTTCCTGATGAACGCCTATGTGTATTCCCTGTATGTGGTGCTGGGCATCTTCATTCCGCTGATCGTCACCAACTGCATCGTGCTGGCGCGCGCCGAAGCGTTCGCCTCCAGGAACGGCGTGTTCGCCTCCGCGCTGGACGGCATCGCGATGGGCCTCGGGCTGACGGCGGTGCTGGTCACGCTGGGCGGCATCCGCGAAATCTTCGGGCACGGCACGCTGCTGTCCGGCATCGACCTGGTGTTCGGCGAGGCGGCGAAATCCTGGGTGATCACCGTGGTGCCGGACTACCACGGCTTCCTGCTCGCCATCCTGCCACCCGGCGCCTTCATCGCGCTCGGCCTGCTGATTGCGCTGAAGAACTGGCTGAACCTGCGCGCCGAACGCAAGGCACACGGCGCGAATGCCACCGTCACGCCAATTGAAGGCGGTTGCAGCCCGGCGAGCCACCGATGAACGCGGGCAAACGACACGCGGTCGCTCAATTGCAAAGCCGATGTGCGCAAATTTTTTTGCGCCTGCAAGCAGCGAACCCGCATCCGGCGACTGAACTTGAATACCGCACGCCCTTCGAGCTATTGGTCGCGGTGCTGCTCTCGGCGCAGGCCACCGATATCAGCGTCAACGCCGCCACGCGGCAACTGTTCCCAGTCGCCAACACGCCCGAGGCGCTGCTCAAGCTCGGCGAGGAAAAACTGCGCGAATATATCCAGCGCATCGGGCTGTACCAGACCAAGGCCAGGCACCTGATGCAGACCTGCCGCCTGCTGGTGGAACAACATGGCGGTACCGTGCCGCAGACCCGCGAGGCGCTGGAAGCCTTGCCCGGCGTAGGGCACAAGACCGCCAGCGTGATTCTCAACACCGCCTTCGGGCAACCTACCATCGCGGTGGACACGCATGTGTTCCGCGTCGCCAACCGCACCGGCATCGCGCCCGGCAAGACCGTGCTCGAGGTGGAAAACAAACTGCTCGATGCCGTGCCGGACGAATTCAAGCACAATGCGCACCATTGGCTGATCCTGCACGGGCGTTACATCTGCCAGGCGCGCAAACCGAAGTGCGGCGCATGTATCATCAACGATCTGTGTGAATACGAAGATAAGGTATTCTGAATCGTAAAAAACATCTCACCACGAAGACACGAAGAGCATGAAGAAAAACAGAAAATTGCTTCGGGTTTATTCAGCGCCTTGCAGGTACGCATCACCAGTCTTGCAGACACATAAAATCTTCGTGGCCTTCGTGTCTTCGTGGTGAAATTCCCATTTCAGGAGTATTCCGATGCTGTTCAACCCGTCGCGCGATGAAGCGCGCAATTTTTTGTTCGAATCCTGGCGCAAGCGCCGGGCCGGCGAATTGCTCATGCCGCTGGAAGACCTCGCTGCGCAGCTCATCGCCAAACATCCCGAATATCACGCCGTGCTGGAAGACCCGGAAAACCACCAGGAGAAGGACTACCTGCCGGAACACGGCGCGGCCAACCCCTTCCTGCACCTCATGATGCACCTCACCATCGAGGAGCAGATTTCCATCGACCAGCCCGCGGGAATCCGCGCGCAGTTCATGCGGCTGACGCACAAGTTCGAGTCGGAGCACGATGCGCAGCATCGCATGATGGAATGCCTCGGGGAAATGATCTGGCAGGCGCAGCGCAACCGCACCCAGCCGGATGCGGCAATTTACTTCGCCTGCCTGGATAAGCAGTAACCGCTGCCTGTCTGGGGATTGCACTGCTGCGGAAACTGCACGACTGAAGCGGGCAGTTTCCGATGACCGGATCTATCGGCCCAGCCTGCCCGCAATCTCAAGCTCGGCAGCCGCCCAATACTCGGTCGGGCAACCGCTAAAGCCGTTGCGCTCCGCAATAAAGTAAGCGGCAGTCTGCACCATGCGGTAGCGCTCTTCGGCAGTGGGTGATGCTATGGCTTTTTTCACAACCGGCCTGGCACTGGTCGCCACGGCCTTTTGCGCCGGGGCTTTCCTTGCGGCAGTTGGCGCTGCGGCTTTTCTCACTGCCGGGGTCCCGGTGGTTTTCGGTTTCGCGGCCGCAGACGCTGTTTTTTTCGCTGCCGCCTTCTGGGGCGCCATCACTGACGCTGCCTTGAGGGGTCTCGATTGACCGGCAGCCGCGCCGGCCGCCCTGCTGACAGTCGCTTTTTCGACCGGTTTTGTTTTTCGTTCTGCCATGATGCAACCTCCCTGATGATGAAGTTAACAGTCATAAAGCTTACCGAGCGGGCATGGTAGTAACAAAAACCTTACCAGTCAACAAGTTCCGTATTTTACTGCGCGGGTTGACGCACCATCATCGACCGGCTAGGGTTCGCAACTTGTTTATTGAACAGAAACGCCATGAAGTATCTTAAACCCGAATTACCGATCGCCATTGCCCTGATCGTGCTGCTGCTGGGCATCTCGCTCGAACACGCCGCCGTGGAACATGGCGGAGCCATGCTGTGGAGCCTGCTGCTGGTGATCCTCGCCGCGATCATCGGCGTCGCATTCCGCATCGCCCACCACGCCGAGGTGCTGGCGATGCGCCTCGGCGAGCCGTACGGCACGCTGATCCTCACCCTCGCCGCCGTGTCGGTCGAGGTGGTGATCCTGATCGTGCTGCTGCAGGGCGCGCCCAACCCGACGCTGGCGCGCGACACGGTGTTCGCCGCCGTGATGTTCGACATCAACGGCATCCTCGGCCTCGCCGCCATCGTCGGCGGCCTGAAGCACGGCAGCACCAAATACAACATATCCTCGGCCAATTCCTTCATCGCAATGCTGCTGGTCGCCATCGGCGTCGGCATGTTCATCCCGGACTTCGTGCCGGAGCATCAATGGCGGATTTACTCGGTCTTCTCCATCGGCATCATGGCGATCATGTACCTGGCTTTCCTGCGCCTGCAGACGGTGGAGCACCGCAACTTTTTCGAATACAGCGCCGGCACGGAAGAGGAAGCCCACGACCTCGCGCATAGCCCGAATGCACTGCATGTCGCGGTGATGCTCGGCGCGATCATGCTGGTCGGCGTGCTCTCGGAAGTACTGTCGGTGCTGCTGGATGCCGGGCTGTCGGGCAGCAGCCTGCCGAAGGCAATCCCGGCGGTGCTGGTGGCGCTGATCTCCGCGAGCCCCGAAATCCTTACCGCGCTCAGGGCGGCGCAGAACAACCGCATGCAGACCACCGTCAACATCGCGCTGGGCGCTTCGCTCGCCACCGTGCTGCTCACGCTGCCGGTGATCGAGACCATCGCGCTGTTCAGCGGCGAGCGCATCGAGATGGCGCTCACGCCGATCCAGGCCGGCATGCTGCTGCTGACCTTCCTCGCGGTGATGAACAACCTGCACGACGGCGAAACCAACGCCATCGAGGGCATCAGCCACTTCGCGCTGTTTGCGGCGTTCATCGCGCTGGTGATGATGGGATTGGTTTGACGGCAGGTTAAACCGGAAAAACACTTATCCACAGATTACACAGATTCGCACAGATTTTAAGTCGTCGCAGACAACCCATACTGTCTGAATGACTACCCGGATCGCTCCGCGATAGCCCTTGGTTTAATCTCGCGTAATCTTTGTAATCTGTGGACTGAACTTCTTATTTATCGAACAGCCCCTTGATCGCCGCCCCCGCGCCGACCACTACGCCGCCCACGCTGCCGATCACCGCCGTCTTGGCGAGCGCAATGGCCAGTTGGGTGTTCAGCTCCGCGATGATGGCCTTGGTCACCTGTGCGGAAGTGGCGCCGCCGGTCTTCTTGCCGACGTTGCGCAGTTCGATATCCGGCAGTTTGAGCTCCAGCATATCGTTGTAATTGACCTTGGCGTTGCGGATGACGAAGGAGCCGATGATCATCTTCTTGCCGCTCTCCTGTTTGGTCTTCTCGCCCTTGCCGTCCTTCGCGCCGAGATATGCCTCGACATTGCGCTGGATCGCGTCGAAATTGGTGATGTCGCCGGCCTTCTCGTAGCCGATCTGCGGAGCATCGATCAATATCTTGTGGATCACGATCACGTCCCTGGCAAGGCTGGCCGGTTCGAGATCGATCTCGACGGTGCCCGCCTTCAACGCATAATCGGACTTGAACCCCCTGGGGTTGCCGAGAAAAAACCCGGATAACGCGCCGCGTCCGTCGGCCGCCGAAATCTCGACCTTGCTGACCTTCACGGCAGCCTGCGTCATCTCCGGCCCGAATTCCTCGATGGCCATCTTGACCAGCCTGCCGAGCGGGTTTTGCAGCACGAAGTAGGCCGCAATGGCGGCAACCACCAGCACGGCGACAATGGCGAGGATCTTTTTCATGGCTGCTCCGGTCGGTATTCGATGCGCGAAAGTTATACGTCCTGATAACGCTGCCGCAGCGCGACGCGCTTGAGATAGGCCTCGCGCGCGATCTGCACGTCCTCCAGGAAATACGGCAGTTCCTTGAGCAACAAGGCCTGCGGGCCGTCCACCAGCGCCTTGGGCGGCGCGGGATGAAAATCCACCAGCACCATGTTCGCACCCGCCAGCACGCCCTGCGCCGTGACATGCAGCGTATCGAGGATGCCGTCCGGCGAGGCCTGCCGCGAGCCGACCGAGTGCGACGGATCGACGCACACCGGCATGCGCGTGAGCCTTTTCACCACCGGCACATGCGCGAAATCCACCAGGTTACGGTGCGGGTCGCCCATGTTGGTCTTCATGCCGCGCAGGCCGAACACCACGTTGCGGTTCCCTTCGGAGGCCAGGTATTCCGCCGCATTCAGCGATTCGTCCAGCGTGATGCCGAAACCGCGCTTGAGCAGCACCGGCATCTCGGTCTGCCGTCCGACGATTTTCAGCAGCTCGAAATTCTGCGTGTTGCGCGTGCCGATCTGCAGCATCACGCCGGTCGGGTTGCCGGTCTGGCGCAACGCCTCGCGGATTTCATCGAGGTGCGACTCGTGGGTGATCTCCATCGCGATCACCCTGATACCGTACTTGCCCGCCAGCTCGAACACGTAGGGCAGGCAATTTTTCCCGTGCCCCTGGAAGGCATAGGGGCTGGTGCGCGGCTTGTACGCCCCCATGCGCGTGCAGACCTGGCCGTTGTCGTGCACCGCCTTCATCATCAGTTCGACATGTTCGCGGTTGTCCACCGCGCACAGCCCCGCAAACACGTGCAGCGTGTCCTGGCCGAAGCGCACGCCGTTGTATTCGAAATGGGTGGGGCGCTGGTCGTCCTTGTGCCGCCCGAGGATGCGGTATTCCTCGGAAACCCGCACCACGCGCTCGACGCACGGCAGGCTCTGCATGTCCTCAATGTCCAGCAACTTGGTGTTGCCGATCAGGTAGATTTCCGTGAGCGTCTGCTCGCTGCCGCGCTCGACATGCACGCGCGTCTGGATGCCTTGCAGCGTCGCGAGGTGCGCGAGCAACTGCCGGTATTCCGGCGACTGCTCGCCGGTGTTGGAGCTGAGGATCAGGATCATTTTTTATTCCCTGTGATTATTTGCCCAGCAGGATCGCCGATTGCGCCGGCCACTGCGCCGCCGGGTCGCGCGCGAAACCGCTCTTGGCGAACTGCTGCCAGCGGCCGATCACGTAGCACACCAGCAGGTTGGCGTAGGCGCCCACATCTGCCGACTCGCCCATCTCGCCTTGGGTCGCGGCCATGCGCAAGGACTGCTTGAGCGTCGCCTCGATGCGGTCCAGCAACTGGTTGATGCGCTGCTGCAGGCGCTCGTCCTCGTTCACCAGCGCGTCGCCGGTCAGCACGCGCGTCATGCCGCGGTTCTTCTGCGCGAAGCCGAGCAGCATCGCCACGATCGCCTCGGCCTGCTGCCGGCCGCTTTTCTCTTCCTGGGTGATCTTGTTGATCAGGCCGAACACCGTCTGCTCGATGAAGTCGATCAAGCCTTCGAACATCTGCGCCTTGCTCGCGAAGTGCCGGTACAGCGCCGCCTCGGAAAGCTCCAGCCTGGCCGCCAGCGCGGCCGTGGTGATCTTCTCGCCCTTGGGCTGCTCGAGCATCTGCGCCACGGTTTGCAGGATTTGCAGTTTTCTTTCGCCTGGTTTGCTTGCCATGTTCACCTCTTCAGTTCAAACGATGCAGCGCGCGCGGCAACTGCATCACATCGCGTATCTTCACGTCCACGCACGGCGCGTCCTTGTTGCCGGCCGTCACCCACACCGTGCGCATCCCCAGCCGCTTGGCCGCGTACAGGTTTTCCACGCTGTCCTCGACCATGATGCATTGCGCCGCCGCGACGCGCTGCCGCCGCAGCAGGCGCAGGAAGCCGGAGCTGTCCGGCTTGGGGCGGAAGCGCGTCTGCTCCACCGCCATCACATCGTCGAACAGGTCCGCCACGCGCAGCAGCTTCAGCACCGCCTGCGCATAGCGCTGCGGCGCGTTGGAAAACACCACCTTCCTGCCCGGCAGCGCCTTCAGCACGTGGCGCAGGCGCGGCTCGCGCAGCACCATCCGTTCCAGCTCCGGAAACTGGTGGGTATGCCACAGGAAATGCTCCGGCTTCGTGCCGTGGTGGCGCATCAGGCCGGTGAGCGTCGCCCCGTAGCGCCGCCAGTAATGCATGCGCAGCTCATTCGCCGCCGCCTCGTCCAGTTGCAGGTGCTGCTGCAGATAGGCCGTCATGCTGCGGTTGATATGCGGAAAGATGTGCGGCGTCGCGTTATGCAGCGTGTTGTCCAGATCAAAAATCCATAATTTCGTCGCCATACGTTGTTGCGCTCAAAAAATCTTGCTTACATATACCGCATATGCTGCGCTGCGATTTTTATCGCGCGCCTAGTCTGGCTTAGAAATTATGAATTTTTCTCTCTTCGATCAACATGCTCTGTCATTTGCTCTTGATCAGCGTACCGACACCCTCGTCGGTCAGGATTTCCAGCAGCAGCGCGTGCTCCACGCGCCCGTCGATGATGTGCACCGACTTCACGCCGCTGCGTGCGGCATCCAGCGCCGACCCTATCTTGGGCAGCATGCCGCCGGACAAGGTACCGTCCGCAACCAGTTCGTCGATTTGTTTCGGGGTCAGCCCGGTCAGCAGGTTGCCGTCCTTGTCCAGCACGCCCGGCGTGTTGGTCAGCAATACAAGTTTTTCCGCCTTGAGAACTTCGGCCAGCTTGCCTGCCACCAGGTCGGCGTTGATGTTCAGCGTCTCGCCATCGGGCGCGACGCCGATCGGCGCGATCACCGGGATGAAATCGCCGGAATCGAGGAAGGTGATGATGGCGGGGTCGATCCTGGTGATCTCGCCGACCAGCCCGATGTCCAGCATCTTGCCAGGCTCCTCATTGCTCTCCAGCATCATTTTCTCGGCACGGATGAAAGCGCCGTCCTGCCCGGTCAGCCCGACCGCCTTGCCGCCGTGCTTGTTGATCAGGTTGACGATGTCCTTGTTGACCTTGCCCAGCACCATCTCGACCACATCCATGGTCTCCTCGTCGGTCACGCGCATGCCCTGCACAAAGGTGCCCTGCTTGCCCACCTTCTGCAGCAATTCGTTGATCTGCGGCCCGCCGCCATGCACCACCACGGGATTCATGCCGACCAGCTTGAGCAGCACCACGTCGCGCGCGAAGCTCTCCTGCAGCTGCGGATCGGTCATCGCGTTGCCGCCGTATTTGACGACGATGGTCTTGTCGAAGAAGCGCTGGATGTAGGGCATCGCCTCGGAAAGCGTGCGTGCTTTCTTGTCGGCGGCGGAGGGCGTAAGCGACATGTTTTTTCCTCGAATAATTTGCTGCGGATTGTACAACAGAAAACAAAACAGGCGGCATCAGGCCGCCTGTTTTCCGCGAAGTTTGCGCTTACTGAATGGTCAGTTTTCTGGACGCCGATGCCGCCTTCTTGGGCAGGCGCAACTCCAGCACGCCGTTATCGTATTTCGCCTGCGCGGCAGCCTCGTCCACATCCTGGCCCAGCGTGAAGGCACGCGACACCTTGCCGTAGTAGCGCTCGCTGCGCAGCACTTTCTCGCCTTCCTTTATTTCCTTTTTGTTTTTGATTTCCGCGCTGATGGCAACCTGGTTACCTTCGATGGTGACATGGATGTCCTCCTTCTTCACGCCGGGAATCTCGGCATGAACGGTATAGGCCTTGTCGTCCTCGCTCACGTCCATCCTGATCTGTACATCCGGCTGACCTTCGAAACGCACCGGACGCATGAAGAAGCCGCGGAACAAGTCGTCAAACGCATCGTCGGCCGGACTGTAACGCAAAATGTTCGCCATTCTATCCTCCTGTGATCTTGGCAATCCGGGACATCCCCGTGCTGCCTGAGGTGAGGGCAAGGTGGCGGGATTTCAAGTGCGATTTCAAATAGCCGGGGAAAAAGCAGACGAGCCACAGATAAACACGGATTTACACTGATGGAAACCGATCATGCCAATACTGTTCGTGTGAAATGCCAGCCAGTCGCAGCATAAGGTTTTTATCCGTGCTTATCCGTGTACATCCGTGGCTAATTATGTTTGAGAGTAAAAATCAGGGCGAGACCTCGACCATCACCGCATCGTCAGACAGCCCCTGCCCGCCGCAGTAGTCATCCAGTTCCCGCCAGATAACCTCCAGCGTTAGCCGCTCCCGGTGGATGCGCGATACCAGCGCCTCCAACCGCGCCTGGCCGTACAACTCCCCTTCGATCGACGCAGCCTCGGTGATGCCATCCGAATACAGGTAGAAATGCATGCCGGATCCGGTCACGGCCTGGACATGGGATTCGTAAGAGTCTGCCGCTTCGCTGATGCCGAGCGGCAGGTTGCCGGAAACCACCTGCTCCATCTCCCCCGCAACACCCAGGCAAAGCACTGGCGGCAGGCCGCAATTCCAGACCATCGCCTGCTCCCGGCCGGGCGGCAATTCCAGCGCGGCAGCCGCCATATAGAGCTGGGTGGGAAGCTGGCGGCACAGGATGCGGTTCATTTCCTCGAGTATCTGGCGCATGCCACAGCCCTCGGCGCTCAGGTGATAGAAAATATACGACACCAGCGGGCCGCCGAACGCGGCGGGCAGGCCATGGCCGGAGAAATCGCCGACCAGCACATGCTGGGCCCCGTCCGGGCGGTAGGCGGACAGGACGATATCGCCCGTAGTCCTTTCCAGCGATGACTGGATATGCCGTACCTTGCGGCCGTCGAAAGGGCTGGCCGAACGCATCCTGGAAACGATGTCTTCAAGCAATTCCTTTTCGTCGCTGAGGATGAGGTTTTTTTCTTCCAGTTCCAGCCGCGCCTGCCGCAGGGCGAGCTGGGTTTGCACCCGCGCCTTCACGATGGCGGGAACAACCGGCTTGGTGAGGTAATCCGCCGCTCCCAGGGCCAGCCCCTGCACCTCATCCTCGGTTTCCGCCCTGGCGGTGATGAAGATGATTGGGATGTCGCGGGTCAGCGGATCGGCCTTGAGATACCTGCATACTTCATGGCCATCCATCCCGGGCATCATGACATCAAGCAGGATCAGATCGGGATGCTGCGCCGCCGCTATCTTCAGCGCCACCTGGCCGCTGTTGGCAACCTTCACCGTGTAATCCGCGCCCAGTATCCCGCGCAGCACGTCGATATTCTCCGGCGTATCGTCCACAACCAGAATGGCTGGCCGCACACCGGAGCGCTGGCTCATGCATTCACCCTGTCGTACTCATGCGGTACATCTGCGGCATCGCTGTATTCGACCGCAATCCGCCGCACTTCCGTTTCCATGCCCAGGAACAGCCGCACCAGATCGGGATCGAAGTGCTGTCCAGCCTCTTTTTCGATCAGCGCAAATGCGTCCTCTATCGGCCACGCACGCTTGTAGGGGCGCACGCAGGTCAGCGCATCGAATACGTCGGCGATCGCCACGATACGCGCCACAGCCGGAATATCCGCCCCGCACAGGCCGTGCGGATAGCCCTTGCCGTTCCATTTTTCGTGGTGCCCCAGCGCGATCTGTTTCGCCATCTTCAGCACTTCGGCATCGTGCTCGCCGATGATCTCCGCACCGATTGCCGAGTGTTTCTTGATGATTTCAAATTCCTCCTCCGTCAGTTTGCCCGGCTTGAGCAGGATATGATCCGGGATGCCGATCTTGCCGATGTCGTGCATCATGGAAGCATACATCAGCAGTTCCGCCTGCGATTCCAGGAAACCGGATGCCCGCCCCAGAAGCCTGCTGAAATTACCCACCCGCACGATATGCATGCCCGTTTCGTTGTCGCGATAGTCGGCCGCACGCCCCAGTTGCTTGAGCATGACAAGGTGCGTCTGCTCCAGTTGCCGGTTGCTGCGTTCCAGTTCTCCGGTGCGTGCCGTCACCAGATGTTCCAGATGGCGCCTCTGGTCGGCCAGGTCCAGGTGCGCCTGGATGCGCGCACGCACGATGGGAGGGCTGACCGGCTTGACGATGTAGTCCGCCGCGCCCAGTTCGAAACCCAGCGTTTCATCCTTTATCTCTCCCAGGGCAGTGACAAAAATGACCGGAATATGCCGGGTCGCCTCGTTTTCCTTGATCTGGCGGCAGACTTCATAGCCGTCCATGCCGGGCATCATGATATCGAGCAGGATCAAATCGGGCGGCTGTGCCGCGACGATTTTCAGCGCCAACTGGCCGCTGTTGGCGACTTTCACCGTATAGTCCGTTCCCAGTATCCCGCGCAGCACATCAATGTTTTCCGGCGTGTCGTCCACGACCAGCAAAGTATTTCTCTCAGCGTTGCCCATTTCCATTCCTTGATAGTTCCGTTTTCTTGCTTAAAAGCAGCTCTGTCTCACGCTTGATTCAGCGCTGCAATGAGGCGTTGTGCCTCCGCCAGAGCATGCTCGTAATCGTAATCGTTTACATACCGATCCAGCCGGGCAAACTGCGAGGCAGCTTCCGTACCCTTGATCTTCCGGTCGATGCGGCGCAGGGTGTCCACCGCCTCGGAATCGAAGACTTTCAGTTGCGCGACCAATTGCTCCAGGAGCGCACCGAGTTGCACCACATCCGCAGGAGGTTGCGCCCGGTCAGCCGCGCCGGCCTCGACCGAAGCCTGCAAATAGGCTTCAGCCGAGGCGACAACCTGAGCCAGTTCCATTCCCGCAGTTGCGATCAACTGCGGATATTTCCCGGTTTCTTCTTTCCGGATGGCGTCTTCCAGTTGGCGCGCAAAACCAGACAGGGCGGCCGCCCCGATGGTTGCTGCGATGCCCTTCAGCGTATGCGCGAGACGTTCGGCAGCCTGCGGGTCGCCGGCGGCAAGTGCATCCTGTATGGACTGCACGGCCTGACGCTGGTTGGGGATGAACTTTTCGAGCACGGTCAGGTAGGTATCCTCTCCTCCCATGCCGGCAATCGCCCTGTCCGGATCGAGGCCGTAAAACGCCCCGGATACGCGCCGTACCGCGACTATACCCGGCTCGACCAGCGGCGCCGCACGCTTCGTCCAGCGGGCAATCGCGGCATACAGCACGTTATGATGAATGGGTTTGGAGAGATAATCGCTCATGCCCGCAGCCAGGCAACGCTCGCGGTCGCCGGTCATGACGTTGGCAGTCATGGCGATGATGGGCAGTTCGGCAAGGGCGGGGTTCTTCCTGATGGCGCGCGTCGCCTCCATGCCATCCATGTTCGGCATCTGCACGTCCATCAGCACCGCATCGAATTTCTGCTGCTGCACCGCCTGCACGGCTTCGGCACCGTCGTTTGCGGTGCTGACCTCTATCCCGGCACGCATCAGCAGCTTGGTCGCCAGTTGCCGGTTGAGCTCGTTGTCTTCCACCAGCAGGACGCGCAGGCCGGACAGGCTCGCAAGTGCGGGCACGCTGGGTATGCCCGTATCGACGGTAAGCTCCTCATGCTGGGAGACGAAAGGCAGATTGAAGGCAAAGACGCTGCCCTCTCCCGGCGTGCTTTCCACCCACATCGTCCCGCCCATCAGTTCCACGAAGCGCCTGGAAATTGCCAGCCCCAGCCCCGTTCCGCCGTATTTGCGCGTGGTCGAGGTGTCGGCCTGGCTGAACGACTGGAACAGCTTGCCAACCTGTTCTGTGGTCATGCCGATGCCGGTGTCACGCACCGTGAAGCCCAGCACGAAATGGCCTGAATCCTGGCTTTCCACCCCGATCCGGACTGTCACCTCGCCCGCCTCGGTGAACTTGATTGCGTTGCCGATCAGGTTGTTCAGCACCTGCCCCAGGCGCAACGGATCGCCGACCAGGGTCAGCGGAATTCCCGGCTCCTTGTCGAAACGCAGCGCCAGCCCTTTTTCCCCCGCGCGGACACTGGCGATATCGGCTGCACTGCGCAGCACCGTATCGAGCCGGAAGGGTATTTTCTCCACCTCCATCTTGCCCGCCTCGACCTTGGAGAAATCCAGGATGTCGTTGATGATGCCCAGCAGCGAGTTCGCCGAACGGTAGACCTTCTCCAGGTAATCCTGCTGTTCGGGCTCCAGTCGCGATTGCAGGCACAGATGCGAAAAACCGATGATCGCATTCATCGGCGTACGGATTTCATGGCTCATGTTGGCGAGGAACTCGCTCTTGGCGCTGTTGGCTGCTTCGGCAGCCGCCATGGATTTCTTCAGTTCCTGTTCAGTGCGCTTCCGCTCCGTGATGTCTTCCTTGACCGCCACGAAATAGGCGATATTCCCCTTATCGTCGCGGATCGGTGAGATGGTGGCAGCCTCGAAGTAGCTTTCGCCGCTTTTTTTCTTGTTATGAAACTCCCCCTGCCATACTTCGCCGGCCAGGATGGTTTGCCAAAGCTTCTCGTAGACTTTTTGCGAAAACGTGCCGGACTTGAGGATGCGCGGGTTCTGGCCGATAGCCTCCTGTGCGGTGTACCCCGTCACTTTGGTGAATTTCGGGTTGACGTATTCGATCGTGCCATTCAAGTCGGTAATGACAACGCTGGCCGGACTGTTCTCCACCGCCTTGGAGAGCTTGAGCAGTTTTTCCTGCACCAGGATACGCTCGGTGATGTCGCTATGGGTCCCGATCATCCGGACAGGCTTGCCGTCCGCGTCGCGCTTCACCACCATGCCGCGGCAGAGAATCCATTTCCAGCTATCGTTCTTGCAGCGCATGCGCAATTCGACAACATAGCTGGGTGTCTGGCCTTCCAGATATTGCCGGAGATTCGCCTGTACGCGGGGCATGTCATCCGGGTGGACAGCTCTGGCCCAGGCATCGATGCTTTGCTCTATTTCGCCCCTGCCATATCCCAGCATTTCCTCGTAACGACTCGAAAGCAGCATCTCGCCGGACAGCATGTTCCAGTCCCATACGCCTTCCCCTGCACCCTCCAGTGCAAAGTTCCAGCGCTCCTCGCTGTCACGCAGCGCCTGCTCCGCCTGCTGGCGCTCGATTTCCGCCCCGGCCCTGGCGGCAATGATCTCCATCACCTCCCTGCGCATCGGCTGCGGGACAAGCTTGCGGCGGAAGACGAGGCCGAGGATGCCGTTGACCTTGCCGTTACCGCTCCGGGTAGGCACACCGGCATAAGCCTCAGCCCCCATGTCCACCAGGTCTTTGTCCAGAGGGAATAACTGGCGGACATTCTCGGGATATTCGCGATAGCCTTCGCGGACGGCAATTTCGCAGGGAGCGCCAAGCAGGGAATATTCGTAATGTTCCACTGCCTTGCCGTCCAGTTGCATGCCCAAAGCACGTACCCTGTTATCCTCCTGCAGCTTGCCGATAATGACGCAATCCGCTTCGAGCAGTTTACGCAGGTTGCCTACCATCTCCTGGAAAAAGGATGCACCGACATTTGCCACGGCAGTTCCGGCAAGGGTATGGAAGATGGCCTCTGCCCTCTTGCTCTCGGTGATGTCATGCACCGTGCCGAAGGAGCGCACCGGTTTACCATCCTCACCGTAATAGGTTTCGCATCGCTCATTCACGTATTTCACCCGCCCGTCCTTCATCAGCAGGCGATGCTCAATATCGTATGGCGTCCTGTTCC
>CAYNYH010000013.1:0-8385 GCA_964401425.1 uncultured Gallionella sp. | reverse complement strand
GTAGGGAAGATGGCCTCTGCCCTCTTGCTCGCGGTGGTGTCAGGCACCGTGCCGAAGGAGCGCACCGGTCTCCCCCCCCCACAGCAGGCGATGCTCAATATCGTATGGCGTCCTGTTCCTGACCGACTCGGTATAGGCATTGTTCACCCGCGCGCGATCGTCGGGATGGACTGTCTCCAGGAATGCCTCGTAGGATGCGCCGAACTTTTCCGGGTCGATTTCGAAAATACGGTAAATCTCGTCGGACCAGCTCAGCACATTGCCGGCCAGATCGAGATTCCAGTCACCGATATGTGCAACACGCTGCGCCTCTCTCAGCCGGTGTTCACTTTCCCGCAGCGCATCCCCCGTTTTTTTGCGCTCGGTAATGTCGCGTGCCGAGTTGTATATCAGCGGAAAGCCTTCAACATCCACCCGAGTGGCGCTGATCTCGACATCGATAAGGCTGCCGTCGCGGCGACGGTGCCGGGTTTCGAATATTGAATTGCTCGTCCCCAATGCGGCAATCCTTGCCAGCAGCTCTTCTTTCGACCACTGTGCATTCCACTGCGCCACGTTCATGGACAGCAGCTCCAGGGATGTATAACCGAGCATGCGGCAGAACGCATCGTTCACCTGCACCACGTTGCCCTCGAGATCAAAAATATAAATGCCATCGCTGGCCGTGCGCAGCAGCATCTCGTTCTTGCGGCTGATGCGCTCCACCTCGGCCGCCGCCTGCAAGGCGTTTGCCTGCGCGGATACCAGGAACCAGGTAAACAGCGAAAGAAGTATGCTGACAACGATACCGACACCGGCGATGATCCTGGAGTGACTCGAATCGAGTTGTGTTTCGAAACCGGGCAGCGAGCGCACCACCATCGTCCACTTGTGCCCGGCGATTTCAAGGTGCTCGCTATGCCTGAAGCGCGTCTTCATGTCGCGCACGAAGCCCTTGGGATTCGAGGTGTACATCAGCATTTCTTCTGAAACCGTCTCTCCATCGAAGATGCTGATATCGAATCCGGCATCGCGCACATCCAGGGTACCGGACATCAGGTCGCCCATGCGGAACACCGAAACGACCCAGCCGACGAGGCTGGCACGGCGTTCGGCAACGGTATTGCGGGAAGCGCCGTGCCTGTATACCGGCAGGACTATCACGAAACCATGCTGCGGGTTCTCGGAAGGTTCAAACAGCAGCTTTACCTTGCCGGAAGCAACTGGGTTCCCGAAATCGCGCGCTTTCTCCATGGCAAAGAGGCGCTGCCCCGCCACAGGCTCCCCGGCTCGCGGGAAGTCCTTATCGGAGAGCATGTCGTAACCGAAGACCTGCGAGTTGCGTGCATCGAATGGCTCGGCATAGACAACGGGCGCATAGCCGTCGCGCCTGCCTTCCGGCCAGACCTTGTAGGAAGGCAGGCCTTCCTTGCGCATTGCGGCAATGTGCCGGTTTTTTTCCGCCTCCGGCACAAACGGGGCAAAACGGATGGCTTGAATGCCGGGATAGTCATCCTTCAGCCGCAATCTGGCGATGTAGTCGCGAAATTCACGGCCGCTAATGAAATCGCTGTGTGAGAACAAGCCATCCACGCCGCGCATGACTTGTTCATAGGCCTTCATGCGCTTGGTGATGCTGTCGGTAATGCCGTGCACATGCCCATCGAATTCGATTTGCTGTATCTGCTCGCTGTTTTGCTGCGCGTTATTCCACAGCTGATAGGTAAGCATCAGGGAGAAGGCCAGCACCAATCCTGCCAATACCCGCGCATCCTGCCGGTTCACACGCTGATCGAACAGCGCCGGAAGAAAACCGCTGCCGAACAGGAATATCGCCCCCAGGAATACCAGCATGGCGAGCGTGACAGGTTCGATGCGCAACGTGTCGGCAAGGCACATGCTGTCGGGTTGGAAGTGCGTACCGAGCATTGCGGTATAGTGCATGCCCGAAATCGCCAACCCCATGATTACCGCACCCAGCATTAGACGCGGCAGGGGTGGCAACTTGATGCGCTCACCCCCATGCATCATCAGCAGCGCCCCCCATGAGGCGGCAACGGCAATGATCAAGGATAAGGCAACCACAGAAGGGGTATAGCTGATCGGTGGCGACATCCTGAGCGCCGCCATGCCGGTATAGTGCATCGCGCCGATGCCGAGCCCCATCAGCAGCCCGCCAACGAATATGCGTCCGGCGCCGGGGCGGTCTGTGCAGCACTGCACCCAGAAACCCAGCAGCGCCGCGGCAATGGCGGGCAGAACGGAAAGCAGGGTCAGCACCAGGTCATAGGAGACCGGAATGGGCAGGTGAAACGCCAGCATGCCGATGAAGTGCATGCCCCAGATTGTCATTCCCAGGGTAATGCTGCCCGTGGCCATCCACAGTTTCGCCGCGCGGCGGCTGGCCAGGCGCATCCGCTGTGCATGGCTAAGGGTGGCGAACGAGCCGATTATCGCAATCAGCACGGACAGAAGGACCAGCGGGGTATTCCAGGAAATCGGCAAGGCTAATACTCGATAAGTCTATCTTTTCGCAATGCTAACCCAAAAACCCCATACAGCTCCCGGAAAAAAAAACGGGCAGCCGCCAGCCGCCCGTTCCCTTCAAGCCCAAAATTTGAGTGTTGGACTCTTATTTCTGCGCTGCACCCTTTAACGGCCGGACTTCCGCCTGTACGTCAACCTTGACGCTGCTCTTGTCGGCCATTTCGATATTCAGCGTCAGCGGCACCTTCGCACCGGCCTTGAGTGGTGCCTTCAGGCCGTTCAGCACCAGATGGTAGCCATGCATATTCATGTCCAGGCGCGCATTAGCCGGCAGGCTGATGGACTTGACCTCGTACATCTTCATCATGCCGCCTTTATGCTCCATGGTATGCATTTCCGCAGTCTTGGAGGCATTGGTGGAGACGCTGACTATTGTGGCGGCCTGCTTGCTGGTAATGGACATGTACACCATCGCCATATCCTGTCCGGGAAGTGTTGCGCGCGTCCACGCGCCTTCAACCTGGATATCGCCAGCATGGGCGCTGACGCTCAGCAACAGGGCTGCCAGCAGCCCGCAAAACCGGTAAAAACTGACCATGATGAATCCCCTCTCAATGAAATAAATTTGGCATGCGGATTATACATGCCGGAAAACCATCTGCTTGTGGGACACATTCTAATTGAAAGGCTCCACCCGGAGATGCGACAAAATGCCGCACTCCCCTGCACTCCCCTCTCCGCTTACAATAGCCGCATGAGCAACACGATACTTTCTTCCCTCCCGGGCCACAGCCAGTTGCGCCGCCTGGTCGCATTGCGCAGCATGGCCGTCACGGCGCAACTCCTGACGCTCGCGGCGGTCTGGAAGATTCTGGAGCTGGAACTGGATTGGCAGCCGATGTTGCTGACTATCGCCGCCCTTGCCACGATCAACCTGTTTTCCTGGCTGCGCCTGCGCAGCGGCAAGCCTGTTCCCAACACCGAGCTGTTCGGCCAATTATGCGTGGACGTGCTGGCGCTCAGCCTGCTGCTTTATTACAGCGGCGGCTCGACCAATCCCTTCGTTTCGCTCTACCTGCTGCCGCTGGTGATTGCCGCCGCGACCCTGCCGGGGCGCTATACCTGGAGCATGGCGGGGCTTACCTCGGCCTGTTACAGCGTGCTGATGTTCTATTACATCCCGCTGCCGCACAACCACCAGCATGACGGTGACAGCGCATTCAATGCACATGTGGTAGGCATGTGGCTCGGCTTTGTCTTCAGCACGGTGGTGGTGGCTTACTTCGTGGTAAAAATGGCGCAGGCAGTGCGCAACCGCGACGAGGCGCTGACCCGCGTGCGCGAGGAAATCCTGCGCAACGAGCGTATCGTGGCGCTCGGCACGCAGGCCGCCGGCGCCGCGCATGAGCTGGGCACACCGCTATCCACCATGGCGGTGGTGATCGGCGAATTGCAGCATGAAACCGCAACACAGCCCGGCTGGCGCGATGCCCTGGTCATCCTCAACGAGCAGGTGCGCGGCTGCAAGCGCATCCTCGACAAGATACTGGCCAACGCGCAAGTCAGCGTGGATACCTCGCTGCAACCGGTCGATCGCCTGATGGCGGAGGTGCTGAATGAATGGCAGTTGCTGCGCCCCACTGCGCAGTACCAATATCACAGCGACGGCGACCAACCCGCGCCACTGGTCAGCGTCGATGCAACGCTGCGCGCCGCCCTGATGAACCTGCTCAACAATGCGGCGGATGCGGCGCCCGCCAGCGATAATCAGCAGACAATCGAAATCCGCTCGCACTGGGACGCCGCCAATTTCACGCTGGAAATCCACGATCATGGCAAAGGGCTGAGCGAAGAAGCGGAGCTCAAGGCTGGCTCGGCGTTTTTCACCACCAAGAAGGATGGCCACGGCATTGGCCTGTTCCTGGCCAATGCCACCCTCGAACGCATGGGCGGTTCGGTGCGGCTGTTCAACCGCGAGCAGGGCGGCGCAACTACGGAAATCATCCTGCCGATCACGAGGGCTACCACATGACCGAACTACATGAAGAATCCGCCTCGCTATTGCTGGTGGATGACGACATCACCTTCTGCAAGGTGCTGAGGCGCGCACTGGAAAAACGCGGCTTCAGCGTTTCCGTGGCAAATAGCGTCGAGGAAGCAATCCCGATGGCGGAAGGCAACCCGCCGGAATTTGCGGTGGTAGACCTGAAAATGGGCGGTGCACCGGGGCTGACGCTGGTCAAGGTATTGCACCAGCTCGACCCGAATACGCGCATCGTGGTACTGACCGGTTATGCGAGCATCGCCACCGCCGTCGAGGCCATCAAGCTGGGCGCGACGCAATATCTTGCCAAGCCCGCCAATGCGGATGAAATCGTCGCAGCGTTCGGCCACACCGCCAGCAGCGACGTACCGATCAAGGCGCAGCCGACGCAAATTGAAAACCTGGAATGGGAGCATATCCAGCGCGTACTGCACGAGCATGACGACAATATTTCCGCCACCGCGCGCGCGCTCAACATGCACCGCCGCACACTGCAGCGCAAACTCGCCAAGCCGCCTTCGCGCACCGAATAAATCCCCCTCGCGAATTTTGCCAATCTCTCGTATAGTTTGCGCCGTGCTAAAAAACAATAATCAAACATACGACCATCCATGACTGACGAAAGCACCCGCCTCAGGCTCAAACAAGCTCTGGCCAATCTCGATTCCCTGCCGGCCATGCCGGCCACCGCGCAGAAATTGCTGGCATTGCCGCTGGATACCGACGAGGGCGAAGCCCAGATGCTCAAGCTGATCGAACAGGATCCGCAAATTGCCGCAAAGATAATCAGCTTGGCGAACTCCCCGGTCATGGGTATTCCGCGCAAGCTAAACAAAGTCTCCGATGCCGCGATGCTGCTTGGCCTGACCAGGGTCAAATCGGTTGCCGTCGGCATCGCCTCGATGTCCCATCTTTCCAAGTCCCCTGCGGGAAAATATTTCAAGCCGCAAGATCTGTGGCTGCACAGCATGACCGTCGCCATCGTGATGCGCACCATTGCGCAAGCCATGCCGAGAGACATCCGCCCCAACGAGGACCAGATTTTCCTGACGGGGCTGCTGCACGATATCGGCTTCATGGCTCTGCACCATATCGACGCGGCGGCGAGCGACACGCTGCATCACCAGTTGCTGGTGCAATCCGAACGCCCCATACTGGAAGTCGAACTGGAAACCCTGGGAATCACACACTGCTATATCGGTTCGCAACTGGGGCGGCATTGGCACCTGCCGGAAGAAATCATTACCGTGCTGGGCTACCATCATCCGCCTTACGTCGAAGAAGCAGCACCCGATAATCCACTGGTACGCCTGGTCAGCCTGTCCGAAAAGGTCGCACCGAACTACGGCATTGCCGAGCATACCGGTAACGAAATCCAGGAATATGAATGGGTGGAACTGGGCATCGACCCGGCGGATATCGAGGATATTTGCGCTCAGGCCAATGAACTTGCGGTGCAAACCGCGCAACTCAGTGGCGAGCTCTAGTCCGGTTTATCACTGGGCAAACTGCATCAGCAATACTTGCGCTTATTCTTCCTGAAGGTGCTTGTTGATCTCGGTCAGCGCCTGGATGATATGACGCAATGACTGGCTGTATTCGTTTTTGAATATCGCCGCCGCACTGGCACGGTCACCAGCCTTCAGCCTTTCGATAATGTGTGCGCCAAACTGATGAAATTGCTGGTGAGCCTCGCTTAATTGCCGGTGCACCTCCATGTCGCAAAACGGTTCCAGTACCGAACCGCTGATCCAGTTCCCCAACTGGCAAATGCCGTCCTGCCCGAGCGGGGCGGAATCCAGGGATTCGCGGATATTCCCCTGCACGTGATGCCCCAAGCGAGTCTTCCACAATATATGCGCCTCGGCCGCCGCAACGAGATTGAGCCTGCTGCGCAACTCGCGCTTGCGGGAACGATCGACCCCCAGAAAATCTTTTACGCCGCTTAACAGTGCCATCGCAAACCTCCGAAATCATCATTGAGGCGTGCTTTATATGCGCCCTGAGAGGAAAGAACAATAAGCCAAAATACCTATATATTTCGGCCTAGTCATATTGCCAATCGCAATAGCGCAGTTTCGGCATGGCGATCAAGTCACTCAGCAGATTATTGGAGATGCCCTATAATTACACCCCTAAGACGCCATCCAGCCATGAATATCATCCTCCTGCTCGCCAGCCTGCTGTTGTCTGCCGCGGCCTATGCGCTGCCACCGCAAATCCCCGCCGCACCTCCTCTGGCAGCCAAGTCCTACCTGCTGTATGACTACACCAGCAGCCAGGTCCTGGTAAACCAGAACGCCGATGAGCGCATGGAACCCGCCTCGCTGACCAAGCTGATGACCGCTTATCTGGTTTTCGACGCGCTCAGGCATGGCACGCTCTTGCCTGAGCAAAACCTGACCGTTCCCGCTGCCGCAGTACGCAACGTCAGCGGCGAATCGCGCATGCTGCTCAAGGCCGGACAAAACGCGACAGTGGACGAACTGTTGCGCGGGCTGATCGTGCAGTCCGGCAACGATGCGGCGATCACCCTGGCGCTCAATATCGCCGGCAGCGAAGCAGGCTTCGTCGACCTGATGAACCGGGAAGCAAAGCGGCTGGGCATGAATAATACCCACTACACCAATCCGGTCGGCCTGCCGGATGCGCAACACTACAGCAGCGCTTACGATATGGCCCTGCTGGCCGCAGCCATCGTGCGCGACTATCCGCAGCACTATGCGCTGTTCGGGCTGCGTGACTATACCTACAACAACGTCACCCAGGCCAACCGCAACCGCCTGCTGTGGATCGATCCCTATGCGGACGGCATAAAAACCGGGCACACCGAAACGGCCGGCTACTGCCTGGTCGGCTCGGTCAAGCGCGACGGCCGCCGCCTGATCTCGGTGCTGCTCGGCGCGCCTTCCGACAACCTGCGCGCCATCGAAAGCCAGAAGCTGCTGAATTTCGGCTTCCAGCATTTCGATGCGGTGCGCCTGTACCAGAAGGATCAGCCGGTCAGCAAGGTGCGCATCTGGAAAGGCACCAAGAGTCACATCAAAATCGGCTTCCGCGAGGACCTGTTTTTGACCATCCCCAAAGGGCAGCTTGCCCAGCTCAAGGCGACGATGGAAACGCGCCAACCCATCCTCGCGCCTGTCGGCGGCGGGCAACAAATGGGCGTGCTCAAGCTGATCCTCGCCGGCAAGCCCTATGCGGAATTCCCGCTGATCGCGCTGGAAGACGCGCAGCTTGCGAATGTATTCTCGCGCGGCTGGGACAGCATCCGCCTGTTGTTTGAGTAAAGCCGTGAAACGGCAATTAACCACGAAGGGCACGAAGAACGCGAAGAAGAGCAGGAGGTTATCTCAGGGTTACCAGTCACTATCAGCGGGGCCGGCAGTAACCCCCGATGCAAAAATCTTCGTGGCCTTCGTGTTCTTCGTAGTGATGCGCTTTTTCGGTAAAGGAAATATATGACGATCTACCTGAACGGACAGTACCTGCCCATCGAGGAAGCGAAGATTTCCGTGCTGGATCGCGGCTTCATCTTCGGCGACGGCGTGTATGAGGTGATCCCGGTGTATTCGCGCCGCCCGTTCCGCCTCGAAGAGCACCTGCGCCGCCTGCAGCACAGCCTGGACGGCATCCGGCTCGCCAACCCGCACGGTAATGCGGAATGGGCGGCCATAGTCAGCGAAGTCATCGCACGCAACGCGGGCGATGACCAGTCGTTGTACCTGCATATCACGCGCGGCGCAGCCAAACGCGATCATGCCTTCCCCAAGCCGCCCGTCACACCGACCGTGTTCATGATGAGCAACCCGCTGACCACCCCGCCCGCCGACCTGCTGGAAAGCGGCATCGCCTGCATCACCGCGCCGGACAAC
>CAYNYH010000012.1:14592-28084 GCA_964401425.1 uncultured Gallionella sp. | reverse complement strand
AATTCACCATGCTGGAATTCTACGAGGCGTACCGCGACTACAAGTACCTGATGGATTTCAGCGAGAGCCTGTTCCGCGAAGTCTCGCAGAAGGTGCTGGGCACGACGCTCATCACCTACCAGGGCAAACCACTCGACCTGGGTAAGCCGTTCCACCGCCTGACCATGGTGCAGGCGATCCGGAAATATCATCCGCAGTTCACCGACGCGCAGCTCAACGACCGCGAGTTCGTCGTCAGTGAGCTGCAGGACCTCAAGGCGAAGTACAAGCCGGAAGACGGCCTCGGCGGGCTGCAACTGTCGCTGTTCGAAGAGCTTGCCGAGCCGCACCTCTTCGAGCCGACCTTCATCATCGATTATCCCGTCGAGGTCTCGCCGCTGGCGCGCAGCAGCGACACGCGTCCCGGCATCACCGAGCGCTTCGAGCTGTTCATGGTCGGCCGCGAGATCGCCAACGGCTTCTCCGAATTGAACGACGCCGAAGACCAGGCCGCGCGCTTCGACGCGCAGGTTGCGGCGAAAGAAGCCGGCGACGAGGAAGCGATGTACAAGGACAACGACTACGTGCGCGCGCTGGAATACGGCCTGCCGCCGACCGCCGGCCAGGGCATCGGCATCGACCGCCTGGTGATGCTGCTCACCGACAGCGCCAGCATCCGCGACGTGATCCTGTTCCCGCACATGCGGCCGGAGTAATGCCGCTCCAGAAATAACGTGGCGTGCGCACGACGCACGCCACGCTCGCTTGCCACAGATCAGGCAATTCCTTTAATCTGCATGTCCCGCAACCCGCACAAGGAGCCGGACATGAAAGCGAATGTAGGCGGTATAGATCGTATCTTGCGCATCGTGGCAGGCCTGGTGCTCATCGCGCTGGCGGCAACCGGCATCATCGGCATATGGGGCTGGATCGGCATCGCGCCGCTGCTGACCGGCATCTTCAGGTTCTGCCCGGCCTATGCCCTGTTCGGCATGAGCACCTGCCCGATGAAGAAATAATCCAAAAAAACCATTTCACCACGAAGAACACGGAAGCCACGAAGATTTTTATGGAGCTGCACGATACTGGGTGCGTCTAGCTTCAAAATAAATCTCCTTTTTCTTCGCGTTCTTCGTGACCTTCGTGGTTCATGCTGTTGATAGCTCCCTGCAATGTGCGCATATAATCAGCGCATGACTACCCTAGCCCACATCGACCTGCAAATCTCCGGCATGCACTGCGCCTCCTGCGCGGCGCGCCTGGAAAAGGTATTGAACCAGTTGCCGGAAGTAATAGCCGCGGTGAACATCGCCACCGAGAAGGCGCATATCGATTACAACCCCCAGCAGACGGACCTTGCCGCCCTGATCAAGGCCGTGCAGGGCGCCGGCTTCGATGCACACCCGCTGCGCGATTTCGCCGCCGAGAAGCAGGCGCGCCTTGCCGCCTACCGCCGCGAGCAGATGCAATTCGCCATCGCGGTGCTGCTCACCCTGCCGCTGCTGGGAGAAATGCTGTTAATGTTCTTCGGCATCCACATGATGCTGCCGCCTTGGCTGCAATTCGCTCTCGCCACGCCGGTGCAATTCTGGAGCGGGCGGCGCTTCTATACCGGCGCATGGAGCAGCCTGAAGAGCGGCGGCAGTAACATGGACGTGCTGGTCGCGCTCGGCACCAGCGCGGCCTACCTGCTCAGTTGCGCGGTGCTGCTCTTCAACCTCAATCAGCCGATCTATTTCGAGGCGAGCGCCACGCTGATCACGCTGATCCTGCTCGGCAAGCTGCTGGAGGCGCGCGCCAAGGGCAAGGCATCCGGCGCGCTGGAAGCGCTGATCAACCTGCAGCCGAAGCTGGCGCATGTCGAACGCGACGGCGTCATGCAGGAGCTGGCCGTCGAGCGCATGCGGGCGGGTGACGTATTCCTGGTACGCCCCGGCGAGAGCGTACCGGTGGACGGCGTGGTGCTGGAAGGCTCGTCCAGCCTGGACGAGGCCATGCTCACCGGGGAAAGCCTGCCGCAGGGCAAACAGGCCGGCGACAAGGTCTATGCCGCCACACTCAACCAGCACGGCCTGCTCAAATGCCGCGCGCTGGCGGTGGGTTCGCATACCCAACTCGCCGCGATCATCCGCCTGGTGGAGCAGGCGCAAGGCTCGAAGGCCGCGATCCAGAAGCTCGCCGACAAAATTTCCGCCGTGTTCGTGCCGTTCGTACTGGCCATCGCGCTGCTGACTCTGGCGGCCTGGTGGCTGCTCGGCGGCGACTTCACCGCCGCGCTGATCAATGCCGTGTCCGTGCTGGTCATCGCCTGCCCTTGCGCGCTAGGGCTAGCCACGCCCACCGCCATCGTCGTCGCCACCGGGCGTGCCGCGCAAGCGGGCATCCTGGTCAAGGATGCCGCCGCGCTGGAACGCGCTCACCGGCTCTCGGTGCTGGTGGTGGACAAGACCGGCACGCTGACCGAAGGCAAACCGGGCGTGACCGACCTGCTGCCCGCGCCTGGGATTCTGCCGGACGAACTGCTGCGGACGGCGGCGATGCTGGCGCAGGGCTCCACGCATCCGCTGTCGCATGCCCTGCTCGATCACGCACGGGATCAACAGATCGTTCCGGCGCAGGCCGCCGGTATCAAGGAAGCGCCCGGCCACGGCCTGCATGCGGAAATCGAGGGGAAACATTACCTGCTTGGCTCACCGGCATTCGCCATGCGCGAAGGAGTCGAAATGGACGAGCGGCAGATTCTCGCCTTGCAGCAACAGGGCAAGACCGTGATCGCGCTGGCCCGCAACGGTGCATTGCTGGGCTGCATCGCCTTCGCCGACCAGCTGCGCGCCAGCAGCCGCGCCGCCGTGGCGCAGCTCGCCGCAATGGGGATCCGCACGGTGATGCTGAGCGGCGACAACCAGGCCACCGCCCAGGCCATCGCGGCACAGGCCGGCATCACGGAATTCCGCGCCGAGGTGCTGCCGCAGGACAAGGCAGCAGCGGTGCAGTCGTTCAAGACCAACGGGCAACTGACCGGCATGGCCGGCGACGGCATCAACGACGCGCCCGCGCTGGCCGCCGCCGACGTCAGCTTCGCGATGCGCAGCGGCAGCGACATCGCCATCGAAGCGGCGGATCTCACGCTGATGCGCAACGACATCGCGAGCGTGGCGGACGCAATCTCGCTGTCACGCGCCACGCTGAAGAAAATCCGCCAGAATTTGTTTTTTGCCTTCGCCTACAACGTGCTGGGCATCCCGCTCGCCATGCTGGGCATGCTCAACCCGGTGATCGCCGGTGCGGCGATGGCGATGAGCTCCGTGTCGGTGGTCAGCAACGCGCTGCTGCTGAAACGCTGGCAGCGGCAGGCATAAAACCGGGTTATTTCACTTCTCCGCAGAAGCGCGTGAGGTTAGGACAAATGGGATGTGCCGCTGGAGTAAAACCTTAGTGAATATGGCCGCCTTCATCGTGCACATGCCCATGCGCCAGCTCCTCTGAGGTAGCCGGACGCACGCCGGTCACGGTGCAATTGAAGGACAGCGTCTTGCCGGCCAGCGGATGGTTGCCGTCCACCGTCACTTCGTCGTCGGTCACATCCACCACGGTATAGAGCAGATAATCCTCATCCTCGGAATTATCGGGGCCGCCCTCGAACTGCATGCCGACCTTGACATCTTCCGGAAATGCATTGCGCGCCTCCACTTCGACCAGCTCGTGGTCATATTCACCGAAAGCATCGTCGGGCTGCAGGGTCACGTTGCATTGATCGCCGACATCCTTGCCGTGCAAGGCCTCTTCGACCAGCGGAAAAATACCGTCATAGCCGCCATGCAGATAACTGACCGGATCCTCGACCTTTTCCAGCAGTTCGCCCGTGGAGTCGAACAATTCGTAGCGCAGCGAAACAATGGTATCTTTGGCAATTTTCATTTCAGTTCCTTTATCAGTTTAAAGACTTCCTGCGCGTGTCCGTGTGCATGAACGCCATACAATACATGGCGCAACATACCCTGCTTATCAATCACAAAAGTGGATCGTTGAATGGCATGTTTTTTGTGCCCGTCCACTTCCTTTTCAACCATCACGCCATAACGCTTGCAGACGCGTGCTTCGGGATCGGAAAGCAGCAGCACCGACAGCCCGTATTTGTCGCGGAACGACGCATGGCTCAGGCAATCATCGCGGCTGATGCCGACCACGACAGTATCCAGCTTGGTGAAGTCGTCATCGAGCTCGCTGAACTCATTGGCTTCCATGGAGCAGCCCGGCGTATTGTCCTTGGGGTAAAAATACAGCACGACATTTTTTTTGCCCCGCTGCGAGGTGAGCACAAAAGTCTCCATGTCGGCGTCCGGCAACTCAAAGTGCGGCGCCTCCATTCCGGTAGTGAGATGAACAGGCTGCATCGATGTTTCCCCCTGTCGGCATTTTAAACATATTTCGGCTGCATTATAAAAAATTTTGCGCCGCTATATCCGGCATGAGACAACTATAATCCTATTCATCGAAAATTATGCCACATGCCCGATCGGATGAAATGCTTTACCGGCGACATCTGGACGGCTAATATTTCCTTCATCAGGATATCAGGAGCAAATCATGAGCGACGGTACGCTGCAACACACCAGGCTGGACGGCATTGTGGACTACACCGCCGCGCTGGATACGCTGTGCAAGCTGGCGCACCGCAACCTGTATCTGTTTGAAAAAAACTTCGATGGCCTGGGATTCAATACTGAAGCGCGTTATGAGACGCTGCGCGGTTTCCTGCTCGCCAGCCCCGCCAACCGGCTGTTCGTGCTGGCACACGATACCCGCTACCTGTCCACCCTGTGTCCGCGCATGATGATGCTGCTGCATCAGTTCGGCAGCAGCATGTTCATTCATCAGACGCCTGACAGGCTTCATCAGGTCACCGAACCCTTTTCGGTTGCGGATGACGCGCATTATGTGCGCCGCTTCCACTTCGATGATCCGCGCGGCATTCTGGCACAGCACGACCCGGAAAATGCGCGCACCCTGAAATCACGCTTCATGGAAATGTGGACAGCTTCGCACCCGGCAACATCCACCTCAAGGCTGGGGCTGTAAAAAAAGTTGCAAACCCACTGGATTTCCTATAGCCAAGTGCTAGAATACGCCGCCTTTGATTTCGGGGGCATCCCGGCTTTTGATTTGGGATTCTTTCAAATCAGGTAAAAATTTTTGTGCTTTTTAACTTACATCTCCCAAGGAACTTAATAATGAAACTCTCAGCTCTTGTTGCTGCTCTGTTGGCTCTTGCCTTGACCGCTTGTGGTGGAAAACCTGCTGAAGCTCCTGCTGCCGCTCCGGCTCCTGCCGCTGCACCTGCACCGGCTGCTGCTCCGGCTGCACCTGCTGCTGAAGCCGCTTCTGCACCTGCTGCTGCCGCTCCGGCTGCACCTGCTGCTGCCGCTCCGGCTGCACCTGCTGCTGCTCCGGCTGCTGCACCTGCTGCAAAGCACTAAGCTTCGCGCTTCTCAAGCAGTACAAAAAGCCGGCGCAAGCCGGCTTTTTATTTTCCTCACCCTACTCAGATAATTTCGCGCCAGCCGAACCCCTCTTCCTGCGTCGCCACTCCCACCCAGCTCGCTTCGCAGTTCAGTGCTCCACTCAACGCCTGCACCGCGAGCTCTGCAGTGTTGTTCTTGCAGCTCAGGTGCGCGGCAACCAGGTGCTGCAAACGGCTCGTATCCAGCCTGCCCAGGATATCGGCCGCATCCTGGTTGTTCAGATGCCCGAAGCGCCCGCCCACGCGCTGTTTGAGGCTGTATGGATAATCGCCGTTCATCAGCATGCTGATGTCGTGGTTGCACTCCAGCATTAGTGCATGGCAACCGCTCAGCATCTGCTCGATATAAGCCGTACTGCAGCCGGCATCGGTCAGTACGCCGAGCCGCCGTGCGCCATCGCTGAAGACAAACTGCACCGGTTCGGCGGCATCATGCGGAACTGGATAGGGGGTAATTTCGATCTCGCCGATTGCGAATGCCTGGTGGGGATCGATTTCACGGAGGCCGGCAATGCCGCCGAAAGATTCCGGCTGGCTGCGCAAGGTGCCATGGGTAAGCCAGACCGGCAAATTGAATTTGCGCGCCAGACGCGCCACGCCGCCAATGTGGTCGCCATGCTCATGCGTGACGGCAATGCCGCTCAGTTGATCGGCAGATACTCCCAGCCGTGCCAACCGCAAAACCGTGTCCTGCAAGCCGAAGCCGCAGTCCATCAGCACCAGCGTCCGGCCGGCGGCAACCAGCAGCGCATTGCCTTCGCTGCCGCTGCCCAGAGAGGCGAACTTCATGAAGCAGGCTGCCGACAACTACTGATTGATATTCTTGTAAATCGCCTCAACCATCTGTTTGGTCGCATCATCGCTCGTGCCGTCCTGATCGGTAACGGACACTTCGCATGCCGCGCCGCCATCCTTGACGTTCACGCGATAACGCGCATTGGTGTCCTCGCTGCTCTGCCAGAACTGCAACTTATCCAGCCAGTCTCTCTCCACCTTGGCCGGGCGCAGGAAGTAGATGCCCCTGGCGCGATCCTTGTCTTCCACCGCCAGCCCGGCGCGCTCGATAGCCAGCCCTACCCTGCGCCAAGACCGGTCGAATGCATCGTTAACCACGATAATCTTGCTGCCGTCGAAAACCTCCTCCAGGCTGGCCGTTCCTGCCGGCCCGGAGGCATTGATCGTCTTTTTGCCGGCTGCCGCGCTGGCCGCCCCAGCTTCGCTCGGTGAAGCTTCTTTGGCATTGCTGGCTTGGTCTACAACTGCACCGCCCTTACGGTACTCGGAATAAGTCGCGACCCCCCCATCATCACCCTGCGGCACTTTGAAGCGTTCATCGCTGGGAGGCACAGTCAGGTCTGGCGGCACTTCGAGCACCGGAACCTGGCCTGCCTCGGCACCGTAATCGACGCGCTTGCCACCCAGGCCAAGCGACTTGCAACCCGCCAGCGAAACCAGCACCACACAAAAAACCCCGATCTGCCAAACTTTCATTGCTTCTCTCCTGCTATACAGCCAATTAATTGAGCGCGCCGGCCTGGCGCATCGCCGCCTCGACCGCCATGTGCGCGGATTGCGACAGCGGCGTGAGCGGCAGGCGCAGCGCATTCTTCATCTTGCCCATGCGCGCCACCGCCCACTTTACCGGGATCGGATTGGCTTCGACGAACAGGTTGCGGTGCAACCCGAGCAGGCGGAAATTGATTTCGCGCGCCTTGTCGACTTCACCGCTCAGGGCCGCCGCACACATTTCGCTCATCAGCCTGGGCGCGACGTTCGCCGTCACCGAAATCGTGCCGTGCGCACCGAGCAGCATCAAGGCCAGCGTGCTGGCGTCGTCGCCGCTGTATACCGCAAACCCCTCCGGCGCGCGCTGCAGCAGATCGCTGCCGCGCTCGATGTTGCCGGTTGCGTCCTTGATGCCGACGATATTGGGAATCTGCGCCAGACGCAGCACGGTGTCGTTGTTCATGTCGGCCACGGTGCGCCCCGGCACGTTATACAGGATGTGCGGCATATCTACCGCCTCGGCGATGGTTTTGAAATGCTGGTACAGGCCTTCCTGGGTCGGCTTGTTGTAGTAAGGTACCACCGTCAGCGACGCATCCGCACCGGCTTTTTTTGCGAACGCCGCCAGCTCGACGGCCTCCCTGGTCGAATTCGCGCCGGTCCCGGCGATAACGGGAATGCGCCCGGCGGCATGCTTCACCGCTTCGGCGATCAGCAACTCATGCTCTGCCACGTCCACGGTGGGCGACTCGCCGGTGGTGCCGACCACCACGATGCCATTCGTCCCCTGCGCGACGTGAAAATCAATCAATGTACGGAACGCCGCCAGATCGAGGCTGCCGTCCTCGTGCATCGGCGTGACGATTGCAACAATACTGCCCTTGATCATTATTTCCTGCCACCAAAATAAAGTGCCGCATTCTACCGCAATACGGCAACGCGCCAAAGGGCGGCGCGACAAAAGATGCACCCCTGTGGAATAATGACGCCACTGTTGAATTTATCCTTAGCCATGCCTTCGACCACCCTGGCCACCCTGCACCCCGGCGAGTGCGCGACCATCGTCGCGATCCACGCCGAAGAAGCCCTGCATCAGCGCCTGCTCGCGCTGGGTTTCCGTAGCGGCAACCAGATCGAGCTGATCCGCAAGGCCAGCTTCTCCGGCCCCTTGCAGGTGCGCATCGGCACCACCGACATCCTGCTGCGGCGCAGCGAGGCTGCCAAAATCACGGTGTGCAAGGTATGAAACGCGTTGCCTTACTGGGGATGCCAAATACCGGCAAATCCACGCTATTCAACCGCCTGACCGGCGGCGCGGCGCGCGTCGGCAACTGGCCGGGCATCACCGTCGAACTGCTCAGCGGCAAGATCCTGCTGGGTAGCGACATGGTGGAAATCATCGACCTGCCCGGCATCTACGATCTGCACGGCTTCTCGGACGACGAACAGGTGGTGCGCCACTTCCTGCACGACAACGTGCCGGACCTCGCGCTGGTCATCCTCAACGCCACGCAGATCGAGCGCCAGATGAGCCTGCTGCTGCAACTCAAGCAGCTCAACATGAACCTGGTGGTGCTGCTCAACATGGCGGACGAGGCCAAAAAATACGGCATCACCATCGACGGCCGGAAAATGACCGAGCTGCTGGGCGTGCCGGTCTTCCTGCTCAGCGGCAAATACGGCAACGGCTACCCGGAAGCCCTGCAGGCGATTGCCAAGGCGCTGCGCTACCCCACGCCCGGCATGGCCGAACAACTGCGCAGCAAGCTCGAACAGGACGTCCATATCGAAACGGAAATGGCGCGCGTGCTCAAGCACGCCGTGCAAATCCCGGCGCAACTGCCGGAAAACCTCACCGAGAAGCTCGACCGCGTGATGCTGCATCCGTGGCTCGGCTTGCCGATCTTCTTCGCCATCATGTACCTGCTGTTCCAGGGCATCTTCCTGCTCGGCCAGCCGCTGCAAACCGGCGTCGCCGCATTGTTTACCTGGCTGCGCGAAGCTGCGCTCGCGCCGCTGCTGGGCGGGCTGCCGCCGGCCGCACAGGGGCTGCTGCTCGACGGTGTCTATAACGGCTTCGCCACCGTGGCCGCCTTCGTGCCGGTCATCGTGCTGTTCTTCCTGTTCATGGCGATGGTGGAGGACAGCGGCTACCTGTCGCGCGCCGCGTTCCTCATGGACGCGCTGATGGCGCGCCTCGGGCTGGACGGACGCGGCTTCGTCATGCTGCTGATGGGCTTCGGCTGCAACGTGCCCGCGCTGATGGGCACCCGCGTGATGCGCTCGCGCGCCATGCGCCTGCTCACCATGCTGGTGATCCCCTTCTCGCTGTGCTCGGCGCGCCTGCAGGTGTTCGCGTTCATTACCGCCGCGCTGTTCTCGCCCAAAAACGCGGCAGTCGTCTTGTTCAGCCTCTACCTGTTCA
Source organism: uncultured Gallionella sp. (assembly GCA_964401425.1). GTDB lineage: Bacteria > Pseudomonadota > Gammaproteobacteria > Burkholderiales > Gallionellaceae > Gallionella. The sequence continues at coordinate 18,653 of CAYNYH010000012.1, read as the reverse complement.
GCTTCGCCGCCGCGATCCTCACCGCGCTGCTGTTCAAGAGCAAGTTCCGGAGCAGCGAACCGTTCGTGCTGGAACTGCCGCCCTACCGCTTCCCCACCGCCTACCAGATCGTCATGCGCGGCTGGCTGGAAATCCATCACTTCCTGCGCCGCGCCACCAAGTTCATCATCGCCGGCGTCGTGCTGATCTGGCTGCTCACCCACCTGCCACCGTCCGCCGTGCCCGCGAGCGGCGACACGCTGGCCGGCATGATCGGCGGCTTCCTGCAGCCCATCTTCGCTCCCATCGGCATCAACGAACAGCTCACCATCGCGCTGCTCTTCGGCTTCGTCGCCAAGGAAATCGTCATCGGTGCGCTTGCGGTGATTTACGGCCTGAGCGGCACGGCGCTGAGCGGCGTGCTGGGGCAGCAACTGGACTGGGTGCAGGCCTACAGCTTCATGCTGTTCACCCTGATCTACATGCCGTGCATCTCGGCCATCGCCACATTGCGCAGCGAGTCCAAGAACATGGGCTTCACCCTGTTTTCCATCGGCTGGTCGCTGGTCCTGGCCTGGCTGGCGAGCTTCGCGTTCTACCAAGGCGCGCGGGCGCTGGGATATTAAAAACCATTCCACCGCGAAGGACACGAAGATCACGAAGATTTCTTGTGGAGTTGATTACGCCGGCAAGATTTTCGTTTCCTCGTTTTTCTTCGCGCTCTTCGTGCCTTCGTGGTTCAACTACGGTTTTAGAAGGCTCTAGCCCGGCTCCTTGTTCAGCATCGCCTTCAGCCGCGCCAGTTTGTCCATACCCTCGCCCTTGCTGACGGTCGGTGCAGCCTCCTTGTGGCCGCCGGCATAGACCAGTTCCTCCTGCGGCATTTCCTCCAGGAAGCGGCTCGGCTCGCAGGCCGCCCAGTCCTTGCCGCGCTTGCGGCGGTTGCAGTAGCTGATCTGCAGGCTGCGCTCGGCGCGCGTGATGCCGACGTACATCAGGCGGCGCTCCTCCTCGATCTGTTTTTCGTCGCTGTCGCGGAACGGCAGGATGTCCTCCTCCGCGCCGACGATGAACACATGCGGGAACTCCAGCCCCTTGGCGGCGTGCAGCGTGGAGAGCGTCACCGCATCCGGCTCCTCGTCCTTGCCCTCCAGCATGTTGATCAGCGCGATGGTCTGCACCATGTCGACCAGCGATTTCTCGTCGGCCTCCGCCTTGCGCTTGAGCCAGCCGATGAATTCCTGCACGTTCTCCCATCTGCTATCGGCCTGGCGCGGCTCGTGGCTGTCGTATAGCCACGCCTCGTAATCGATCGCGCGCAGCAGTTCGTCGAGCAGCTCGCCGCAAGGGTCCTTGTCGGCACGCTCCTGGAGGCGGTTGATGAAGTTGCAGAACGTCAGCAGGTCTTCGTGCTGGCGCGGCGGCAGCTGCTGCTCCATCTCGACCTCGAAAGCCGCCTCGAACAGGCTGACATGGCGTGCCCCGGCATGGCTGCCGAGCTTTTCCAGCGTGGTGTTGCCGATGCCGCGCTTCGGGGTGGTGATGGCGCGGATGAAGGCCGGGTCGTCGTCCGGATTGGCGATCAGGCGCAGGTAGGCGGTGATGTCCTTGATCTCGGCGCGCTCGAAAAACGACGTGCCGCCGCTCACCGTATAAGGCACGCGCTGGGCGCGCAACTGCTCCTCGAAGGCGCGCGACAGGTGGTTGCTGCGGTACAGGATCGCGTAATCGGAAAAGCGCGTGCGGTGCTCGAACTTGTGCGCCATCAGCTTCATCACCACGCTCTCCGCCTCGTGCTCGTCGTCGCGCGCCGCATAGACGCGCACCGGATCGCCGATGCCGTGCTCGCTCCACAGGCGCTTCTCGAACACCTTGGTGTTGTGGTTGATCAGGTGGTTCGCCACCTTGAGGATGCGCTGCGAGGAGCGGTAGTTCTGCTCCAGCTTGATGATGCGCAGCTTGGCGTAGTCGTTGCGCAGGTTGTGCAAGTTCTCGATGCTCGCGCCGCGCCACGCATAGATCGCCTGGTCGTCGTCGCCCACTGCGGTGAAGGCGGCGCGGCTGCCCGCCAGCAGGCGGGTCAGCTGGTACTGGCAGTCGTTGGTGTCCTGGTATTCGTCGATCAGCAGGTAGTGCAACCGGTTCTGCCAGCGAAACAGCGCCTCGGGATGCTCCTTGAACAGCACCACCGGCAGATGGATCAGGTCGTCGAAATCCACCGCCTGGTAAGCACGCAGCGTTTCCTGGTAGCGCGCATAAATCCGCGCATGCACCCTTGCCTCGTCGTTCCCGGCGACCTCTGCCGCCTGTTGCGGCGCGATGAAAGCCGACTTCCAGTTGGATATCTGCGTCTGGATGTCGCGAATCTCCTGCTTGTCGCCGGAATTGGCCAGTTCGCCGATGATCTTCCAGGTGTCGCCGGAATCGAAGATCGAGAACTGCGGCTTGTAGCCCAGCAGCGCGGCCTCCTTGCGCAGGATGTTCATGCCGAGCGAATGGAAGGTGCTCACCACCAGCCCCTTGGCATCCTTGCCCTGCAGCAGCGCGCCGACACGCTCGCGCATCTCGCTGGCCGCCTTATTGGTGAAGGTGATCGCGGCGATGTTGCGCGGCGCATAGCCGCACTGCTGCACCAGATGGACGATCTTCTGGGTAATCACGCGCGTCTTGCCGCTGCCCGCACCGGCCAGCACCAGCAAGGGGCCGTCGAGATGGGTCACCGCTTCACGCTGCGCGGGATTGAGTTTATTCAGCATTTACCTGGGAATGACATCCGGAATTGCCGGATGAGCGAGTATTTCAGGAAGGCGCACATGATACCAAAGCCTCTTTGCCGAGACGATGATGTCCGCACTAAATTATTCACGCCCCCTGCCGATATCGTTATCAAAGGGCGGCGCAATGTGCAAAGCCCGCAGAAACAGGAGGTTTATCATGGGCACAGTCAGCATGGACATGAGCAGCTACGAGATCGAACGCGGCGAGGCATCCGCTTACGGTGAAGAGGTGCTGTGCGCCGGGTGGATTCCCAGCCTTGCCTGCCACCAGCCGCACGCTGAAGAATCTGCGCTGCCGGCTGATCTGGCAAGGGTGGATGTCGATTCCTTTCTGCGCAAGATGTACGCCTGCCAGCGCTGATCCGGCGCGGAACTCGCCCCCATGCTTTTCCCTTCGGGAGAGCATGGGCAGGCGGCTAGCATGCCGCATCAGCCTACCGCCAAAATCACACTCATCCGCCTTATTCGATTTCCTGATATGGAAATAAGAATTATTCATTTTTCCTATTAAGCCCCCACGAATAGACTGCGCTTATCCAACAACAGGAATAAGCAATGTCGCAATTCAAGGCCCATAGCGTGCTGCCCGGCTTCAATCTGGCGCTGGGTTTTACGCTGCTCTACCTCTCGCTGATCGTGCTGATCCCGCTGTCGTCGCTGTTCTTCAAGACCGCGACGCTGGGCTGGGGCGGCTTCTGGGAGGTCGCGACCGGCGACCGCGTGCTGGCTTCGCTACGCGTGACTTTTCTCACCTCCTTCGCCGCGGCAGTGGCAAATGCCTTCTTTGGCCTCGTGGTTGCCTGGGTGCTGGTGCGCTACAGCTTCCCCGGCAAGCGCATCGTCGATGCGCTGGTGGATTTGCCATTTGCGCTGCCTACCGCCGTGGCGGGTATTGTGCTGGCGACGCTGTATGCGCCGAACGGCTGGCTCGGCCAGTATTTCGCCGCACATGACATCAAGGTGGCGTACACCCCGCTGGGCATCGTGGTCGCACTCACTTTCATTGGCCTGCCGTTCGTGGTGCGCACGGTACAGCCGGTGCTGGCGGATGTCGAGGCCGAGGTCGAAGAAGCCGCCGCCAGCCTCGGCGCGGGGCGCTGGGCAGTGTTCCGCCGCGTGATCTTTCCCGCCGTCTATCCGGCGCTGCTCACCGGCTTCGCGCTGGCCTGCGCGCGCGCCATCGGCGAATACGGCTCGGTAATCTTCATCGCGGGCAACATGCCATACATCTCGGAGATTGCGCCGCTGCTGATCGTCGCCAAGCTGGAGCAATACGACTACGCGGGCGCGACGGCGATCGCGCCC
>CAYNYH010000012.1:0-14582 GCA_964401425.1 uncultured Gallionella sp. | reverse complement strand
TGGCCCTCACGACGACGGCGGGGGCGGAGGCGTGGGCGGGACGGCCATCGCGGTGCTGATGCGGCTAATCTCGTTCGCGCTGCTGTTGTCCATCAATGGCCTGCAATGGTGGAGTTCCAGAAGAGGGTGCAGATGATGCATTGGACGAATGTAGGGTGGGCACGCTTCTGTGCCCACGCGGTTAATGAACGATATTTCAGCGTGGGCACAGAAGCGTGCCCACCCTACGTTGTTTTACTTGTATCGGAATAATCATGTCTCAAGTTGCTTTAACCAGAAGGATCTCCACGCGCGAATCTACCGGCGTGACGCTGCTGCTGATCGGCGTGGCGCTGATTTACCTCGTGCTGTTCCTCGGCCTGCCGCTGTTCGCGGTGTTCTATGAGGCATTCAGCAAGGGCTGGGGGTTGTACTGGGCGGCGCTGCAGGAACCGGATGCGTGGTCGGCGATCGAGTTGACGCTGATCACTGCGGCCATCGCGGTGCCCGCGAACCTGGTGTTCGGCGTCGCGGCGGCATGGGCCATCGCCAAGTTCGAGTTCAAGGGCAAGAGCCTGCTGATCACGCTGATCGACCTGCCGTTCGCGGTCAGCCCGGTGGTGTCCGGCCTGGTCTTCGTGCTGCTGTTCGGCGCGCAGGGCTGGTTCGGCCCGTGGCTGCAGGCACACGACATCAAGCTGATCTTCGCCGTGCCCGGCATCGTGCTGGCCACCGTCTTCGTCACCTTCCCCTTCATCGCGCGCGAGCTGATCCCGCTGATGCAGGCGCAGGGCAAGGAGGAGGAAGAGGCGGCGGTGTCGCTCGGCGCATCCGGCTGGCAGACCTTCTGGCGCGTGACGCTGCCCAACATCAAGTGGGGCCTGCTGTATGGCGTGATCTTATGCAACGCGCGGGCGATGGGCGAATTCGGCGCGGTGTCGGTGGTCTCCGGCCACATCCGCGGCATGACCAACACCATGCCGCTGCACATAGAGATACTTTATAACGAATACAACTTCATCGCAGCCTTCGCGGTGGCCTCGCTGCTGGCCTTGCTGGCGCTGGTCACGCTGCTGGTCAAGTCGCTGGTCGAATGGCAATCACGTAGGTTGGGTTAGCGCAGCGTAACCCAACATGATTAAACAATGCCGTTGGGTTACGCGATGAAGCCGCTAACCCAACCTACGAAAAGCGGAGCGGAACAATGAGCATCACAATCGAAAACCTGAGCAAGCAATTCGGCGACCACAAGGCGCTGGACGACATCAACCTGGAAGTGAACAGCGGCGAGCTGCTCGCGCTGCTCGGCCCGTCCGGCTGCGGCAAGACCACATTGCTGCGCATCATCGGCGGCATGGAAGTGGCGAATTCCGGCCGGCTGCTGTTCCACGGCGAGGATGTCGAGCAGCGCGATGCGCGCAAGCGCAACGTCGGTTTTGTGTTCCAGCATTACGCGCTGTTCCGCCACATGACGGTGTTCGAGAACGTCGCGTTCGGCCTGCGCGTGAAGCCGAAGAAGCAGCGCCACAACGAGGCCGAGATCAAACGCCGCGTGCATGAACTGCTCAATCTCGTGCAACTCGACTGGCTGCATGACCGTTACCCCGCGCAGCTCTCCGGCGGGCAGCGGCAGCGCATCGCACTGGCACGCGCGCTTGCGGTAGAGCCGAAGATATTGCTGCTGGACGAGCCGTTCGGTGCGCTCGATGCCCAGGTGCGCAAGGAATTGCGCCGCTGGCTGCGCCGCCTGCACGACGAACTGCACGTCACCAGCGTGTTCGTCACGCACGACCAGGAAGAGGCGCTGGAAGTGGCCGACCGTGTGGTGGTGATGAATAAGGGCAGGATCGAGCAGGTCGGCACGCCGGATGAGGTGTATGCCGCACCGGCCACGCCCTTCGTGTATCAGTTCATCGGCAACGTAAACCTGTTCCACAGCCGCGACCACGCGCCGTGGTCGGAACAGCACGGCGATGCGGTGGCCTATGTGCGCCCGCACGACATCGACATCAGTCACACACCACAGGAAAACAGCGCCCTGCCGGTTGAGGTTAAACTGGTGCGCGCCATCGGTTCGGTGGTGCGCGTGGAAGTGGCGGCAGACGGCAGCAGCGAATTTATCGAGATCGAACTGAGCCGCGAACGCTTCGATGCCGCACCGTTACGCGAGGGCGACAAGGTATTCATCCGCCCGCGCCAGTTCCGCATTTTTGAAACAGGAGAGCAGCATGAACTTTCAGCAGCTTAGGATCATCCGCGAGGCGGCGCGCTGCAACTTCAACCTCACCGAGGTTGGCAATGCGCTGTTCACCTCGCAGTCCGGCGTGTCCAAGCACATCAAGGATCTCGAAGACGAGCTGGGCGTGGAACTGTTCGTGCGCAAGGGCAAGCGCCTGCTCGGCCTGACCGATCCGGGCCGCGAGCTGCTGGAGATCGTCGAGCGCATCCTGCTCGATGCGAACAACATCAAGAACCTGGTCGAGCAATACAGCCAACGCGACGAAGGCCAGCTCACCGTGGTCGCCACGCACACGCAGGCGCGCTATGCCCTGCCGAAGGTCATCACCGAGTTCAAGAAGAACTTTCCCAAGGTGCACCTCAAGCTGCATCAGGCCGGGCCGGGCGAGATCGTCTCCATGCTGCTCTCCGGCGAGGCAGACATCGGCGTGGCGACCGAGGCGCTGGCCGATGTTACCCGGCTCGATACTTTCCCGTATTACACCTGGCATCACGCGGTGATCGTGCCCGCCGGGCATCCGCTGGAAAAAGTGCAGCCGCTGACATTGCAGACGCTCGCGGCATACCCCATCGTCACCTACCACGAAGGGCTGACCGGGCGCACCCGGATCGACCAGGCATTCGCCGATGCGGGTATCACGCCGGACATCGTGATGTCCGCGCTCGATGCGGACGTGATCAAGACCTACGTGGAGCTGGGCATGGGCATCGGCATCATCGCCTCGATGGCGTTCAACCCGGCCAGGGATGCCGACCTGCGCCTGCTGAAGTGCCCTCACCTGTTCAGCGCCAACACCACCTATATCGCATTGCGGCGCGGGCACTACCTGCGCAGTTTTGCGTACCGGTTCATCGAACTGTGCTCCCCGGCGCTCGACGAAGCGGCAGTGCGCGCCGGCATCTCGCCGCAGCCCATAGCCAGCGAAAACTGATTCCGGGCGGGGCATTCGCCCCGCTCTTCCCTTGCGTCATCGGCCCTTGTGCCCCCCTCCTCCTTATTCTTTATGCCGATAAAGAATCCAGAATAAATTGGTTTGGTAAATAAGTGCGCGTCACTACGATGCACTCGTCGTGAAATTAAATGCTCGCGATCAACCCAAACCATCACAAAGGAGCTTCATCATGCAAAAGAAAATCATCGCGGCCGCTATCGCCGCAGCCTTTTCCACGCCGGTATTCGCCGAAAACAGCAACATCACCGTTTACGGCACGCTGCATGCCGATCTCGAGTCGGTCAAGAACAACAAGGCAGCAGCCGCAACCAGCCTGAACCGCGTCGTTTCCAACGCGTCCCGCCTGGGAGTCAAGGGCAAGGAAGACCTGGGCGATGGCCTGGCCGCCGTCTGGCAACTGGAGGCGCAGTTCGACCTGACCAACAGCGGCGGCACGCCGTTTGCCAGCACGCGCAACAGCCAGGTAGGGTTGCAAAGCGATTTCGGCACCGTGTTCTACGGCAACTGGGACACCCCATACAAGGTCGCGCACAACAAGGTCGAGCTATTCGACAACACCCACACCGCCTCCGCGCTGGACATCACCGGCCGCGTCGGCGTCGCCAACGGCAACGCCAGCTTCAATACGCGCCAGAAGAATGTCGCCCAGTACTGGACGCCGAATTACAACGGCTTCCAGGCGAAGCTCGCCTACGCGCCGGACAACACGAAAAAGGCCACCGTCGCGGCCGGCGGCGACAAATCCGTCTGGTCATTGTCGGCCGCCTATGAAAACGATGCGCTCTATGCCGCGTATGCCTACGAGGCGCACAAGGATGCGCTGTCCACGGCAGCCAGCCTGACCGATGCGGCGAACCGCCTGGTCGGCGCATACAAGATCGGCAACGGGCAGGTCGGCCTGACCTACGAACGCCTGTCCGTGGCGACGGCGGCAGGCAGCACCGCGACCGCCTCGCGCAACGGCTGGGAACTGTCCGGCAAGTACAAGCTCGGCGCGAGCAACATCGGCGCGTTTTACTCGCGCGCGGGCGACCTGGGCGGCGCGGCGAACACCGGGGCGAGCCAGTATGCGCTGCGTTACGGCTACAACCTCTCCAAGCGCACCGAGGTGTATGGCTTCTACACCGCATTGAGCAACGATGCGGCCGCTTCCTACAACTTCTCCGCGAACACCACAGTCGCCAGTGCGGCGGGCGCGGCAGGTCTCGGCGCGAAGCTTTCCGGTTTCGGCCTGGGGCTTGCGCATAGTTTCTAACCGCCAAACTTTACAAGGAGCAATCACATGAAACGATACAAACTTCCCGGAGCCATCCTTGCCCTGGCATTGGCGCTGGGCCTGTCCGCTGCCCATGCCGCGGAAATCAAGCTGCTCAACGTGTCCTACGATCCGACGCGCGAGCTGTACCAGGACTACAACGCCGCCTTCGCCAAGTACTGGAAGGGCAAGAGCGGCAACGACGTCGTCGTCAAACAATCGCATGGCGGATCGGGCAAGCAGGCGCGCGCGATCATCGACGGGCTGGAGGCCGACGTGGCAACGCTGGCGCTGTCCGGCGACATCGATGCGTTGGCCTCTAAAGCATGGCTGATCCCGAACGACTGGCAGGCGCGCCTGAAGCACAACAGCTCGCCCTACACCTCGACCATCGTGTTCCTGGTGCGCAAGGGCAACCCGAAAGGCATCAAGGATTGGGGCGATCTGGTGAAATCCGGCATCAGCGTCATCACGCCGAACCCGAAGACTTCCGGCGGCGCGCGCTGGAACTATCTCGCGGCCTGGGGCTATGCGCTGAAGAACAACGGCAACGATCAAGCCAAGACCAGGGAATTCGTCGGCAGGCTGTACGCCAACGTTCCGGTGCTGGATTCCGGCGCGCGCGGCTCGACCACCACCTTCGTCGAACGCGGCATCGGCGACGTGCTGCTGGCCTGGGAAAACGAGGCCTTCCTCGCGGTGAAGGAGCTCGGCCCGGACAAGTTCGACATCGTGGTGCCGTCCTTGAGCATCCTCGCCGAACCGCCGGTGACCGTGGTGGACAGGAACGTGGAAAAGCACGGCACGCGCAAGGTGGCGGAAGCCTACCTGGAATACCTGTATTCGCCGGAAGGCCAGGAAATCGCCGCGAAAAACTACTACCGCCCGGTCGATGCCGCAGTAGCGGCTAGGTATGCGAAGCAGTTCCCCAAGGTCGAGTTGATCACCATCGACAAGGTGTTCGGCGGCTGGGCCAAGGTACAGAAGGCGCATTTCGCCGACGGCGGCGTGTTCGACCAAATCTACAGCAAGAAGTAGGAGCAAACATGGCACACCAACAATATCTGTATCTGAAGCTGCTACTGAGGAACAACCTGCTCCTCGATCTCGACGAGTACGACCTGAGCGACACCGTGCAACGTCTGGGCGATACGGTACAAAAAGGGTTGGTGTGCAGTTTCATGGGGATGCATTTGGCCAGCGCTTTTCAACCGGTATTGCAGGCGGATGACAAAGTGGCGGGGCGCGAGGCTTTGCTGCGCGCTTCGACTCATGAACTTGGCGAGCTGGCGCCGGATGCCGCCTTTGACAATGCCGTGGGAGCGCGCAGACTGGTGCAATTCGACCGACTTGTACGCACTATCCACTTACTCAACCATTCGAACAATTTTGATGAGCAGGAACTGCTGTTCCTGAAGGTGCATCCGCTGTTGCTGTCCAGTGTCAGCGACCACGGGCGCACTTTCGAGCAGATACTGCATTACTACTCGGTGCCGACCTCTCGAGTAGTGATCGAAATCAAGGAATCCGCGGTCAAGGATGAAGCCCGCTTACAGGAGGCGGTGAGCAATTACCGCAGCCTGGGCTACAAAATCGCGGTGGGCAATTTCGGGGCGGCGTATTTCAGCGGCGTAGCATATTCGAGCCTGGATAAGGTGCTCAACCTGCGGCCGGATATTGTCAAACTGGATGGCGAGCTGATACGCAAGGCAGAGCATAACTACAGGGTGGAAAGATTAATCCGGGGGCTGGCGGAGATTTTTCACGAACTGGGAGCACAAGTGCATATCGAAGGCATCGAGACTGCCGGCCAACTAGCCATTGCGCGCGATACCGGAGCCGATCTGTTGCAAGGCTATTACTTGGGACGCCCGGAATTTGGGACGGCTTCACGGGGGCAGCTTCGCCGGAACGGGCGGTTAGCCGCATAAATTTTTTCTTCTCTCCCTGGGTGCAATACCCGGCTTTCAGGGGCAGGAACTGCCCCTATTTTTTAAGGAAGCGAGACTTATGACCACGCTACATCGTTTAAACGCCTTGCAGAAAGAATTGCGTGACACGCTCAGCCTGAACGACGACTACCGGCTGGAGGTGCTCGGAGACGAGGTGCGCGCCAATTTTATCGGCTTGCACTTGAGCAGCGTATTCCAGCCTATCGTCGATTTGGAGCAAAACGCACCACTGGGCTATGAAGCCTTGCTGCGCGCCTTCGATCAGGAGGGCAATCCCGTCGCGCCGCCCGCCGCGTTCCGGCAGGCAGAAATGGCCGAACGGCTGGTGAAATTCGACCGCCTGTGCCGCACCCTGCATACGTTGAATTACCTGAACATGGGAACCGGCAATGGCCTGCTGTTCCTCAACGTGCATCCGGAGCTGCTGGTTGCGGTCAACTCGCATGGCAAGGTATTCGAGCGGGTGCTACATCACCATGACGTGCCGACCAGCGAGGTGGTGATCGAGATCAACGAGAGTGCGGTGAGCGAGGAGAAGCTGCTGGCCGAGGCCATCGCGAACTACCGCGAGCGCGGCTACCGGATCGCCATCGACGATTTCGGCAAGGAGCATTCCAACCTGGAGCGGCTCTGGACGCTGTCGCCCGAATACGTGAAGCTGGACGGCGGCATCATCCAGCAGGCGGAAGTCAATTCACGGCTGCAACGCATCCTACCCAAGCTGGTGGAAATTATTCGCGAGCTGGGCGCTGAAGTGGTGGTGGAAGGCATCGAGACCCGGAGCCAACTCGAACTGGCAAGACATGCCGGAGTGCATCTGGTGCAAGGCTACCTGCTCGGCCGCCCGGCGGCCGCACAGCATTGGGGCATTGAGGCATTGGCAGCAGATTAGGGATTTACCTTGACCGGCAGGCCAAGCTTTTCAATGCGTACCGCAAATGCTTGCAAGCTCTCTGCGGGCAAGGCGGACAGGCGCGGCGCTTCCGCTTGCCGGGAGGGGCGCGCCAAGCCATAGAGCAGCACGCCTTGCGGTTTGTGACCGTCGCGCAGCAACGCTGAAATGAATTCCAGGTAGTCCTCTTCGTCCTGCCTGCCGGGCAACTCGCCGTCCAGCGCGAACCAGCAGGTCTGCAGCCAGGTCGGGCACAGCGCGATGGAAGTGACGAGGTTGTCGCGCACCTTATCCATGCTGGTGGCGGTGTCGTTGATGAGCTTCATCCCCGCCTCGCTGGCGCGATCCAGTTTGAACCACACCTCGCCGTTGAGTTGTGCCATGGCGCGCAGCCCTTGCTGCACCTCGCTGCGGTGCAGCAGACTGCCGTTGGTGATGAGCACGGTTTTCACTGCTTCCGGCAATCCGGCCTCGCGGCGCATGCGGCCAATGAGTTCGATGACCTCGGCAAATTCGGCGGCGCTGGTCGGCTCGCCGTTGCCGGACAGCCATTCGACCAAAGCTACGGCGGAAAGTAGGAGCAACCATGGCACACTAACAGCACCTTCACCTAAAGCTAGTGCTGAAGAGCAACCTGCTCTCGCCCGCCTTCTTTGGCGAAAAAGCCGTGAATTCGCTCTAGCCAGGCACTTTGCTCAAGCATTCCATATCGGCATATATTCCACGAGACCATATTGCATTTTTTGCAGCCATCATTAAGATAGCAATCAATTACTATCTTAAGGGAGTGGGGGTCATGTCCAGGCGAAGAATCGGATTGTGGTCATTAGGGAGTGGTACAGCCTTTGTCTTTGCCTGGGTTGCGATGGCCCAAGGGCCGCTGGCGCCAGTCAAGGTCACGGTGGACAAGGCTCAGGCAGGCAATCTTTCCAGCGGCGTATTCGGCGTCGGGACATTGAAAGCCAGACGCAGCTACAACCTGGCGCCGACTGTGACAGGCCGGGTAAAAAGCGTGCTGGCCGATCAGGGTGACCAGGTTCTTGCGGGGCAGGTGCTGGTTGAGATGGACCCTGTCGATCTGGGTGAAAAACTGGCTGGCAGCCAGCGCGTCATCGAAAAAGCGGCCAATTCAATCCTGGCATTGGAAGCAATACAGGGCGAAGCGCAGAGTCGGCTGAATACGCTCTCTTCAACGTTTATGCGTTATCAGGAATTGCGCACGCGCGGCTTCATCAGCCAGGAGATGTTCGATGCGAAGCAGCATGAGAAAAATGCCGCCGTCGCTGCCTTGTCAGCGGCGACTGCCAATCTGGCCGCGGCGCGTGAGGAATATGCAAAAGCTCAAGCCGATTTGCGCGGAATCGGCAAATTGCATGCACAAACCAAATTATCCAGCCCGGTCAACGGCGTGATCGTAGCCAGACTGGTCGAGCCCGGCAGCACCATAGCCGGCGGTCAAGTCGCGCTTCAGGTCATTGATCCGTCCAGCCTGTGGGTCGAAACGCGCATCGCTCAAAAGCAGGCCGGCCAGGTACGTATCGGGCAGGAAGCAGAGATTGTGCTGCGTTCGCAACCCCAATCGCCAATCACGGGCAAGGTGGCGCGCGTGGACATGGTCAGCGATACGGTGACCGAGGAGCGGATCGTCAATGTGTCTTTCACCACCGACCGCCCCGGTGCCAGTATCGGTGAATACGCAGAGGTCACCATCAAGCTGCCTGAGCTGGATAACGCTCGCACTATTCCAAGCGCGGCCGTGAAACGCGTCGATAAACAGGATGGTGTCTGGGTTCTGCAAAACAAGGAAGTGAAGTTCAAGCCGATCAGGATCGGAGCCTCGACCATGGATGGGCGCACGCAAATACTGGATGGCCTCGGCGATGAGGACACGGTCATCGTATATAGCCAGCAACCGCTGCGCCCGGGGCTGAATGTAAAAGTCGTACCCGGGCTCGTTCGAGGGTAATCCGTGATCAATCTGGCGAGCCGGGATATTCTGCATGGCTTGGGGAAATTCATTTTCACCGGGCTGGGGTTGGGCTTGTTGATCGGGGTAACGCTGACCATGGCGGGGGTCTACCGCGGCATGGTGGATGATGCCCAGGTGCTGATCGAAAATGCCGGCGCCGACCTCTGGGTCGTGCAACGGGATACCTTGGGTCCCTACGCCGAACCGTCCAGCGTGCGTGATGACGTGGCAAACGATTTGCTGGGTTTGCCGGGAATACGCGAAGCAGGCAACGTGACCTACCTGACCATGCAGATCCGGCACAACCGCAAAGATATCCGTGTGATGCTGGTGGGATATGAAACCGGCAAGCCGGGCGAACCTGCCTATCTGATTGCCGGCCACCCGATCGCACGATCGCACTACGAGGCGCTGGCCGACATCAAGACTGGCCTTGCCTTGGGTGACCGCATCACCATCCGGCGCCACGAGTACACCATTGTTGGTCTCACGCGCCGCATGGTCTCTTCCAGCGGCGATCCGATGGTGTTCATCCCCCTCAAGGATGCGCAGGAAGTACAATTCCTCAAGGATAATGATGCATTACTCAATGAGCGTGCGCGTACCGCCGCCAATCCAGCCTTCAACCGCCCCGGCGTGCCCGGCCTGCTGGATGCGATACAGGCCAGCCAGACGTCCAGCCGGTTCGTGAATGCGATCCTCGTGCGTACCGTGCCGGGTATGGAAGAGGGTATCGCCGGACAGATCGAACGCTGGAAACACCTGCAAGCCTACACCAGGAGCCAGATGGACGAGATACTGGTGGCGCGCCTGATCGCCACCTCGTCCAGGCAGATATTCATGTTCCTGGTGATACTGGCTATCGTCAGCGCCGCCATCGTCGCCTTCATCATCTACACCATGACCATGAACAAGGTGCGCGAGATCGCCGTGCTCAAGCTGATCGGCGCAACCAACCAAACGATCAGCGGCATGATCCTGCAACAGGCGTTAGGACTTGGCGTGATCGGTTTCATTGTAGGCAAGCTGTCGGCGACACTGTGGGCGCCCTTGTTCCCCAAGTATGTATTGCTATTGCCGGGCGATGCCGTCAGGGGTTTGATACTGGTCATGCTGATGTGCGCCATCGCCAGCATATTCGCCATTCGCGCCGCATTGCGCATCGACCCGGCGACGGCGATCGGGGGGTAAGCCATGAGTGAGCCAGCCATACACATTAAAGATCTGAAAAAACGCTACGGCGAGGGCGAGACGGCGGTGGATGCGCTCAAGGGCGTGGACATGACCATCTGGCCAGGCGAAGTGGTAGGACTGGTCGGCCCGAGCGGCTCCGGCAAGAGTACCCTCCTCAAATGCCTGGGTGCGGTGATCGAGCCCACTGCAGGGCAAATGACGCTAGGCGGGCAAACGATCTTTGACGAGCAATGGAAAATCGAGGACTTGCGCACGCTCAGGCGGGATCGCATCGGCTTTGTGTTCCAGGCGCCATATTTGATCCCGTTCCTGGATGTCACCGACAATGTTGCGCTGCTGCCGATGCTGGCCGGCGTCTCGAATGTCGATGCGCGCAGCCGCGCACAGGAGTTGCTCGATGCGCTGGATGTCGGGCACCGGGCCAAAGCCAGTGTTTCCCAGTTATCGGGCGGCGAGCAGCAGCGCGTTTCCATCGCGCGTGCATTGGCCAACCACCCCCCGGTCATCCTTGCCGATGAACCCACCGCGCCGCTGGATAGCGAGCGCGCGCTGAACGTGGTTCGCATCCTGAACCGGATGGCGGAGCAATACCAGACAGCTATCATCGTCGTCACGCACGACGAAAAAATCATTCCCACCTTCAAGCGCATCTATCACATCCGCGATGGGCGCACCTATGAGGAAGCAGGCGAAGGCAGGCATGTTTGAAGGCATTTCTGAAGGAGAATTATTTTGAACCAGGAAACAATAAAGCGGCGTTTAAGCACCGAAGAGAGACAAAGCGAGATTATTCGCGTTGCAGTCGAACTGGCTGCCGAAAAAGGGGTGGACAGCGTTACGACGCAGGACATGGCCGATGCGATGCAACTCACCCAAGGGGCGATCTTCCGGCACTTTGCAACCAAGGATGACATCTGGGTCGCCGTCATGCAGTGGATACGCGACCGCCTGATGAAAGTATTGGACAAGGCCGCCTCCGATGCTTCCGACCCGCTGGACGCCATCGAACGCATGTTCTTTGCGCATATCACGTTCATCAGCAAGCATCCGGCCATTCCGCGTCTGCTTTTCTCCGAACTGCTGCACAAGAAAAACAGCAAATTGCGTCAACTCATCCAGGAGATCATTTCCGGTTATGAGGCCAAGATCGCCGGGCTGCTTGAATCCGCAAAACTACAGTCCCTGGCATCGGACGATCTCGACAGCAGGAGCGCTGCCGTGCTGTATATCGGCATGATTCAGGGGCTGGTCATGCAGGCATCGATCTTCGGCGGGAAACGTACCCTCCACCAGGAAGCCGAAAAGGCCTTCCCAATCTTTCTTTACGGTATCAAAAAACGTAGCAACGCAATTTAATACCAACCATACGAAAGGAAGCTGCAATGAACAAATCCCCCCTGCTTATCACCGCAGCCATGCTCCTCGCGCTCACAACCCCTGTCGCACAAGCCGCAGAGCCTCTCGAATTGCAAAGCATCATGAAAGACCTGGGCAAGAATATGCAGACAGTCACTGATGGCATTTCCCGCGAAGATTGGGAGATGGTAGCCAAGACAGCACCGCTGATCGCGAATCACCCGCAACCGTCGCTGACCGAAAAAATGCGCATCATGGCCTTCATGGGCTCCGATATGCCGAGGTTCAAGGCATTCGACGGTAGCACGCATGATGCCGCCACAGAGATGGCACGCTCGGCGCAGGAAAAAAACGGACAGAAGGTCATCGATTCGTTTCATAAGCTGCAATCGGCCTGCCTGGGCTGCCACCAGACATTCCGTGCTCCCTTCGCAGAACACTTCTATGGCAAACTGATCGGTGGGCTAGATGCGCGGAGTGATCAGCGTGGGCAAGCCGCTCCAGGCGCACCTAGGCATTTACCTTGACCGGCAAGCCAAGCTTTTCAATGCGTACCGCAAATGTGTGCAAGCTCTCCGCGGGCAAGGCGGTCAGGCGCGACGCTTCCGCTTGCTGGGAAGGCCGCGCCAGACCATAGAGCAGCACGCCCTGTGGCCTGTGCCCCTCGCGCAGCAGCGCTTCGATAAATTCCAGATATTCCTCTTCGTCCTGTTTGCCGGGCGGTGCGCCGTCCAGCGCGAACCAGCAGGTCTGCAGCCAGGTCGGACACAGCGCGATGGAAGTGATGAGGTTGTCGCGTACCTTGCTCATGCTGGTGGCGGTGTCGTTGATGAGCTTCATTCCCGCCTCGCTGGCGCGGTCCAGCTTGAACCACACCTCGCCGTTGAATTGCGCCATGGCGCGCAGGCCTTGCTGCACTTCGCTGCGGTGCAGCAGGCTGCCGTTGGTAATGAGCACGTTTTTTACCGTTTCTGGAACTGCCATTTCGCGGCGCACGCGGCCGATGAGTTCGACGACCTCGGCAAACTCGGCGGCGCTGGTCGGCTCGCCGTTGCCGGACAGCGCGATGTCGTTGATGCGCCGCATGCCTTCCGGAACGCGGCTTTGCATGAAGCCGCCGTGCAGCAGCTCACCGAGGAAGCCGCGCAGTTCCTCCTCCAGCAGGGGAAGATCGACCGGCGGCGCAGTACCGCGCACCAGGCTCGGCACTTGGCAATAGATGCAGCGCCAGTTGCAGGCGTTGTTGGGATTGAGGTTGATGCCTACCGAGACGCCGCCCGCGCGGCGCGACACCACCGGATAGACGTAGCGCAGGGCCGCGCTGTCGCGGTCGTGCTCGGCAGTGCTGAGTTTTTTTTCGCTCAAGACTTCCCGAGCGGCAGATACTTGGCCGGATCGACCGGCTTGCCGAAGCGCCGCACTTCGAAATGCAGCTTGACCTGGTCGGCGTCGGTGTTGCCCATCTCGGCGATCTTCTGCCCGCGCGTGACGGTCTGCCCTTCCTTCACCAGCACCTGGTCGTTGTGCGCGTAGGCGCTGAGGTAGGTCTTGTTGTGCTTGATGATGACCAGCTTGCCGTAGCCGCGCAGCCCGCTGCCGCTGTACACCACCTTGCCCGGCGCGCTGGCGGTAATGGGCTGGCCTAGCTTGCCGGCGATGTCGATGCCCTTGCGGTTGGCGGCTTCGGAGAATTCGCCGATCACTTTGCCCTTGGCGGGCATGCCCCACTCCAGCGCATCGTCCGCGCTGTCGTCATCACCGTTATCCGGCTTGGCTTCCGCTTTCGTTTCCGGCTTGGGTTTGGCTTCCGGCTTGGCGGCAACCTCGGGCTTGGTCTGCTCCTGGACCTTCTCGATCTGCGCCACCGCCGCGTCGCTGTAGGCGTACTTCGCGAGCCTGGGCTGCTCTTTCACCGGCGGCTCTATCGGCTTGCTGTCGACCGGAGCAGCGGGACGGATGGCTGCGCTGCGGAACAGGCGGATCTGCTGGCCGATCTGGATCACGCCGGGATCATGGATGCCGTTCAACTCGGCCAGTTCACGGTAATCCAGGCCGTGATTGAAGGCGATGCTGTAGAGCGTATCGCCCTTCTGCACGACATACACCTCGGGGCGCCAGTCCTTTTCGCGCGGAGCTTTTTTGCGCGCTTCCTCGGCCTTGACAACGCTCTTCTTCGGCGCCTCGCCGCGCTCGACGACCGGCGCGCGCTGCCCGCTCGAAGCGCAGCCGGCCAATATAGCCGCCGTCACCAGCAATACATAGAACTGCGTCGATCTCATTGTTTCCCCATCAATAGCGGTACGAATTTCACCGGCTCCAGTTTGGCTTCGCGGAATCCGCCGGCATCGCGTTCGACCAGATACAACTGCTGCTCCTGCATCCCGACCGGCAGCGCCATTCTACCACCCGCCGCGAGCTGTTCCCGCAGCGAGGCGGACAGCGCGGGTGCGGCGCAAGCCATGATGATGCCGTCGAACGGGGCCAGTTCCGGCAGGCCGACGGCCCCGTCGGCGTGGCGCACGCTGACGTTGCGCAGCTTCAGGTCGCGCAACTGTTTCCGGGCGCGCTCGTAGAGCGGCTGGATGCGCTCCACGGTATAGACCTCCTTCGCCACCTGCGCCAGCACCGCCGCCTGGTAGCCGCAGCCGGTGCCGATTTCCAGCACGCGGCCCAGCGGCTTGCCGGCGCGCAGCACCTCGACCATGCGCGCCACGATGTAGGGCCGGGAAATGGTCTGGTTGAAATTGATCGGCAACGACACGTCATCGTAGGCGCGGCTCGCCAGCGCCTCATC
>CAYNYH010000011.1:0-29509 GCA_964401425.1 uncultured Gallionella sp. | reverse complement strand
GCGCCTGACCGGCCTGGAAGGTCAGCTGCAATCCCGGCTCGGCGACTGTGACATCGGCGGCACGCTGACCCTGCAGGACCCGCGCCAGACTTCCGGCGCGAACCAGGGCAAACTGCTGAACCGCCGTGCGACCGAAACGATGCGCGTCGAAGCGGCGCACAGCTTTGGCGAATATCGCCTGGCCGGGGCGCTGTACGCGGAAGGCCGCCGCTTCGACAACCTCGCCAACACTAGGCGCCTCGGCGGCTACAGCCTGCTCGATGTGCGCGCCGAATACCGCATCGCACGCGGCTGGCTGGTACAGGGGAAGGTCACCAACCTGCTGGACAAGAAGTACGAGACCGCAGAGTTCTATAACCAGCCGGGGCGCGGGTTATACTTCACGCTGAATTACCAACCCGTAAATTAGAAGGTTTTTGCAGTGAGTGCTAGTGTCAATTTTATAAACAAGGAGCGAAAATGAAACTGTTATCACTACGTCCGGCACTGGCCGGTTTGTCCCTGGTGGCGCTGATGGCGGCCACGCGCATGCATCATTTCGGCAGTGCGCTGCACCTGCCGGACGCCTCGCTGGCGGTGTTCCTGCTGGCCGGCGCTCTCGTCGCCAGCCCGCTGCTGTTCGCCGTGCTGCTGCTCGAAGCCGGCGCGCTGGATTACGTGGCAATCGCCCACCTCGGCGTGAGCGACTGGTGCGTGACGCCCGCCTACTGGTTCCTGATCCCGACCTATGCGGTACTGTGGTACGCGGGACGTTACTATGCGCGCATCCACCAGCACAGCCTGCGCAGCCTGGGTATTTTCGCTGGCCTCTCCGTCGCTGCGCTCAGCGCGGCGTTCCTCATCTCCAACGGCGCGTTCTATCTGTTTTCCGGCCGCTATGCCGATGTGAATGTGACTGAATATCTTGCGCGCGTAGCACAATACTATCCGCAATATCTGAGCGGCGGCCTGCTGTACCTCGGCTGTGCGGCAGCGCTGTATGCGGTGCTGGCCGCGCGCGCACCGGCCGCCGCCAAGGCCGAGTGATGAGCGACGCCGCGGAGGAGCGGCACCGCGCCCGCACGCAACACCACAAGGAAGTGGTGGACGCAAAGATCGCCCGCGCCACCGAAAAGCGCGGCGTGGTGGTCGTCAATACCGGCAACGGCAAGGGCAAGAGCACCGCTGCCTTCGGCATGATCGCGCGCGCCCTCGGCTACGGCATGCGCGTCGGCGTGGTGCAATTCATCAAGGGCAGCGCCTCCACAGGAGAGGAGACCTTCTTCCGCCGCTTCCCCGAGGTCGAGTACCACGTGATGGGCGAAGGCTTCACCTGGGAGACCCAGGACAAGCAGCGCGATATCGCCGCCGCGCAGGCCGCGTGGCAGGTAGCTGCAGCCATGCTGCGCAACCCCGACATCGCGCTGGTGGTGCTGGACGAGATCAACATCGCGCTCAAGCTGCACTACCTGCAGCTCGAAGAAGTACTGGAGGCGCTGCGCAGCCGGCCGCCGATGCAGCATGTGGTACTGACCGGCCGCGCCGCTCCCGAGCCGCTGATCGAATACGCCGACACTGTCACCGAGATGCGGCCGATCAAACACGCATTTGATGCCGGCATACAGGCGCAAAAGGGTGTCGAACTCTAATGCCCGTACGCCATTGTTCTGCACTGCTGATCAGTGCACCCGCATCGGGGCAAGGAAAAACCACCGTGACCGCCGCGCTTGCTGCATATCACCGCAGCCAAGGGCGGACGGTGCGCGTGTTCAAGACCGGCCCGGATTTCATAGACCCGACCCTTCTCGAACAGGCATCCGGACATCCGGTTTATCAGCTTGATTTGTGGATGGGAGGGGGAGAGCACTGCCGCGCCCTGCTCTATCAGGCGGCCAATGATGCCGATCTGATCCTTGTCGAAGGTGTGATGGGGTTGTTTGATGGCGTGCCATCCAGCGCCGATCTCGCCAGGCAATTCGGCATACCCGTCCTGGCGGTAATCGATGCCAGCGCGATGGCACAGACCTTTGCCGCGCTGACTTATGGCCTGTCACAACTGGATGCTGAATTGCCGTTTTTCGGCGTGGTCGCGAACCGGGTGGGCAGCGCGCGCCATGCGGCGATGCTCACTGAACGATTACCGGCCGCAGTCAAGTTTCGCGGCGCGTTGCCGCGGGCTGCGGAGATAACTCTCCCCGAGCGCCATCTGGGCCTGATGCAAGCGGCGGAGCTGCCCGACATCAACCAGCGCATCGCGCATGCTGTTCAGTTGTGGGCGGAACATGCGTATACCGACCTGCCGCCCGCCATACCTTTTGCCCCCGCAGCACAGCACTGCACAGCACGCCAACTGGACGGGGTGAAGATCGCCGTGGCGTGCGATGCGGCCTTTTCATTTCTGTATCGAGCCAACCTCGATACATTAAGAGCGCTGGGCGCGCAACTGTGTTTCTTTTCGCCTATCGACGACGCCGAATTGCCTGAAGCTGACAGTCTGTACCTGCCAGGTGGCTACCCTGAATTGCATTTATCAAAACTGGCGGGAAACACCGCCATGCTTGCCGCCATTCGCACCCATCATACTGCGCAAAAACCGATACTCGCCGAATGCGGCGGCATGCTGTATGCATTGCGCACACTCACCGATACGTCAGGAAAACCGGAAAAGCTGCTGGGCCTGATAGACGGCGACGCAGAAATGCAGCCACGCTTGACTGCCCTTGCGCTCCAAAGTGTCGAGCTGCCGCAGGGCACACTGCGCGGACATACTTTTCATTACTCGCGCCTGCAATCGAAGCTCGCCCCCAGCGCGCGCGGTGTATGCCCGAACGGTGGCGCAACTAGCGAAGCGGTGTACCAGCAGCGGCGACTGACCGCCTCGTATATCCATTTTTATTTCCCGTCCAATCCCGCCGCGGTCGCCCGATTGTTTCTGCCATGAGCCTGCCGTTGACAATATTGGCGGCTGTGCTGCTCGATCAGTTGCTGGGCGACCCTCGCCGCTTCCACCCGCTGGCCGGTTTTGGCATGCTGGCGCAGCGGGTCGAAAAAACCTTTTATGGTCCCGCAGATACCGCTGCTGCAGGGCGCTACATACGTGGCATTGCCGCAGTCACCGTTTTGCTTGTGCCGCCCGTATTGCTCGTGGCAATAATGCATAAAGCCGGAATTTTCGGAATGCTGTTCTCCACTGTGGTGTTGTATTTTGCAATCGCGCCACGCAGTCTGTGCGAGCACGCCGAACGTGTAGCCAGTGCTTTTTCTGCTGGCGATTTGCCTGCCGCACGGCACGCAGCAAGCATGCTGGTCAGCCGCGATACCAGCCAGCTGGATGATGAAGCCGTGGCGCGCGCTACGGTTGAATCGGTGCTGGAGAACGGCAACGATGCGGTATTCGGCGCGCTGTTCTGGTTCGCGCTGCTGGGCGCGCCCGGCGCGCTGCTGTATCGGCTGGCGAACACGCTGGATGCGATGTGGGGTTACCGCAACGCGCGCTACAACCGCTTCGGCTGGGCGGCGGCGCGCCTCGACGATGCGCTGAATTATCTCCCCGCACGGCTCACCGCGCTGACCTATGCGCTGCTCGGCAAAACGCGCAACGCACTGAACTGCTGGCGGCAACAGGCGCCCGCGTGGGACAGCCCGAACGCCGGCCCGGTGATGGCGGCCGGCGCGGGCGCGCTGGGCGTGCGGCTCGGCGGCGCGGCCGTCTATCACGGCGCAATCGAGCAGCGTCCGGCGCTGGGAACGGGCGCTGCGCCGCAGGCGGCGGATATCGGCCGCGCTGTCAGCCTGGTGCAGCGCAGCCTGTGGCTGTGGCTGGGGTTACTGCTGGCCGCCGGAGCCCTCGTCCATGCTTGAGCACGGCGGACAACTGCGCGCGGCGGCGGCGCGCTACGGCATTCCGCTCGAGCGCTGGCTGGACCTGTCCACCGGCATCAATCCCCTGCCCTACGCGCCGTCGGCTATCCCGCTGGAGGCTTGGGCGCGCCTACCGCAGGAGCAGGACGGGCTGGAGGAGGCCGCCGCCGCGTATTACGGCACACCCCACCTGCTGCCCTTGGCCGGCTCGCAGGCGGCGATCCGCGCACTGCCGCGCCTGCGCCCCCCTGCGCAAGTGGGCGTGCTGCATCCGGGCTACGCCGAGCACGCGCATGCCTGGCGCGATGCCAGGCATAAAGTTACGGAGCTCGCGGCACAGGACATCGAGGCGCAGGCAGAGCGACTCGACGTGCTGGTGCTGATGCAGCCGAACAATCCTACCGGAAAAGTTTTTACCCATGCACAACTGCAAAGCTGGCATGAGTGCCTCGCCGCGCGCGGCGGCTGGCTGGTGGTGGACGAGGCCTTCATCGACGCCGGCCCGCAGCAAAGTTTTGCCGGCGGGCAGATGCCGGAAGGGCTGGTCGTGCTGCGCTCGCTGGGCAAGTTCTTCGGCCTTGCCGGCGCACGCGTCGGCTTCGCGCTCGCGCATCCAGCTCTGCTGTCGAAGATGCGCGAGCTGCTCGGGCCTTGGGGCGTGGCGGGACCCGCGCGCTTCGTGGCGCAGGCCGCGCTGCGCGACCGCGCCTGGCAGGAAGCGACGCGCGCGCGCCTGCAACAGGACGGCGCGCGCCTCGCGCAACTGCTGCGCGATTCCGGCCTGCCGCCCGCCGGCGGCTGCGCGCTGTTCCAGTGGGTGCTCTCCGATGCGGCCGAAGAGCTGCATCGTGAACTGGCGCAGCGCGGCATCCTCACGCGGCGCTTCGCGCAGCCGCGCAGCCTGCGCTTCGGCCTGCCCGGCACCGAGGCGGACTGGGACAGGCTGCATGCAGCGCTCACACGGGAGCACGCGGCATGAGCGCGGCGACGCTGATGGTGCAGGGCACCACTTCCGACGCGGGCAAGAGCACCGTCGTCGCGGGGCTATGCCGCGCACTCAGGCGGCGCGGCCTGGACGTCGCGCCGTTCAAACCGCAGAACATGGCGCTGAACAGCGCTGTCACCAGCGACGGTGGCGAGATCGGCCGCGCACAGGCGGTGCAGGCGCAGGCGGCGGGGCTGGCTCCGCACAGCGACATGAACCCGGTGCTGCTCAAGCCCAACAGCGACACTGGCGCGCAGGTCATCATCCACGGCCGCGCCATCGGCAACATGGAAGCGCTGGAATACCACTCCTACAAGCAAACGGCACGCGACGCGGTGCTCGCTTCTCACCGGCGGCTTTCGGAACAATACGGGATCGTCGTCGTGGAAGGCGCGGGCTCGCCCGCCGAGATCAACCTGCGCGAGGGCGATATCGCCAACATGGGCTTCGCCGAGGAGGTGGACTGCCCGGTGCTGCTGGTCGCGGACATCGACCGCGGCGGCGTGTTCGCCCACCTGGTCGGCACGCTGGCCCTGCTCTCCGGGAGCGAACGCGCGCGCGTGCAGGGCTTCGTCATCAACCGTTTTCGCGGCGACCTCTCGCTGCTGCAGCCCGGCCTGGACTGGCTGGAGGAACACACCGGCAAGCCGGTGCTCGGCGTGCTGCCTTATTTGCACGGCCTGCACCTCGAGGCCGAGGACGCGCTTCCCGCCCGCCACGCGAGCAGCGAAGCGGGCAGGCTGCGCATCGTCGCCCCCACCCTGCCCCACATCAGCAACCACACCGACTTCGATCCGCTGCGCCTGCATCCGCAGGTAAACTTCCATTTCGTTGCCCTGCACGAGACACCGCCTCCCGCCGACCTGGTGATCCTGCCCGGCAGCAAGAACACGCGCGCCGACCTCGGCTGGCTGCGCGCGCAGGGCTGGGAAACATACCTCGCGCGCCACCTGCGCTACGGCGGCAGGCTGCTGGGCATCTGCGGCGGGCTGCAGATGCTCGGCACCACCATTCACGACCCGCTGGGCATCGAGGGCGAACCCGGCAGCAGCACAGGCTTGGGCTACCTGGATTTCACCACCACCCTCGAACCGCACAAGCAACTGCGCAACGTGCAGGGCACGCTAGCGCAGTCCGGCGCGCCGCTGAACGGCTACGAGATCCATGCGGGCATCAGCGCAGGCGCTGCGCTGCAGCGCCCCTTCGCGCAGCTGGACGATGGACGCAGCGACGGCGCGATTTCTCAGGATGGACAGATCATGGCGACCTACCTGCACGGCCTGTTCGAATCGCCGCCGGCCTGTGCCGCCCTGCTCGAGTGGGCCGGACTGCAGGCGCCGCAGGCCTTCGACTACCACGCGCTGCGCGAACGCAACCTGGAACGGCTGGCCGATGCGCTGGAAGCGCACCTCGACATGCCGCGCATCCTGCGACTGCTGGGAGTGAATACATAGAGTAAAAAAACCGCTTCGCCACGAAGGGCACGAAGATCACGAAGAATTTTCGCAGGGCTGCTTTGAAAATTCACCGGTTAAAGGACTCCAATTTTTTGGCGTTTTCTTCGCGTCCTTCGTGTTCTTCGTGGTTCAAATGAGGAATTTGTAATGAAAGAACTGATCCTCGGCGGCATGCGTTCCGGCAAGAGCCGCCTCGCCGAGCAGCACGCGCGCGAAAGCGAACTGCCGGTCACTTATTTCGCCACCGCCCTCGCGCAGGACGACGAGATGCGCGCGCGCATCGCGCACCACCAGGCGCAGCGCCCCGATCACTGGCGGGTGGTCGAAGAGCCGCTCGCGCTCGCCGCCGCCCTGCAAAGCCACGCCGCCGCAAACCGCTGCGTGCTGGTGGATTGCCTGACGCTGTGGCTCACCAACCTGCTATGCCTCGAGGACGAGGCGCGGCTGCGGCAGGAAACCGCCGCGCTGCTCGACGCGCTGCCCGGCCTGCCGGGGACGATCATCCTTGTGAGCAACGAGACCGGCATGGGCGTGGTGCCGCTGGGCGAGCTCACGCGGCGCTACTGCGACGAGGCGGGGCGGCTGCACCAGGCGCTGGCGCAGCGCTGCGACAAGGTTATTTTGACAGTGGCGGGACTTCCGCTGAATTTGAAAGGGTAGGCAATGAACGATTTTTCCTGGCTGCAACAATCCGTAAAACCATTGAACGAGACCGCGCGCGGCGCGGCGCTGGCAAGGCAGGAGCAACTCACCAAGCCGCCCGGTTCGCTGGGCAAGCTGGAAGCGATCGCGGTGCAATTGGCCGCCTTGCAGGACACGGACAGGCCGCAGATGGAGCGTGTCCAGATCAGCATTTTTGCCGCCGATCACGGCGTGGCGGCCGAGGGCGTATCGGCCTTCCCGCAAGCGGTCACGGTGGAGATGGTGAAGAACTTTGCGCGCGGCGGCGCGGCGATCAGCGTACTGGCGAAGCAGGCAAATGCCACGCTGGAAGTCGTCAACCTCGGCACGGTGTTGCCGGTCGAGCCGATGGCAAAGGTGCGCGATGAGCGCATCGCCGCCGGCACGGCCAATTTTGCACAGTGCCCGGCAATGACCGATGCGCAACTGGCTGCAGCCTTGCAAGCCGGCCATGCGGCGGTGTTGCGCGCAAAACAGGAGGGCGCGCATCTGTTCATCGGCGGCGAAATGGGCATCGCCAACACCACCTCGGCAAGCGCCATCGCCTGCGCGTTGCTGCGGGAATCGCCGCAGTTGCTGGCGGGTCCAGGCACCGGGCTGGATAACAAAGGGGTGGCGCACAAGGCGGCGGTGATCCAGCGCGCGCTGGAGCTGCATCGGACCAATCTGGCGCAACCGCTGGATGTGCTGCGCCACGTGGGCGGCTTCGAGATCGCGGCACTGGCGGGTGCGTATCTGGCCGCCGCGCAAAACGGCATTCCGGCGCTGGTGGACGGCTTCATCAGCTCGGTGGCGGCGCTGACCGCCGTACGCTTTAACCCGAACGTGCGCAACTGGCTGCTGTTTGCGCATACCTCCGCCGAGCCGGGGCATCAGCGCGTGCTCGCCGCGCTCGATGCGCAGCCGCTGCTGCAGCTCGGGATGCGGCTGGGCGAGGGCAGCGGTGCGGCGACGGCAGTGCCGCTGCTGCAACTGGCCTGCGCGCTGCACAACAACATGGCGACCTTTGCCGAGGCGCAGGTGTCGGGCAAGCTCTGATGTCCGGTCATACGCACATCGATTTGCTGCGTCACGGTATAACGCGGGCGGGCAACGTCTATCTGGGGCGCAGCGATGCGCCGCTGAGCGAGCACGGTTACCGGCAGATGGCGGAGGCTTTGCCGGATGCACCGCGCTACGACGCGGTGCTGAGTTCGCCGCTGGCGCGCTGCGCGGCCTTCGCACAGGATTACGCGCAACGGCACAGCCTGCCACTGCATCACGATGCGCGTTTTCAGGAAATGGATTTCGGCACATGGGACGGGCGCAGCGCGGCGGATATTGCCGCTTCTGATCCTGCTGCACTGGAGAATTTCTGGCGCGACCCGGTTGCCTGCCCGCCGCCGCAGGCGGAACCGCTGCCGGCGTTCCAGGCGCGCGTCCTCGCGGCCTGGCGGGAGCTGCCCGCGCGCTACCCCGGCCAGCGCGTGCTGCTGGTCACGCACGGCGGGGTGATGCGCATCATCCTGTGCCACCTGCAGCAACGCCCGCTAAGCGAGCTGCTCGGCCTGTCGGTACCGCACGCGGCGCTGCATCAGGTCACCGTTGAAGATGAACCCGCACAGGTTCCGGCATGAAGCCTTTCTACCCCCTGCTGCTCGCGATCCAGTTCCTCACGCAGATTCCGGTCAGGCTCAAACGGCCGTACGGCGAGCGCGAAGTCGGCGCATCGCTGCTGTATTACCCCTTGGTCGGCTTGCTGCTCGGCGCATTGCTGGCCGGGCTGAATGCCATGCTGCATGGCGTGCCGCTGCTGCTGCATGCCGCCTTGCTGCTGGCCGCATGGGTGGTGATGACCGGCGCGCTGCACCTGGATGGCCTGGCCGACAGCGTGGATGCCTGGCTGGGCGGCATCGGCAACCGCGAGCGCACCATGGCGATCATGAAAGACCCGTATGCCGGCCCCGCTGCGGTGGTCGCCGTGGTGCTGGTGCTGCTGCTGAAATTCGCCGCACTCGTCGCGTTGGTGCAATGCGGCAACGGCTGGGCATTGCTGTGGCCGCTGCTGCTGGCGCGTGCTGCCATGCCGCTGCTGTTTCTCACCACCCCTTACGTGCGCCCTGCCGGGCTGGGATCGGCGCTTGCCCAGCATGCGCCGCGCCGCGCCATGGTGCTGATGTTGCTGGCCACCCTGCTGGGCGTGCTCGCCGCGCTGGGGATGCGCGGGGCCGGGCTGGCAGCAGGCTGCCTCGCCGTGTTCTGGCTGCTGCGGCGCATGATGATGGCGCGCCTCGGCGGCACCACCGGCGATACTGCGGGCGCGCTGCTTGAGGTGCTGGAAACCGCGGCGCTGATTTTGTGGGTGCTGATGGACACGCAAACCTGCTCGTAAGGCGCCCATGAATATTCGGGAGTTTGCGGACTTTCTGCTAAAGTGCGCGCCATGAATTTATCCAGCAGTCAGCTCTACCTGCGCCTTCTCGATTACGTCAAACCGTACTGGCGCGCCTTCTCGGCCTCCATCCTCGGCATGGTGGTGGCGGCGGCCACCGAACCGCTGCTGCCTGCCCTGCTAAAACCCATGCTGGACGGCACCTTCGTGAACAAGGACGAGACGGTCATCAAGCTCGCGCCGGTCATCATCGTGGCGATCTTCCTCGTGCGCGGCCTGGCGACCTTCGTCTCGACCTATGCGATCAACTGGGTAGGCAACAAGGTGGTGATGGACCTGCGCGACGAGATGTTCGGCAAGCTGCTCTCGCTGCCGACGCGCTACTACGACGACCACGCCACCGGCAACCTGATCTCCAAGCTGACCTTCGACGTGACGCAGGTCACGGCGGCGGCCACCACCGTGGTGACTATCGTCATCCGCGATTCCATCATCATCGCCGGCCTGCTGGGCTGGCTGTTCTACCTCAACTGGAAACTGACGCTGCTCACGCTGGTGATGGCGCCGGTCATCGCCTATATCATCAGCACCATCAGCAGCCGCCTGCGCACCTCCAGCCGCGATGCGCAGCGTGCGATGGGCGACATCACCCAGGTGATCGAGGAAAGCGTCACCGCGCACAAGGTGGTCAAGCTGTTCGGCGGCCAGCATTACGAGGGCGGGCGTTTCCACGAGCAGGCCAACTGGGTTCGCCGCCACAACATGAAGCAGGCCGCCGCCTCCGCGGCGAACGTACCCATCGTGCAGATGGTCGCGGCCATCGCGCTCGCCGTGATCGTCTATCTCGCCACGCTGCAATCCAAGGCCGACGAGACCACGGTGGGCGGCTTTCTCTCCTTCATCGCCGCGATGCTGATGCTGACCGCGCCGCTCAAGCGCCTGGCCGGGGTGAGCGAATACCTGCAACGCGGGCTGGCGGCGGCGGAGAGCGTGTTCGAGCTGACCGACACCGAGAGCGAAATCGACAGCGGCACGGTCACGGTCGGGCGCGCGCGCGGCGAAGTGCAATTCGACCATGTGCAGTTCGCCTACGGCACGGACGGGCGGCTTGCGCTGCGGGACATCACGCTGCACATCCGCGCCGGTGAGAACGTCGCGCTGGTCGGCGCCTCCGGCAGCGGCAAGACCACGCTCGCCAACCTCGTGCCGCGCTTCTACACGCCGACCGGCGGACGCATTACCCTGGACGGCCACGACATCAACGGCCTGACGCTGGCCAGCCTGCGCGCCAACATCGCGCTGGTGAGCCAGGAAGTGGTGCTGTTCAACGACACGGTCGCGGCGAACATCGCCTACGGCCAGATGCGCGAAGTCAGTGAGGCGGAGATTACCGCCGCCGCACAGGCTGCGCATGCGATGGAGTTCATCCGCGAGTGGCCGGAGGGGCTGAATACGCTGGTCGGCGAGCGCGGCGTGAAGCTCTCCGGCGGCCAGCGCCAGCGCATCGCCATCGCGCGCGCCATCCTCAAGGATGCGCCTATCCTGATCCTCGACGAGGCAACCTCCGCGCTGGATTCCGAATCCGAGCGCCACGTGCAGGCCGCGCTGGAAACCCTGATGCAGGGCCGCACCACGCTGGTCATCGCACACCGCCTGTCCACCATCGAGAAGGCCGACCGGATTGTCGTCTTGCAGAAAGGCGAGATCGCCGAGATCGGCACACACCGCGAACTGCTGGACAGGGGCGGCGTGTATGCGCAACTGCACCGCATCCAGTTTGCCGTGGCCGGCGGCGCATAGCCGGCTCGCACGGCGATTCTATTCGCCCATGCTTACCGTCGTTGCGGCAGTGCGTTCATGACGCAGATCATGGGACGCTGATACTGCCTGAAATAGAATCCGCTCCCCATTCACAAGTTGACGCAGCCAGGGCAAAGGCCTAAATTGCGCTGTCCAACACAACCTTCAGGAGATCACCATGGCCGTTCTCGTCGGCAAACCCGCACCCGATTTCAGTGCCGTTGCCGTGATGGGCAACAACGAAATCAACGCTACCTTCAACCTGAAGAAATACATCGACGGCAAATATGCCGTGATTTTCTTCTATCCGCTGGATTTCACCTTCGTCTGCCCGTCCGAGCTGATCGCCTTCAACCATCGCCTGGATGAATTCAAGAAGCGCAATACGGAGGTGATCGGCATCTCGATCGACTCGCAATTCACCCACCTCGCCTGGAAGAACACACCCGTCGAGAAGGGCGGTATCGGCCAGGTACAGTATCCGCTGGTCGCCGACATCAAGCATGAAATCTGCAAAGCCTACGACGTGGAGTTTGATGCGGCCGGCGTGGCGTTCCGCGGCTCGTTCCTGATCGACCGCGCCGGTACGGTGCGCCACCAGGTAGTGAACGACCTGCTGCTGGGGCGCAACATCGACGAAATGCTGCGCATGGTGGATGCGCTGCAATTCACCGAGGAGCACGGCGAAGTCTGCCCGGCCGGCTGGAACAAGGGCAAGGCAGGCATGAACGCCTCGCCGGAAGGCGTGGCGAAATACCTTGCCAATCATGCCAAGGAACTGTAGGCGCGCCGGGTCTTTGGGCGGAAGAGCGTAATGCACCAGGTACTGGTCGAATTCGTCGAGCTGGCCGCGCCATGGATCGAGATGATCGGCATCGGCGTGGTGCTGTGGGGCGCGGTCGAGGGGCTGATCCGGCTCGTGCTGCGCATCAAATCGGCGCTGGCGCGCGAGCCGCAAACGGCTCCGATCAGCCATATCCGCAGCGCCATCGGCGAGAAGACCGCGCTGGGGCTGGATTTCTTCCTCGCCGGCGACATCATCCAGACCATCGTGATCCCTACCTGGGAATCGCTCGCCATGCTCGGCGGCATCGTGGTGATCCGTACCGTGATCGCCTTCTTCCTCAACAAGGACCTGCGCGAACTCCACGAAAAATAGCCGCCTCTGATTGTTCTTCGGCGCAGGACTGCTAAAATCCGCCCCGTTGCAATTCCGAGCGGATATTTGTCATGCTGGTCTGGTTCGTCGTTCTCTATCTGCTGGTGTCCGTCGGCATCGGCCTGTATGCCGCAACCCGCGTACACAGCGCCAAGGACTTCGCCGTCGCCGGCCGCCACCTGCCGCTGCCCATCGTCACGGCAACCGTATTCGCCACCTGGTTCGGTGCGGAAACCGTGCTGGGCATTTCCGCGACCTTCGTCAAGGAAGGCATGGGCGGCGTGGTGGCCGACCCGTTCGGCGCGAGCCTGTGCCTGATCCTCGCCGGGCTGTTCTTCGCCAACAAACTGTACCGCATGAACCTCCTCACCATCGGCGACTATTACCGCGTGCGCTACAACCGCGCGGTGGAGCTGATCGCGGCGGTGTGCATCGTGATCTCCTATCTCGGCTGGGTATCGGCACAGATCATGGCGCTCGGTCTGGTATTCAACGTGATCAGCGGCGGTGCGGTATCGCAGGAGGCGGGCATGATGATCGGCGCGGCCATCGTACTGACCTACACGACCTTCGGCGGCATGTGGTCGGTGGCGCTGCTCGACTTCGTGCAAATGACGGTCATCATGTGCGGCATGCTGTTCATCGCCTGGCTCGTCAGCGGCATGACCGGAGGTGTGGGCGCGGTGGTCGCGCACGCCGAGGCCGCGGGCAAACTGGATTTCTTCCCCAAGGGCGACTACACGCACTGGGTGCCGTTCATCGGCGCTTGGCTGACCATGATGCTCGGCTCGATCCCGCAGCAGGACGTGTTCCAACGCATCACCGCCGCCAGAAATGAGAAAACTGCGGTGCGCGGCTCGGTGCTGGGCGGCTCACTGTATTTCCTGTTCGCCTTCGTGCCGATGTTCCTCGCCTATTCCGCGACGCTGGTCGATCCTAGGCTGTTCGGCGAGCTGCTGGAGCAGGATTCACAACTGGTGCTGCCGACGCTGATCCTGCAGCACACGCCGGTGTTCGCGCAGGTGATCTTCTTCGGCGCGCTGCTCTCGGCGATCATGAGCTGTTCCTCGGCCACGCTGCTCGCGCCGTCGGTCGCGTTCACCGAGAACATCCTCAAGCATTTCATCCTCAAGGACATGACGGACCGCCAGTTCCTGCGCGCGATGCGCATCACGCTGTGGGGCTTCGGTGCGGTGGTGCTGACCGTGGCGCTGAATTCCCAACTATCAATTTTCAAGATGGTGGAGAACGCCTACAAAATCACGCTGGTCGCGGCCTTCGTACCCCTGGCCTTCGGCCTGTACTGGAAGCGCGCCAATACGCAGGGCGCGCTGCTGGCGATGCTGCTGGGGCTGTCGACCTGGGCATTGTGCGAGGTGTTCGAGCCTTCCGAGGTCTGGCCGCCGCAACTGGTCGGCCTGCTGATGAGCATGGCCGGCATGGTGGCCGGTTCGCTGTTGCCGAAATTCATCGGCAGGACTTTGCCGCAAGAGCCGGAACATGCCTGGATGCATCATCATGCGGCCAGCCAGACCGAGCATGTGCCCGCGCCGCACCATGAGCACCACCGCGACTGATTTGTGTCATACGCCTGTCATAAATCCTTCCTATCCTTGCCATAATGAAAGTTGAAGGAGCGCAATGAGCGCAAAAATACTGATCGTGGAGGACGAACCGGCAATCCAGGAGTTGCTGGCATTCAACATGGAACAGGCAGGCTTCCAGGCGCTGCGCGCCGAGGATGCGGATAGCGCATGGCGACAGATACGCGGCAATGCGCCGGACCTAATCCTGCTCGACTGGATGCTGCCGAACACCAGCGGCGTTATCCTGGCGAAACAGTTGCGCAGCGATGCGCGCACCAAGGATATCCCGATTATCATGCTGACCGCGCGCGGCGAAGAGCACGACAAAGTGCTGGGGCTGGAGGCGGGAGCGGACGACTACATCACCAAGCCCTTTTCGCCCCGCGAACTGATGGCGCGCATTCGCGCCGTGCTGCGCCGCCATGCTCCGCAGATGCCGGACGAGATGGTTGCGGCGGGCAGCCTGGAATTGTTGCCGGCTTCGCACCGCGTGACCGCCAAGGGGGTGGCAATCGAACTCGGCCCCACCGAGTTCCGCCTGCTGCATTTTTTCATGACCCACGCGGAGCGGGTGTACAGCCGCACGCAATTGCTCGATCAGGTATGGGGCACGCAGGCGTTCGTCGAGGAACGCACGGTGGACGTGCATATCCGCCGCCTGCGCGCCGCCCTGGAGCCGGCCGGCCTGGATGGCCTGATCCAGACAGTGCGCGGCAGCGGTTACCGTTTTTCGCTCAACTAGGAGAACTTCTTGCAGGGTTTCTGGCTTCGTTTAAGCATCCCCATCGTGCTCGTCACGCTGGTCGCACTGCTGCTGTGGGGAACATTCTCGGCCACCCCGGCATTGCTGTTCATGCTGCTGGTGCTGCTGATCGTGATGGCGCGCCATGCGCGGCAGCTCTACAGGCTGGGGCGATGGCTGCAGGATGCGCGCAGCGAAACCATCCCCGAAGCGGGCGGCATCTGGGACGAGGTGTTCTCCCGGCTGTACCGCATGGTCAAGCAGCACAACCAGACCCGCCAGGATCTGGCAGCCGAGCTGCAGCACATCGAGCAGGCCACGGCCGCCTTGCCGGAGGGGGTTGCAATCCTGAACGACGCGAACCGCATCGAATGGTGCAACCCGCTGGCGCAGCAGCATTTCGACCTCGACCCCGAGCATGACTTCATGCAGGACATCACTTATCTGGTGCGCCAGCCGGAGTTCGTCGAATATCTCCATGATTCCAATTTCAGCGAGCCGCTGGTGATGCGCCCGGCGCGCCATGACGAGATGGTGCTGTCCATCAAGCTCATTCCCTATGGCATGAACAAGCGGCTGCTGATCAGCCGCGACATCACGCGGCTGGAGCGCATCGAAGCCATTCGCCGCGATTTCGTCGCGAACGTCTCGCACGAGCTGCGCACCCCGCTGACCGTGGTGAACGGCTTTGTCGAAAACCTGCAGGACATGCCCGACCTCAACCGCGAGGATGCGCGGCGCGCCTTGCATCTGATGGCAGAGC
Source organism: uncultured Gallionella sp. (assembly GCA_964401425.1). Lineage (GTDB taxonomy): Bacteria > Pseudomonadota > Gammaproteobacteria > Burkholderiales > Gallionellaceae > Gallionella. The sequence goes on along the minus strand of CAYNYH010000011.1, from coordinate 14,125 downwards.
AGACGCGCCGCATGGAAAACCTGGTTGCCGACCTGCTTACCCTGTCGCACCTGGAAAACGACCAGAACCCGCTGAGCGAGGAGACGGTGGACATGGGCGTGCTGCTTGAAGAAATTCACCGGGAAGGCCAGTTGCTGAGCAACGGCTCGCATGTGCTGCGCCTCGAAGTCGCGAGCGGAGTGAAACTGCTTGGCAACCGCGAGGAACTGCATAGCGCGTTCGGCAACCTGATCAGCAACGCAATCCGCTACACGCCCAAGGGCGGTGCGATCCTGCTGCGCTGGGCGGAGCGCGGCGGCCAGCCGGTGTTTTCGGTGCAGGACAGCGGCATCGGCATTGCCGCGCAGCATATCCCGCGCCTGACCGAGCGCTTCTACCGGGTAGACCGCAGCCGCTCGCGCGAAACCGGCGGAACGGGGCTGGGCCTGGCGATCGTCAAGCATATCGCGATGCGCCACCAGGCCAAGCTCGAAGTCCTGAGCGAAGAAGGGAAAGGCAGCACCTTCGCGCTGGTGTTCCCGATCAAGCGGGCGATACGCTGAAAATTTCCGGCATGGCTGGGCCGCAGCCGCCAATAAACGGCCGGTGTTGAGCCCGCGGGGTGGTGTTGCTATACTGGCCGCGCGGCACATTCGTGCCGGAATAATAATAGTGCGGTAATTCAGGAGGATGGGATGCAGAACATCGAACAAGCACGTTTCAACATGATCGAACAACAGATCCGCCCCTGCGAAGTGCTGGAGATGCGGATACTGGAGTTGCTCAAGCATGTCCGCCGCGAACATTTCGTGCCCGCAGGTAAAAAAGAACTGGCATTTGCCGATATGGAAATCCCGCTGGGCCACGGGGCAGCCATGTGGCAACCCAAGCTCGAAGCACGCACCGTGCAGGAGTTGCACCTCACCCGCAATGACAGCGTATTGGAAGTGGGCACCGGCAGCGGCTATCTGACCGCCCTGATGTCCGCGCTGGCGGGACAGGTCACCTCGGTGGAAATCGAGCCTGAACTGAGCGCCATGGCCAAGCAGAATCTGGCCGCCTACCACCGCGACAACGTCACCCTCGAAACGGGCGATGCGGCGCACGGCTGGGACAAGGGCACCTACGACGTCATCGTGCTGACCGGTTCGACGCCGGTATTGCCGGCAGCGTTCCAGAACAACCTGAACGTCGGCGGGCGGCTGTTCGCCATCGTGGGAGACGCTCCGCTGATGGAGGCGAAGCTGATTACCCGCGCCGCGCCGGACGTATTCGAGACGGTCAACATCATGGAAACTTGCGTCGCGCCGTTGCGAAATGCCGAGCAGCCCAAGCGGTTCGTGTTCTGAAAACGAAGCTTCAGTTCCGGCTAACCTTTTGGTTAGCCGGAACTAAGCCTCGCATCGGGATTGCGCAAGGCAGCGGCAATCTGTAGTATTAGAAAAATCTAATATAACGACAGCGCAAAAACCCAATGAAGCTGAAGCCATTACCCCTTCTTCTGGCAACGCTGCTCGGCGCGAGTAGCGCGGCGCAGGCTGCCGATCTGCTGGAAACTTTCCGCGCCGCCCAGGCGAACGATCCGGTGTTTGCCGCCGCGCGTGCCACCCAGCAAGCCGGCCAGGAAAAGCTGCCGCAGGGCCGCTCGCTGCTCCTGCCCAGCATCAGCCTCAGTGCGAACAGCACATTCAACGATCAGACCATCCAGTACAAGGGAGCCTCTCCATTCCCGGGCGGCAATACCCGCTACAACAGCCACGGCTACGGCGTGAACCTGACGCAGCCGCTGTTCCGCCAGCAGAACTGGCTGGCCTATACCGAGGCCGAATTGCAGGTTGTACAGGCCGAAGCGCAATTCAAAATCGCCGAACAGGATTTGGTCCTGCGCGTCGCGCAAGCCTATTTCGATGTGCTGATCGCACAGGACAGCGTGGAACTGGCCGAGGCGCAGAAAAAAGCCATTTCCGAGCAACTGGAACAGGCCAAGCGCAACTTCGAGGTGGGCAGCGCCACCATCACCGACACCCACGAAGCACAGGCGCGTTACGACCTGACCAGCGCGCAGGAAATCGCCGCGCAAAACAACCTGGAAATCAAGAAGCGCGCCTTGCAGCAACTGATCAACGCGATGCCGAAGGACCTCAAGCATCTCGGCAAGGGATTCAAGCTGGAAAACCCGCAACCCGCCGACATGGAGAAGTGGGTGGATGAGGCGCAGCTAAACAGCCTGCAGCTGGCCATCGCGCAAGCAGGCGCCGAGATCGCCGAGAAGGAAGTCGCGCGCAACCGCGGCGGCCACTACCCGACGCTGGACCTGGTGGCGAATTACTCCAACAACCAGTCCAACGGCGGCAGCTTCGGCGTGGGCAGCGACAACGCCAGCAAGAGCATCGGCGTGCAACTGAACATGCCGTTATTCCAGGGGGGCGCCGTCAATTCCAAATGGCGCGAAGCCGAGGCCAACCGCGAGCGCGCCAGGCAAACCCTGGAAGATACCCGCCGCACCGTCGCGCTGCAAACCCGCCAGGCCTACCTCGGCGTGGTCAACGGCATCGCCCAGGTCAAGGCGCTGCAGCAGGCACTCACCTCCAGTGAAAGCGTCCTGGAAGCCAGCAAGCTCGGTCAGGAGGTCGGCGTGCGCACCAACCTCGATGTGCTGAATGCACAGCAGCAGTTGTATGCCACCCGCCGCGATTTGTACCAGGCCGAGTACAACTACCTCGTCAGCCGGCTGCGCCTGAAGGCGGCGGTGGGGGCGCTAAGCGAAGAAGACCTGAATGGTGTCAATCAGGCGCTCTACTGACTATGCTAACTAGTGTCAATGAGCCAAAGACGGCTGCCTCGCTGCCGCGTGTCCACCTGCGGTGATATGGCTGGGCTTACTTAAACACCACTCACAGCGCTTGTCTGCGGTAGCGCAGCCAAATAGCCGAGCAAAGCGAGGCCAATAATGCAAGAAAGAATCCGGCAGCCAACCCAATAGCGGCATTTTTCAGGTAATGAGGTTTAGATGTGCTGATAAATGTGGGTGGCTCCAGCCCCAAGGTAAATCCGGTATGAATCAGAGCCAGTTCATGTTTAATGTTGTTGAGTATTGAAACTTTATTCCAGTCGGAAGGCTGAAAATTTTTTCTCAGGCTGGACTCTATCTGCATAAGCTCTGCCACTGCCGATAACCCGTCCAAATTCCTCTCCATCACCGGATTAGCTTGCGACAAAAAACCATTCATGATCGCCAGTTGACTCTTTCTGTTAATTAAACGAGACAAATCTTCTTTTAGCGCGCTAATGTCTTTATTGGCGGCGATAAGCTGCGTAACAATGGGCAAATATTTGGCGCTGGAATCCTTGGGATCCAAAGGCTGAGCAATTATTGAGGCAGAACCTCCATGGAACTTCGCTTTGAGTAATTCGAGGCTGGCCATACGGTTGTTCAAATATATCAATTCGATTTCTAATTCAGAAATTTTCTTTGCAATTTCAGACTCCGAATTCTGCAATTCGATTTGATAATTCGCAATAACGTCCTTCAAAGCCAGGTAGGCAGACCCCCCTCGCATAAAAGAGGTAGCAATGGAAAGATTTTTGAGGGCTTCTTCTTTGCTCGATCCTGTTGCCTTGACAACAAAATCCTTGATTTTTAGAGACTCCGTATCCTGCAGTTCCTTGGAGATACCAAATTTGGCATCGTCTTTAGCAAGAGCAAACGTAGGAACAACATTTTTTTGCCACCAAAGTTCATCGGATAGTGTCTTTAGCAAATTTTCTCTATCTGGTGCAGTTTCTGAAATCTTGGCAGCCAAAATAGGCAAATTTCTTTTTAGATTCTTCCACGTCAGATAATTGATAGTGGATTTATTGACAAGCGTCGCCTCTGCTTCATATTTACCAAATAAAAATACCCCGCCACACGCCACTATGAGCCCCAAAACAGCACCCATTAAAAGAAATTTCCACTTGACCACAAAAAAATCAATGATGTCATCAAGACTAATATCCGATTTGCCTTCAACCATCTGTTGTTCAGTGTTTGTCATATCAAGTCCAAAATCACATTGTTGTTAAACATTCAAACACATTCGCCATTTATATTCACAGTGCGCCTATCGTCACACTCCGTAGTTATGCAAGGATTGTGATCGAACCGAATTTATAATGCTTCCCGAAATTAATGCTCGCGCAAGGATAGCATATGAGTGTAGCGTACCAATCGATGGAAGTAGTTTTTGCAGGTACGGCTATGCTCGATGGCCTTTTTGAGCCAATCTGCGTGCGCCATGATGCTTGACATTCCCGACACGCAACTGTTCTAATACGCGCTGTTCAACCACTGAACGCAGTATAGATGCTGGATGAATCCACCCATTACGGGTTACTCAAAACGCTGGAAGACAACCCAAGCCTTTCCCAACGAGATTTGGCAAAGCACTTGGGAATCAGTCTTGGTAAAGTCAATTTCTGCCTGAACGCGCTGGTCGCAAAGGGCAGCCTCAAGATCAACAATTTCCGCAACAGCGACAACAAGCTGGCCTATGCCTATCTGCTGACCCCGCACGGAATCGAGGAAAAGGCGCGCATGACCGTACATTTCCTCCGCTGCAAGGTGCAGGAATATGAAGCGTTGCGCGCAGAGATCGAGGAATTGCAACGCGAGGCAATACAAAAAGGCCTGCTGGAGAATGCCGATGAATAAGGGCAGAGCCGACGCAAGCAGCAATTCAGCTGTATCGCACGCATCGGAGCACTGGTATGCCGTCTGCTGCAAGCCGCGCCAGGAAGCAATAGCCGAGGAAAATCTGCAGCGGCAAGGCTATCGCACCTATTTGCCGCGCATCCGGAACGCCCGCCATCGTCACGGACAATGGGTAGATGTAATCGAGCCCCTTTTTCCGCGCTATCTGTTTATCCGAATCGATCCTGCTTTGCGCAGTACAGCACCGGTGCGCTCCACGCGCGGCGCAGTCGGCTTGGTGCGCTTCGGGGGGCAGCCCGCGATAATCCCGGAAGAAGTAATAGATACCATAGTACAGCGCGAGACACCGAATACAGGACTGCATGAGAATAACCGGCCACTGCTTTGCACAGGAGAGCCAATCCGGCTGGTTGAGGGGCCTCTGGTTGGAATGGAGGGCATATTCACCGAGGAAGACGGTGATAAGCGCGTGATCGTACTAATGGAATTGCTGGGCAAAGCCCACCAAATAAGAGTGAATCGCGACTGGGTCACACCAGCAGCGTAGTTATAGTTGCATATTAACAATATGTTATGCGAAACATGCCCGTGTTTTGCAGGGCGGTAGCGTGCCTGAAAGCCCTGATTACCAAACAATCCCATGCAGCCCACACAGCCAATAACCCAGCTTTTAAACCGTCTCTGGCACCACATCAGCCGTCGGCGCCAGAAGCAATTTTGTCTGTTGCTTGTTTTGATGATCCTCACTTCGTTCGCTGAAATCATCAGCATTGGAGCAGTACTGCCATTCCTCGGCGTACTGACCGCTCCGGCTCGTGTTTTTGAACATCCAGCGACACAGCCTTTCATTCAAGCCCTAAGCCTCACAGAGCCTGAACAGCTCCTGTTGCCGCTGACAATCGCCTTTGGGCTGGCTGCATTCATGGCGGGTGTAATGCGATTGATACTGCTCTGGGCTAGTACGAGGCTATCCTTCTCAACTGGAGCCGACCTTAGCATTAGCATCTACCGCCGCACGCTGTATCAGCCTTATGCAGTGCATTGCGCCCGCAACAGCAGCGAGGTCATCAATGGCATCTCGGGCAAAGCCAACGGGGTAATTTACAACACCATCGCGCCTACGTTGATGCTCATCAGTTCCAGCGTCATGCTCATCACCATACTTATCGCGCTGTTATCGGTAGAGCCTGTCATCGCACTGGCGGCCTTTGGCGGATTTGGCCTGATCTATGCGTTTATCATCCGCTTGACCCGCAAGCAACTATTGGCCGATAGCCAGCGCATCGCCCGCGAATCCAGCCATGTCATCAAATCCCTGCAGGAAGGCTTGGGCGGCATCCGCGATGTACTCATTGATGGCAGCCAGGCTACCTATGGCCGTATTTACCGCACCGCCGATCTGCCCCTGCTCCGCGCCCAGAGTAGCAATTCATGTATCAGTCCCACCACCCGTTATGCCATGGAAGCCTTGGGCATGATGCTTATCGCAGCGCTGGCCTATTCGCTTAGCCAACAAGCCGATGGCATCGGCAAGGCCATTCCCGTCCTCGGTGCACTGGCACTGGGGGCGCAGCGTTTACTGCCCGTATTGCAACAAGCTTATGGATCCTGGTCGCAAATAAAGGGCAGCCAAGCCTCGCTGCAAGACACCATCGAGTTGCTTGACCAACCCTTACCCGACTACGCCGATCAGTCAGCCGCCCAACCGCTGCCCTTCAAACACAACATCAGCCTCAAGCAACTCGGGTTCCGCTACAGCCCGCAAACGCCCTATGTTCTGAAGCAGATCAACCTCACCATCACCAAAGGCAGCCGGGTAGGTTTTATCGGCGCCACCGGCAGTGGCAAAAGCACTTTGCTCGATATCGTCATGGGGTTGCTACAGCCCACCGACGGCACGCTGGAGATTGATGGCCAAGCCGTCACGCCCGGCAACCACCGCGCCTGGCAAGCCCATATTGCCCATGTGCCACAAGCCATATTTCTGGCCGACAACAGCATTGAAGAAAACATCGCCTTTGGCGTGCCCAAAGACCAGATCGACTCCCAGCGCGTCAGGCAAGCCGCACAACAGGCGCAAATCGCCGACAGCATTGAAAGCTGGCCCAAGCAATATCAAACCTTTGTCGGCGAGCGCGGCATCCGCCTCTCGGGCGGTCAACGCCAGCGCATCGGTATTGCCCGCGCCCTCTACAAGCAAGCCGATGTGATAATTTTTGACGAAGCCACCAGCGCACTAGACAACGAAACCGAACAAGCCGTCATGCAAGCCATCGAAGGCCTCAGCAAGGACCTTACCCTGCTCATCATCGCCCACCGTCTCACTACCCTCAAAAACTGCACGCAGATTGTGGAGTTGAGTGAGGGCGGCATCAAGCGCGTCGGCAGTTATCAAGACATCGTGAATCAACCGGCACCAGTAGCCGAGAAATTAAGAAACCAATCTTCATCATATTGAAATGCTCAAACGACCATGATTCCCTACGGACGCCAAGACATCAACCAAATCGACATTGACGCAGTTGTCACCGTGTTGCGCTCAGATTTTTTGACCCAAGGCCCGGCTGTGCCTGCCTTTGAAAAAGCCGTTGCCGATTACTGTGGTGCACAGCATGCGGTGGCGGTTAACAGCGCCACCAGTGCGCTGCACATTGCCTGCCTGGCGCTGGGCGTAAGCAAGGGCGATAGGGTCTGGACCACGCCGATCACCTTTGTTGCCAGCGCCAACTGCGCGCTGTATTGCGGAGCAACGGTGGATTTTGTCGACATTGATCCGCATACCTACAACCTCAGCGTTGAGCGCTTGGCGGAAAAACTGGCCCTTGCAGAAAAGACCGGCAAGCTGCCCAAAGTGGTGATCCCCGTGCATTTATGCGGCCAACCCTGCGACATGGCCGGCATCCACGCACTCAGCCAAAGATACGGTTTCAAAATCATCGAAGATGCCTCGCACGCCATTGGGGGCAAATACAAAGATGAACCAGTCGGCAACTGTCGCTACAGCGACATCACCGTATTCAGTTTTCACCCTGTCAAAATCATCACCGCCGGAGAAGGCGGCATGGCGGTGACCAATAACGCGGCTTTGGCTAAACACATGCGCCTGTTGCGCAGCCACGGCATCAGCAGCACCGCAGCAGACATGCAACCCCGTCCGGCACAGGAAATCTGGAATTACCAACAGATTGACCTGGGCTTTAACTACCGCATGACCGACCTGCAAGCCGCATTGGGCTTAAGCCAACTACAGCGGCTCGATGAATTTGTTACCAAACGCCATGCCATCGCCAAGCGCTATGACCATCTGTTACCCGCTTTGCCAGTGCTAACCCCGTGGCAACATGCAGACAGCTATTCGGGCTACCACCTGTACGTTATCCGCTTGAAATTTGAGGAAACCAGCAAGACGCAACGCCAAGTCTATGATGCATTTTATGCAGCAGGGATAGGGGTTAATGTGCATTACATCCCTGTCTACCGCCAGCCTTACTATGAACAAATGGGCTTCAACGTTGGGTATTGCCCGCAGGCGGAAAGGTACTATTCAGAGGTCATCAGCATACCTATGTATCCGGGGTTGACCAGTGACCAGCAAGACTTTGTTGTACAAACCTTGCGCGTGGCATTAGCAGAATGAATGGCATCCAGAAACTTGGATTGGGAACTGTTCAATGGGGCCTACCCTATGGACTTGCCAACCAGCATGGAATAACCACGCCGGAAACAGTAACGGCGCTGCTTAGCGAGGCGCGGCATTATGGAATTAGGGTTCTGGATACTGCCTCGCTGTATGGTCAATCTGAGGCCGTGCTGGGCACGAACTCGCTTGAGGGATTTAAGGTAGTAACAAAAACCCCAAGCTTTGCGACACCTCACATTTCAGATATTGATGCAAAACAACTTAGCGAGACATTCCAGCAATCGCTGGATTTGCTTTCGCGTAAAAAAATCTATGGGCTCCTGATTCACCATGCCGAAAATCTTCTTGTTCCTGGCGGAGACAAGCTTTGGGTAGCCATGATGCAGCTAAAGGGAAAGGGGGTAGTAGAAAAAATCGGGGTATCCGTATACGACAGCATGCAAGCCGACGCCGTACTGAAGAAATTTAAACCTGACTTGATTCAACTGCCATTAAACGTTTTGGATCAACGGATGCTTGCAAGCGGGCATTTGGAATTGCTGAAAAATGAAGGGGTCGAAATACATGTACGATCAGTTTTCCTACAAGGTTTATTACTCATGCCCTTGAGTAATATCCCTGCGTATTTTGAACCTGTCCGCCCCTTGCTTACCCGTTGGCATGCCGCAGCTCACGCACAAGGATTAACCGTTAATCAAGCAGCGCTAGCCTTCGTAAAGAATATTCCATACGTCGATACCGTACTTGTTGGACTTGATAACCTGGCGCAGTTTCGCTCATGCCTTAATGATTTTGCAATTGGCAAAAACTTTGATGCAACAGGGTTAGCATGCAACGACCCTAATTTTGTTAACCCTTCACTCTGGCGGATTAAGTGAAACCTTTGAAACTTGGCGTAATTGGTCTTTCACCCGGCAATGGGCATCCCTATTCATGGTCGGCTATTTTTAATGGCTATGATCCGGTGGCAATGGAGAGCTGCGACTTTCCTGTAATTCCCCGCTACCTGGAACAACAGCAGTTTCCGCAAGATGCGATAGCCGAAGCCAAAGTCACACATGTATGGGCTCAAGACAAAAAGATTGCATCTCATATCGCCAAGGCCTCGCTGATTGAAACCGTGGTTGAACACTACACGGACATGATCGGCCAGGTGGATGGCATTTTGCTGGCGCGTGATGATGCTGAAACACATTATGAATTTGCAGTTCCATTCCTTGATGCCGGCCTTCCAATTTACGTGGATAAGCCGCTTGCATTATCAGTCACAGAAGCTAGAACGCTCATTGACCGACAGCAATACCCCGGCCAGCTATTTTCTTGCTCCGCGCTGAGATATGCGAAGGAATTTCAGTTATCCCAAGTTGAATTAGCCCAGATTGGCCGTCTGCGCCATATCCATGCCACAGTTCCGAAAGATTGGGACAAGTATGCTGTGCATGTCATCGAACCGCTCTTAATGCTCGCTAAAGACCGGGGGGCTGTAGAACGGCTTCAAACCTGGCACCACAAGGATGCAACAACTTTGGCTGCTGAATACAGTGGAGGGCTTCAAGTGCTTGTGAGCTCGATGGGCTCGTCAAGCGCACCGCTGACTCTAAGGGTTATGGGAGACTTGGGGTGGAAGGATTTATTTTTTCAAGATACTTATTTTGCCTTCAAGAGTGCCTTGCTGGAATTTGTTCAAGGCATCCTTCATAAGGATGTGCGTATTGAAACAGGCTTTACGTTAGAGGTTGTCGAATTGATTGAAGCCGGAAGAAAACCATGACGCCTAGAACAATACTGATTACAGGGGGGAGCGGCAAGTTTGGGCGCACTCTCGTCAGCCATTTTTTGGCGGCGGGCGATCGCGTCATTGCAACTTGCCGAACGGCTGAATCACAAGAGAAATTGGTTCATGAGTATTTGAGTTACGGTGACAGATTCGTTTGTTTTAAAGCGGATCTTATTGAAAATGACGCGATAGCATTGCTGCGAGAACAGCTTGATGCGCGGGATATTCGCCCTGATTGCCTGGTAAATAATGCGAGAAGCATCAGCTTCTTAAAAATAGGCGGTGATGGGCTGGTCAGTCGCGAAAATTTTGCCAACGAGTATTTACTCGATGTTGTCGTGCCCTATGAGCTGACAATGGCGTTAGCCCAACAGCGAGATAGCCAATTACGCAGAGTATTAAATATCGGTTCGCAGTATGGAACGGTTGCAGCCAACCCGCATTTGTACACCGACCCGATCAAACAATCGCCACTGCACTATGGTGTGGCAAAGGCGGCGCTGGCGCATTTAACCAAGGAATTGGCAGTGCGTCTGGCTGGTGCAGGCATTCAGGTTAACTGCATAGCGTTCGGCGGAGTGGAAGGCCGTGTGGATGAAGCCTTCAAACAACGCTATGCACAGCTTTGCCCAATGGGGCGAATGCTGCGAGACGACGAAGTAACCGGCCCCGTGGATATGCTGTTATCGGATAAATGCTCAGGCATTACCGGACATACTCTCGCAGTCGATGGTGGATGGAGCATTTGGTAATGAAACATATTGCGATCATTTTGGCTCGCGGCGGCTCCAAGCGTTTACCCCGTAAAAATAGTCTCGATTTTCCTGGCAAGCCTCTGCCGGCTCGGACAATTGAGGCCGCTCTGCAATCAGCCCAGTATGAACATGTGATTGTTTCTACGGATGATCCGGAAATCGCAGAAATTGCGCGCTCCTTCGGTGCAGAGGTTCCCTTTTTGCGTGACTCTGCGGCCGATGACATCGCGCCATCGAGCGAGGCAACACTTGCGGCGCTCAGGCAAGCGGAGCAACACTGGGGTGAGCAGTTTGATGCTGTATCGCAACTCATGGCGAATTGCCCACTCCGTGATGCAGAGGACATAACGGCCGCAGTTCAGAATTTTATCCATCGGGGTGCCGAGTCACAGATTTGCAGCTTCCGTTTTGGCTGGATGAACCCCTGGTGGGCGGCCAAGCTGGATGAGCAGGGCAGGCCTGCTTATTTATTTCCAGAAGCACGGGGGGTTCGCTCTCAGGATTTGCCGCCTTTGTACTGCCCGAGCGGCGCAATATGGGTTGCGCGCGGCCTAGCTCTTAAGTCTGCAAAAACCTTCTACATGCCAAACCACATCTTTCATTCGCTAAGCTGGATGTCTGCTATGGATATTGATGATGCGGAAGATCTTGAAATGGCGAAAGCCTGCTTTCTGATCAAAAGGAAGATCTAGCTTTGGCGTCATCCATCACATGAACATAGCTTTCCGCACCGACGCATCCTTGCAAATAGGCACCGGCCATGTCATGCGCTGCCTGACGTTGGCTGACGCCCTGCAGGTTACTGGTGCGCAGTGCCATTTCATTTGCCGCGAGCACGTCGGCAATTTAATTGCACAGATTCGGCAGCGCGGTTTTACGGTAAGCGTTTTACCGGCCGCCGCCGATGCAATGATCACTGACGATCCAGCCGATACAGGGCGGTCAAACTACGCGGCTTGGCTCGGAGTCGATTGGGCCACCGATGCCGCACAGACAAAAGTCGGCGTTGGCGAGACAGCGGTTGACTGGCTGATTGTCGATCACTATGCGCTTGATGCACGCTGGGAGAAAACACTGCACCCGTTGTGCCGCAAGCTGATGGTGATTGATGATCTGGCCGACCGGCCACACGACTGCGACCTCTTGCTCGATCAAAACTTAGGCCGTGATGTGGGTGACTATAGCCAGCTTGTACCCGAGGGTTGCACCGTTCTTGCAGGGCCACGCTACGCGTTACTGCGCCCTGAATTTGCCGCCCTGCGTGATGAGAGCTTGCGCCGCCGCGCCACCCCGCAACTCAAACACCTGCTGATTACGATGGGCGGTGTCGATCAAACCGATGCAACAGGCAAGGTTCTTGAAGCTCTGCAGGATTGCCAACTGCCTGCTGGGCTAAGCATCACCGTTGTGATGGGCCCTCACGCTCCCTGGCTGGAACGCGTTCAGGTGCTCGCAAAGCAGATGCCGCAACCAACAGAGGTGAAGGTTAACGTCAATAACATCGCCCAACTGATGGCGGGTAGCGATTTGGCCATCGGTGCCGCCGGAAGCACATCGTGGGAGCGGTGTTGTTTGGGGTTGCCGACGCTGATTGTGGTGCTTGCCGAGAATCAACTTAATGGTGCTGCTGCCCTTGAGCAGAGTGGCAGTGTAAAGTTAATCGGTAGCGTGGATGCTATTCCCCATGCACTGCAATCAATGCTTAACTTGCTTGCTACAACTGATGCCTTAAGTCAATTAAGCCAAAAAAGTTGTTTGATCACTGACGGCCAAGGCACAAGCCGTGTGACGGGTGCTCTTTGTCAACGCCATGGTTGATGCCTCTATGAGCCATGTTTGCCTACGACCAATGACAGCCGCTGATCTTCTCAGCGTTTTGGAATTACGCAATCACACGGAAATTCGGCGCTATATGCTCACGCAACATGAAATTTCAATCGAAGAGCATACGTCGTGGTTTAATCGTGCCTCGCAGAATGAGGGAATAGAGCTGCTGGTTTTAGAGATAGATAAAAAATGTTGTGGTTTTGTCCAATTCAAGCAAACAAATTACCGCGGGGTGGTCGATTGGGGCTTTTACGTCGCCCCTGATGCGCCTAAAGGGACGGGCAGAAAACTTGGGTTGGCTGCGTTGACTCACGCATTCAAAAAAGAAAATTTACACAAGATTTGCGGGCAAGCACTTCATTGGAATCGACCCTCAATTGAATTTCATAAATCACTCGGCTTCGTGCAAGAGGGAATTCTGCGTGACCAACATTTCGACGGCTCTGTTTATCACGACCTGATCTGCTTCGGGATGCGTAAGTGCGAATGGGTGGCCAAAGAATCACTGACAGGAATAAGCAAATGATCACTATCGGTAGCCGAAAAATCGGTGCCGGCCAAGCACCGCTCATCATTGCCGAGATGTCCGGCAACCATAACCAGTCGCTGGAACGCGCCCTGGAAATTGTCGAGGTCGCCGCCCAAACCGGGGCGCATGCACTGAAGATCCAGACTTACACGCCCGACACCATGACGTTGGATATGGATGAGCGCGAGTTTCATATCGGCGACCCGAACAGCCTGTGGACGGGCACGTCGCTCTACAAGCTTTACGGCCAGGCCTACACCCCGTGGGAATGGCACCAAGCAATTTTTGAGCGGGCACGTGAACTGGGCATCATCGCCTTCAGCACCCCGTTTGACGACACGGCGGTGGACTTTCTCGAAAGCCTGGAGGTGCCGTGCTACAAGATCGCGTCTTTCGAAAATACCGATCTGCCGCTGATCCGCCGCGTGGGCGCTACCGGCAAGCCGCTGATCATTTCCACCGGCATGGCCACGGTCGCCGAACTGGATGAAACCGTGCGTGCTGCGCGTGAGGCGGGCTGCAAGGATTTGATACTGCTCAAGTGCACCAGCACTTATCCCGCTACGGCAGAGAATACCAACATTCTGACTATTCCGCATTTGCGCGAATTGTTCGGCTGCGAAGTTGGCTTGTCCGATCACACCATGGGGGTGGGTGTGTCGGTTGCCAGCGTAGCACTGGGCGCATCCGTGATCGAAAAACACTTTACCCTCAACCGTGCCGATGGCGGGGTGGACAGCACCTTCTCCATGGAACCCGCCGAGATGGCGCAACTGGTAGTAGAAACCGAACGCGCCTGGCAAGCGCTAGGCCAGGTCAACTATGGCGCCACCGAGGCCGAGAAGAAATCGATTGTGTTTCGGCGCTCACTGTATGTGGTGCAGGATTTGAAGGCGGGCGATGTGCTGACCACAGCCAATGTACG
>CAYNYH010000010.1:0-29953 GCA_964401425.1 uncultured Gallionella sp. | reverse complement strand
AGGTGCGCCAGCCAATATACAAATCGTCGGTGGAACGCTGGCGGTCTTACGAGAAATTCGTTGGACCCCTCTTGCCCTTGCTGGGGCTGGCGGAATAGTCACGGAGGATCAAACATATGACTGAAGCTTCCGCCAATGTGGTTTGGCACCATGCGACCGTAACGCGCGAGCGGCGCGAAGCGCAGAATGGGCATCGCGGCGCCATTGTCTGGTTTACCGGCCTGTCCGGAGCGGGCAAGTCCACCCTGGCGCATGCCGTGGAAGAGCACCTGCACCGGGCCGGATACAGGACGTTTGTGCTGGACGGCGACAACGTGCGCCACGGCCTGTGCGCCGACCTGGGGTTTTCGGCGGAAGACCGGGCGGAGAACATCCGCCGCATCGGCGAGGTTGCCAAGCTTTTCATGGAGGCCGGCGTAATCGTGTTGACGGCGTTTATTTCGCCGTTCCGCGAGGATCGCAACCGGGTGCGCGCCATGGTACGGCCCGGGGAATTCATTGAGGTTTACTGCCAATGCACGGTCGAGGTATGCGAGCAGCGCGACGTAAAGGGGCTGTACCGGAAGGCGCGCGCGGGCGAGATCGCGCAGTTCACCGGAATATCGTCGCCTTACGAAGCGCCGGATGCGCCGGAGCTGATGGTGAATACTTCAGAGAAGAGCCTGCCCGATTGCGTACAGCAGGTGATCGCCGTTCTTGCGCAAGGCGACATCAAGCTGGGAAAAGCAGTTCGATCCGCGGAATAAAACCCGCTTTCCCCGGGATCAAATCTTCCGCACAAACACCTTGGACTTGCGCTGGTAGTTGTACAGCGACTTTTTCTGTGCGGGCAGCGCCGAGACATCGGCCTCGCTGAAGCCGCGTTCGATGAACCAGTGCGCGGTGCGCGTGGTGAGCACGAACAGTTTCTTCAGCCCCTGCATCTGCGCGAGACTGATCATGTGGTCGAGGATGGCCTGACCGTAACCGCGATCCCGATATTGCGCGTCCACCGCGAGACAGGCCAGCTCGGCGGCGGCCTCGTCGGGGAAGGGATAGAGCGCGGCACAGCCGACGATGCGGCGGTCGTGCTCCAGCACCACGAAGCGCGCGATCTCGCGCTCCAGCAATTCGCGGTTGCGCCGCACCAGCACCCCTGCGGCCTCCAGCGGGCGCAGCAGGTGCAGGATGCCGCCGACGTCCTCGATGGTGGCGGCGCGCAGGGTGTTGAGCGTGCTTTCCACGACCATCGTGCCGATGCCTTCGTCGCTGAACAGCTCCTGCAGCACCGCGCCATCGGTGTGGCGGCTGATGAGGTGGGTACGCGCCACGCCAGCCTCGCAAGCGCGTATCGCGCAGGGCAGGAACATGCCCACGTCCTCGGGCAGCTTGCGCTTGCCGGACAGCACGGCCTGCGCCTCGGCGATGGTGAGTTCCTTGAGCAGCTTGCCCTTCTTGTCATGCACACCGTCGGTGTCCATCAGGAACATCAGCTTGTCGGCGTCCAGCGCGATGGCGGTGGCGGTGGCGATGTCTTCCAGCGTGACGTTGAACACCTCGCCGGTGGGCGAATAGCCGAGCGGCGAGAGCAGCACCACCTCGCCGAAATCCATGCGGTCGTTCAGAGCCGCGACGTCCACCTTGCGCACGCTGCCGGTGTGCATCAGGTCCACGCCTTCGACCACGCCGATGGGCTGCGCGGTGATGAAGTTGCCGCCCGCCACGCGGATGTCGGCGTTGGCCATCGGCGAATTCGCCAGCCCCATCGACAGCAGCGCCTCGATTTCCACGCGCACCCGGCCGACCGCTTCCTTCACGCAGAGCATGGTCTCCGCGTCGGTCATGCGGATGCCCTGGAAATATGAGTCGCCGAGATTGTTCTTCGCCAGGTGCTGCTCGATCTGCGGGCGCGCGCCGTGCACCAGCACCAGCCGGATGCCGAGCGCGGCGAGCAGGTTGAAGTCGTGCGTCAGTTCGACGAACTTGCCGTCGGCGACCACCTCGCCGCCAAACGCGATGACGAAGGTCTTGCCGCGGAATGCGTTGATGTAGGGCGCAACGGAACGGAACCAGGCGACGAAATCGGCGGATGTGGTGGTGATGGGCATGGTGATTTTGCTCACATATGTATTAGGGGATGCAGTCTGCGAATAATGCCATGAACCGAAAGTAAATTGTGCGCTATCATGGACAAGGGTTTTTCGGATCAATGTCAATATTATTGACGGGGAGGCCGTGATGCAAGCCAGGCATAAATTATTTTTTGGCGTACTGTCGGCTTTGCTTGCCGGGGTTGCTTTTGCCGAAGACAGCGGTGCGCCGCGCTTTGAAATATCCAGCTTTGCCATCGAAGGCAACGCACTGCTGACGACCGGGGAAATCGAGCAACGCGTTGCGCCTTTCAAGGGGAAGGACAAGGATTTTGCCGATGTGCAGCGCGCGCTGGAGTCCTTGCAGGCGGCCTATCGTGAGCAAGGCTATACCGCCGTCCAGGTCTTGCTGCCCGAGCAGGAGCTGGAGCGGGGAGTGATCCATATCCGGGTGATCGAGGGGTATATCGCCAAGGTGACGGTCAAGGCCAACCGGCATCATGATGCCGAAAACATCCGCAGCAGCCTGCCGTCGATCACCGAAGGGCAGCCGCCGCATTCCGGGCGTGTCGCCGCTGCTCTGCGCGTGGCGAACGAGAACCCTTCCAAGCGCGTCACGGTGTTGCTCAAGGATGGTGAAAAGGAAAAGGACATCGACGCCACTCTCGATGTGGTCGATGAAAATCCGCAGAAACTTTTCATCAGCCTGGATAACAGCGGCACACGCCAAACCGGCAATTATCGCCTCGGTATCGGCTACCAGAATGCCAACCTGCTCAATCGCGATCAAGTGCTGACCATGCAGTTCATCACCTCGCCGGAAAAAGCCAATCAGGTAAAAATCTTTGGTGCCGGCTATCGCATTCCTCTCTACCAGCATGGCGACATGATCGATCTGCTGGCCGGCTATTCCGACGTGAATGCCGGCGTGGTGCAAAACCTCTTCAATGTAAGCGGCAGCGGTACGGTGCTGGGCGCGCATTACAGCCAATTCCTGGAGAGGGTCGGCGATAACTACGATCACAAGTTGGTTTACGGCCTCGATTATCGCGCCTATCGGAATCGCGTCACCACGCTCGGCGGCACCGGACTCATTCCCGATATCACCGTGCATCCGCTCAGCCTGGCCTACAGCGGCAATTGGCATGCTGCAGGCAGCGAACTCGGATTTTCGGCAAGTGTGGCGCAAAACCTGCCCGGCGGCTCATTGGGTCGATCTGCTGACTTCCAGGCATTGCGCGCGCCGGCGGTGGCGAACTACCGCATTTATCGTTATGGCATGAATTGGACACATACCTGGTCCAGCGACTGGCAGGCGCGTGCAGCCCTGCAAGGGCAGGAGACCCGGGATGCGCTGGTGCCGGGCGAACAGTTCGGTGCGGGCGGTGCCGACAGCGTGCGCGGCTTCGACGAGCGCGAAGTCGCCAACGACCATGGCTATCGCACCTCGCTGGAAGCCTATACGCCGGATATGGGCAGCGATTTGGGCTCGGCTGATATGCGGGTGCGCGGCCTGGCATTTTTCGATAGTGCTACTCTGCGCCGCAATGCGGCATTGGCCGGCGAATCCGCCGGACAATCGATTTCCAGCGCCGGAATCGGAGTGCGGTTAAGCCACGGCGGCAATCTCAGTGTGCGTGCGGATCTGGCGCAGGTGCTGGATGGTTCGGACACGCGCCGCTCGGGCAGCAATATCCTGCATATCGGTATGGCTTACCTGTTTTAGTTATGGGGGTTGAATCTCCCCCGCAACAGGCGTAGGGTGTACTTTATAGGCGTGCAAAATGCAGGGGGTCAAAATGAAAAATGCCCACCATTGTGAAACATGGCAGCGCCATGCCGTCGCCGTCGCGGTTGCATCCTGTTTCGTCATCACCAGTCCGGTATATGCCAACCCCATCGGGGCAGACGTGGTCAGCGGCGCGGTCAGCATGTCGCAACAGGGCAATGCGCTCAATATCACCAACAGCCCCGGCGCGATCATCAACTGGCAGAGTTTTTCCATCGGCGTGAATGAAGCGACACGCTTCATCCAGCAGTCGGCGGCGTCCGGCGTCCTCAACCGGGTCACGGGTGTCGACCCTTCCAGCATTCTGGGGGCATTGCAATCCAACGGCCGCGTATTCCTGGTCAACCCCAACGGTGTGCTGTTCGGCGCGGGGGCGCAAGTGGACGTGGCGGGGCTGGTGGTATCCACGCTCAATCTTTCCAACGCCGATTTTCTCGCCGGCCGCTATAACTTCACCGCCCGCGCTGGCGCGGGCGGCATTGAAAATCAGGGCAGGCTCACCGCCTTGCCGGGCGGACAGATTTACCTGGTTGCGCCCAATATCAGCAACAGCGGCCTCATCACCAGCCCGCAGGGCGACCTTCTTCTGGCCGCAGGCAACAGCGTGGAGCTGGTCAACGCCAACTCGCCCGATATGCGCGTGGTCATCGACGCGCCGGACAACCAGGCGGTAAACCTCGGCAGCATCGTCGCCAACAGCGGCCGCATCGGCATCTACGCAGGGCTGATCAACCATCACGGCATCGTCAGTGCCGATACCGCCACGGTCGGCGCAAACGGCAAGATTGTTTTTAAGGCAACCAGGGATATCAACCTCGAACCGGGCAGCGTAGTCAGCGCATCCGGCACAGCGGGCGGCGTGCATGACGGCGGCGAAGTGCGCATCATCGCCGACGGCACACTCGCCATGCGCAGCGGCTCGCAAGTGCATGTGGATGGCGGAGTGGACGGCGGGAATGGCGGCTTCCTCGAGCTGTCCGGCAAGCAACGCATCGGCCTTTATGGAACTTTTACCGGCCGTGCCCCAAAGCCCGGCTATTTGAACGGCTCCTTGCTGCTCGATCCGACCGACATCACGATTTGCGCTAATGTCGGCATTTGTGGTTCCGGCAATACGCCGGTTGCGCTTGCTGGGGGCGTTGTTGCTTCTGGGGATTCTCCAGCTACGTTGTATTTGCTTCCTAACATGACAGGTGCATGGACCAACGTTTCACTCGCCGCCACCAACAATATCAACGTCATCAGTTCAATCCTTAGCAGCGATGTACCCGCAGGCGGTAGCCTGACGCTGACCGCCGGCAACGACATCCGCATCGGCGCCAACATCGGCAGTGGCGCCTCCTCCGAAAGCCGGTTTAACCATGACCTGACCCTGACCGCCGGCCACAACGTCAATATCAACAGCTCGATTTACATGGGCAACAATACGCTGACGCTGGCGGCGGATGCGACAATACCCGCACAGAGTATATCGGCAGATGGAGTGGGGAGCGTCTTCATCCAACCTCAAAACATAGGGAATCCGCCTGCAGTGGTAGTGGATACGCAGGGTAACTTGAGCATTACCGGCGCAGGCCTGCAAATCCTCGGCTACAACACGTGGCCTAATGCAGCGCCGGTAACGGTGAACGTAGGCGGCACTTTCAACGCAACCCTGACCGGTGACATGCTGATCAAGGCAGACAACGCCAGTAATAATGCCGATCATTCGGTAAGCCTGAACGCGACGGGAAATATTAATATCGCTGCTGCTTCGCTTATCGTGCAAGGCGGAGCGGCCTACGCCAATGAGGGCGACAATTTCGGAAGCTATGTTACGCGCGCGGATGCCGTGCTGCACGGTAACAATATTGAGTTGACCCTCGGCAGCGGTGGCCTGCTGGTGCAAGGGGGACGAGCATCGGCCTCTGAGTCATTTACTTGCTGCAATTCTTCTTCGCCTTTTTTGAATGTTACGGCGAGTGCCAACGCCGAACTTTCCGCGACCGGCAACCTGACGATCAGCACCACCGGCGGCGTGGCGGTGCGTGGCGGCGATAATGCAGATGCTCAGGCCAGCTTCAATGACAATAACACCAGTTACCACGGCTCGGCTATCGCAAATGCCGATGCGCTGCTTTCTGCGGGTAATTTGCTGACTATCAGCAATGCCGGCAGTTTGACCGTGGAGGGCGGATATGGAGCCGTGGCCAGAGCGCTCTACCTCGGTGAGAATGTTGCCACTGCGACGGCGGATGCCACGGTGCAAGCTGGCTCGATGATCATCAACCTCTCCGGCGCCCTGATAGTGCGGGGCGGCATTGACGCTTTTGCCGATGCATCCGGCAGCGGAATCAATACCGCGACTGCGACCACCAACGCGAAGGTGCATGCGGCAACAGTGGGTATTACCAACAGTGGGGCGGTGCAGGTCAAAGGGGGATATTCTCCGGCTTGCGATTGCTGGGGGCCGGGCGCGGACGCGGCCGGTAGCAATGCCAGCGCCAGCACTCTGTCCAATGCGGAGCTGAGCGCGACTGGCAACCTGACTATCGATTCGACGGGTGGCGTGACGGTGGCGGGCGGTGGCTTCGGCGTTGCCTTGGGCACTTGGGACTATGGGGCGGTTGCCACTGCATCTGGGTCAGGTGCAGCACATGCCACGATGCAAAGCGAAGCCTTGCTTTCCGCCGGCGCCACGCTGACCATTGCCAACGCCGCCATGTTGACGATAGCGGGCGGCGATAAGACGGATGCCACAGCATCCGGTAGCGGTTTCAACACCGCAATGGCAAGCACCAAAGCTACGGTGCAGGCTGGCTTGATGGACATCACGCTGGCCGGGCCGCTGACGGTACAGGGCGGCAGTGCCTATGCCTCTGGTTCCGGTAGCAACGCGGCAACCGCGACGGCCAGCGCATGGATCCAGGCAAATACCGGTCCGGGCGAAATCATCGCGACCGTTGCGGGCGATGTGGTGCTGGCGGGAGGCAATGCCGCAGAAACCGAAGCGAAGATATTCTCCTATGGTCAGATCGACCTGACGATAGGCGGCGCGACCGGTTTGTTGTTGACCGGAACCTCTGGCGCGGGCACGGGTATCTTCCCGGATTACAACCAGTCGATGAGCCCGATCACCATTACCTTCAACGGCGGCGGGTCGGTGCAACCATTTGGCAACACCACCGTTGCGGATGCATGGATTCAATCGTTGTATGTGGTGCCACCGCCACCGCCACCGCCACCGCCACCGCCGCCGCCGCCACCACCACCGCAGCAGCAGCAGCTTGCCGGCGATACGTTGCAGCAGATTCTAAATATCGTGGTGAATGAAACACTGGAAACGGGGGCGCTGCCGGTGCTTAACGGCCCGTTGCTGGCCGCGGTGGAGCAATCGGGTGAGCAGGAAAACCCGTTGGAAAAGAAGCCAACCTATACTTGCCAATAAGGAGTCGAAGCGGGGACGCATTTTGTCTCCGGTCTTTGTATAAAACGTCATGGGCGTAGAAATAAAATTAAGCGACAAGCAGTTCCCGGTTTCACCGGTATTCATCGATTTTTTGCATCGGCGCATCGAAGACAAACCGTTTGATGCCACCTGGCACGACCAGTTGAGCGAGGAGATGGTGTCCGCGCAAGGCGAGATAAGGCAAGTCGCCGAGGCAGAGGCAGGCAAGGTGCTGGAGCACCCGGTCGGGCAGAAAGCGATCTACCGGAGTTATGAGTTGCTCACGGCGATGTTGACCGGTGCACCGGACAAGCTGCGCTTCTTCCACGATCGCTACCGCTTCCTGTGCGTGGTCGGTTGCCCGCGGCATGGCGGTTCATACCTGACCAAGCAATTGTTTTCGGCGCTGGGCTTCAATCCGGACAATGCTCCCAATGCGCTGGCACACGATGGCTTTCCGGAAGCCGGGCCGTTCGAATTCAGGGAAGGAGCCAACGCCCATACGCTGATGACGCACAATATGGCGGAATATCTGGCGATGGTGGAGCTGTATTTTGCCGATTCGCGTATGTACGACAACTACGTGGTGGTGCCCAAGAAGGCCACCAAGGCGGCGTATCAGGGAGCGTTCTTCAATGCGATACTGGGGGCGAATACCGAATATATCGTCACGTTGCGTCACCCGGTGGCGGCGTGCATTTCCACCTATGAGAAGTCCGGCGGATTGCCGCCGGACGGCAAGTTCAAGGTGCGCGGCAATATCGAAGAGTGGGCAAGGCGCGACAATGTATTTGGCGGCGAGGATGTACAGGGTATCTTCGAGAAGGATTATTTCGATGTGTATCTGCGTTACTGGGAACGGTATTACTACAACCTCGCGCTGACCGGCCTGACGGCGAACAAGAATTGGACGGTAGTGGTATACGGAAAGGAGCGCATGGAGCGGTGTGCACAGGGCTTCTTTAAGCGCTTCAGAAATGCCGGAACGGTGGAAGAATTCAAGGTGTTCGACAACCGCAGCCTCCATCCGGATTGGCACCCTCGTGCCGAGGCGGCCATCCAGCGCGTGGCCTCGGTATGGCGCGGTGCGGGACTGAGTTTCCCGGCAGAAGAAATGATGGAAGGCTGGTAATGCATTGCCCACGTACACGGGCATTTCTTAAAGCACTGGGGGTTGCGATGAAAACAGTAAATTCGGCCGTGCTGGCATTCACCGCTCTAGGGATGCTGACGGCGGGTGTAGCGGTTGCCGCACCGGTGGGGGAGGTCGTCTATATTGCCGGTACCCTCTCCGCACAAAAACCGGACGGCACGATCAAGATTCTCTCCCGCAAATCTGAAGTCGAGGTGGGCGATGTGCTATCCACCGAGAAGGATAGCTATGTACAAATCAATTTTGCCGACAAAAGCCAGGCAACGCTACGCCCCAATTCGCGGCTGAAGATCGAGGCTTACCATTTCAATGAAAAAGAACCCCAGCGCGATAACCTGCTGTTCGGCCTGCTGAAAGGCGGGCTGCGCACCCTGACCGGTTTGATCGGCAAGCGCGGCAATCAGGATGCCTATCGCCTGCAAACCAAGACCGCAACGATAGGGATACGCGGCTCTTCCGGCGATACACTGGAGTGCAGCGAGGGGTGTGCGGGAGTGACCAGTACCAGCGACAGGCTTCCGCCGGGCGTTTACCATGCCACCTACACCGGCACTTATATCATGAGCAATGAACAGGGCTCGCAGCTCATCGGCGAGGGGCAGTTCGGCTTTGTGAAGGATATGCAAACAGCCCCGGTCATCCTGACTACCGACCCCGGCATGGGGATTGAGGCCATGCCGTTCAGCCTGGGGGTGCGCGGCTCAGCCGCCGGCGGAGGCGCAGGCAAGAACGAGTGCATCATGCACTAGATTTATGCGGTGGGGGCGGACACCCTTGCCGCCCCACCGTTAAGCTTCATCGAGCAACCGGCCTGCAATTGCCCAGTTTTCGTCGGGCAGTTCGTCGAAGGCGATATAAGTGTATGACTTCGGCTTGAGCGCGATGCGTTCCAGCGTGTCGGTGACCTCGGCGGCGATTTTGGCTTTCTGTTCGCGGGTCAGCGTTCCCGCAATGCGGATGTTGACGTAAGGCATGATGGTCTCCTTATGGAAAAATGCATTCACTACGAAGTTCACGAAGGCCCAAGGCAGTGATTTGAACTTCGTGTTCTTCGTGAGCTTCGTGGTTAAATAAAATCTCCCCACAGCGTCTGCAATGCCGCCAGTCCAGCCACTGCCGCGGTTTCGGTGCGCAGCACGCGCGCACCGAGGCGGATCGGCGCGAAGCCGCAGCGCAACGCGCTGTCGCTCTCCGCTTCGGCGAAACCGCCCTCTGCACCGATCAGCAACACCACGCTGCCATTCGGTTTCTCCAGGCTGTTCAGCGAGGCCGCGCCCTGCGGCAGCAGGATGAGCTTCGTGGCCGCCGATTCCTCTGGCAATTCTTTCATTCGCTGTAGCCATACCATGATGTCCAGCGGTGCATGGATCTCCGGCAGCAGGTTGCGCCCGCATTGCTCACAGGCGGAGATGGCGACCTGCCGCCAGTGTTCGAGCCGCTTTGCGGCGCGTTCGGCGGACAGCCGCGCGACGCTGCGTTCGGTGGCTAGCGGCTGGATTTCCGCGGCGCCCAGCTCGGTGGCCTTCTGGATCACCCAGTCCATTTTTTCGCTGCTCGACATGGCCTGTGCCAGCATTACCCGCAACGGCGATTCGCGGTCGGTGCTGCCGATGGTGATTTCGCCGACAACCATGTGCCTGCCGCCGAGTTCGGTAATCACGCCGTGGCATTCGTTGCCGAGGCCGTCGAACAATTCTACGCGATCCCCCTCGCGCAGCCGCAGCACGCGCGCGGCATGGTGCGCCGCCTCGGGCGGCAGGTCGAACGAGCCACGGGAGGGCAGGGGCGGGGGGCAGTAGAAGCGCGGCATGGTTGGCTTGTAAATGAATAAGGGCGTCGGCGCGATGATATAATGCCGCGCAAAATCTTGTCAGGGATATCAAATGGTCAGCCTGCAACCACCGTTGTGCGATTTCGGCTGGGAAGCCCGTGATTTCGACCTGCCGGGCGTGGATGGCAAGCGCTACACACTGCAAAGCGCGCGCGGCGCAAACGGCCTGCTGGTGATGTTCATCTGCAACCACTGCCCCTATGTGAAATCCATCCGCGACCGCATCGTGCGCGATGCGCGCGAATTGCAGCAGCACGGCATCAACAGCATCGCCATCATGTCCAACGACCCCGCCGAATACGAGGAAGACTCCTTCGACAACATGAAGCGGGTGGCAGCCGAGTACGGCTATCCTTTTCCCTACGTGTGGGACGAGACCCAGCAGGTCGCCAGGGATTACGGCGCGGTGTGCACGCCGGATTTCTTCGGCTTCAACGCCAGGCTCGAACTGCAGTACCGCGGCCGGCTCGACGCGTCGCGCAAGGAGGCGGTGCTGGACGCACCGCGCGACCTGTTCAACGCGATGCTGCAGATTGCTCGGACCGGCCAGGGGCCGCGCGAACAAATCGCCAGCATGGGCTGTTCGATAAAATGGAAGAACGAAGCATGAAACGCGCTTCCACGCGCGGCATGAGCGCGATGCTCAAGGCCGTGGTCGCCGCGGTCAAGCTGGTCGCGGCCGAGGAAATCATGCCGCGCTATCTCAAGGTGGCGCATCAGCGCAAGAGCGACGGCAGCCTGTGCACCGAGGCGGACACCGCCGCACAGACCGCCCTGACCAAGAAGCTGCAAGCCATACTCAACGTGCCGGTGCTGGGCGAGGAAATGCCCGCCAGCGAACAGCATGCGCTGTGGCAATCCGGCCATGAAGACCTGTGGTGCATCGACCCGATCGACGGGACTTCCAATTTTGTGCGCGGCCTGCCCTATTTTGCGGTGTCCGTTGCGCTGTTGCGCGAGGGCAAGAGCCAGTTGGGCGTGGTGTACGACCCGGTCGCGGACGAGATGTTTGCCGCCGAATCGGGCAAGGGCGCGTTCCTGAACGGCGAACTGCTGGTGAAGCGCGAAGCTGTGGAATCGCTGCAGCAGGCCCTGGCAAATGTCGACCTGAAGCGCCTGGGGGCAAAACTGGTTACGCAGCTGGCCTCCCACCCGCCCTATTCCTCGCAGCGCAACTTTGGTGCAAGTGCGCTGGACTGGTGCTACACCGCCGTCGGGCGCTACGATGTGTATTTGCATGGCGGGCAGAAGCTCTGGGATTACGCCGCCGGCCTGCTGGTCTTGCTGGAAGCGGGCGGCCATGCCAGTTGCATCGAGGACGACGATTTTGCGCAGGGCGATGTCTGGCAGCGTTCGGTGATCGCGGCCAGCGACAAGAAGCTGTTCGATGAATGGAAGAACTGGATACGTGCGCAGCAATAAAAACATGAACCGCAATTAGCCACGGATAGACACGGATGTTCACGGATAATCGAGTTAACGAATTGCTTCAGGCACCCGGCAACCCGGTTTTGCCGAACGAATCTTTTATCCGTGCTTATCCGTGTCTATCCGTGGCTAAATTATTTTTTCAGGGGTGGCGCAAAGAATGAAAATATTGATATTGGGCGCGGGGCAGGTCGGCTCCACGGTGGCGGAAAGCCTGGTGAGCGAGGCGAATGACATCACCGTCGTGGATTCCGACGGCGACAAGCTGCGCCAGTTGCAGGACCGGCTGGACTTGCGCACTCTGACCGGCAACGCGGCGCACCCCTCGACCCTCGAGCAGGCGGGCATCGCCGACACCGACATGCTGCTCGCGGTCACGCAAAGCGACGAGGTCAACCTGGTGGCCTGCAAGCTGGCCGCCAGCCTCTACAACACTCCGACGCGCATCGCCCGGATTCGTGCTACCGATTACCTGGAACGGCAGGAAGTATTCAGTGCTGATAATTTCTGCGTGGATTTTTCGATCTGCCCCGAACAGATCCTTACCGAATATATCGTCAAGCTGATCGAGTTTCCCGAGGCGCTGCAGGTGCTGGAATTTGCCGATGGCAAGGCGTCGCTGGTTGCGGTGCGTGCCTTTGAGGGCGGGCCGCTGGTGGGCAAGCCGCTGAATTTTTTGCGCAGCCACATGCCGCAGGTCGAAACCCGAGTCGCGGCGATTTTCCGCAAGGACGGACCGATCATTCCGGAAGGCGGCACCGTAGTCGAAGACGGCGACGAAATTTTCTTCATCGCCGCGACCGACAATATCCGCAGCGTGCTCAGCGAGATGCGCCGCATGGACAAACCCAGCAAGCGCGTGATGATCGTCGGCGGCGGCAACATCGGCCGCCGTCTGGCCAAGGCGCTGGAGCGCGATTACCAGGTCAAGCTGATCGAATACAACAAGAAATCCTGCGAGAGGCTGGCCGGCGAACTGAAGAACACGCTGGTGCTCAACGGCGACGGCACGGACGAAAAGCTGATGCAGCAGGAGCATGTCGATGAGACCGATGTGTTCTGCGCGCTGACCAATGACGACGAGAACAACATCATGTCCGCGCTGCTCGCCAAACAGGGCGGCGCGCGCAAGGTGGTTGCGCTGATCAACCGCGGCGCGTATGTCGGCCTGCTGCAGGGTGGCAAGATCGATATCGTGCTATCCCCGGCGCATGTCACCATCGGCTCGCTGCTTGCCTACGTGCGGCAGGGCGATGTCGCGGCGGTGCACTCCCTGCGGCGCGGCGCGGCGGAAGCGCTGGAACTGGTGGCGCACGGCGACCGACAGTCCTCCAGGGTGGTTGGGCGGCGCATCGACGAAATCGACCTGCCCAAGGGTGCGACCATAGGCGCGATCGTGCGCGGCGACCAGGTCATCATGGGGCATCACGACACGCGCATCGAGGCGGAAGATCATGTCATCGTGTTTGTCATCAACAAGGCCATGGTGCGCAAGGTCGAGAAGCTGTTCCAGGTCAGTCTCGGATTTTTCTGATGCGGCGCGCGCTGACCGTTATTCACGCGTTGGGATTGATGCTGATGGTGTTCAGCGCGGCCTACCTCATGCCGGTCGCCACCGCGCTGATCTACGCGGACGAGGCCATGCTGCTGGACTTTCTGCTGGCGATGGTGTGGACTGCGGCGGCCGGTATGTTGATGTGGCTGCTGACGCGCCGCTACAAGGGCGAGTTGTCGATCCGCCACGGCTACCTCCTGGTGGTGACGATGTGGACAGCGATGCCGCTCTTTGCCACGATCCCCTTGCTGCTGGCTATCCCTGGCCTGTCATTCACCGACGCCTACTTCGAGACCATGTCCGGCATGACCACCACGGGTGCGACCGTGCTGACCGGGCTGGACAACCTGCCGCCCGCCATCAACGTGTGGCGGCACGAGCTGAACTGGCTGGGTGGCCTGGGCATTATCGTGCTGGCGGTTGCGGTGCTGCCGCTGCTGGGCATCGGCGGACGGCAACTGTTCAAGGCGGAAACGCCCGGACCGATGAAGGAGTCCGCGCTGACGCCGCGCATCGCCGACACGGCGCGTAATCTGTGGGCGGTGTATGTGGTTGTCACGCTGGCGTGCATCGTCGCCTTGAAGTGGGCGGGAATGAACTGGCTGGACGCGGTGTGCCATGCCTTTTCGGCGATGGGGCTGGGCGGGTTCTCCACCCATGACGCGAGCGTCGGCTACTTCAACTCGCCGCTGATCGAATTCGTGCTGATCGTCTTCATGTTGCTGGCGGTGCTCAACTTCGCTACGCATTTTCTCGCCTTGCGTGCAAGGAGTCTTTATCCCTACCGGAACGATCCGGAGGCGATCGCCTCGCTGGCGCTGATAGTCGGCAGTTGCTTCGGCATCGCTTTTTTCCTTTGGTGGAATGGCGTATATCCAGAGTTTTTAACCGCACTGCGCCATGCCAGCTTCAACCTGGTTTCCATCGCAACCAGCTCAGGCTATGCCAGCGTGGATTACGCGCAGTGGCCGATCTTCGCGCCGCTGTGGATGATGTTTTTGACGGCGATTGCCGCGAGCTCCGGCTCGACCGGCGGCGGCATCAAGATGATCCGCACGCTAGTGCTGTTCAAGCAGGCAGGGCGCGAGTTTCTCAAGCTGCTGCATCCTGCGGCAGTGAGTCCCCTGAAGATCGGCGGCCATGTCGTGCCCAACAATATTGTGTTCGCCGTGCTGGGCTTCATTGCGCTGTATTTCATGACCATCGCTACCCTGACCTTTGTGCTGCTGATCAGCGGCATGGATTTCATCTCCGCTTTCACCGCCGTGCTGGCCTCGGTAAACAACTGCGGCCCTGGCTTGGGCACAGTCGGGCCTGCCAGCAACTATCAGGGACTGACCGATTTCCAGACCTGGGTGTGTACTTTCGGCATGCTGGTCGGGCGCCTGGAAATTTTCACCGTGCTGATCCTGTTCACGACGTACTTCTGGCGGCGGTAATTGAGCCCGAATAGATTAAGGTTTCCCCCTCAATTCTGCGGTTGGGTTGAGCAGTCCCCGAGTTAGCATTGATGCCGCAAGCCGCCCAGAAAAATTACACAGGGGCCTGACATCGAACAGGGAGGCAAAATTGGTCGAAAATCTGCCATTGTCGGGAAAGAAAGTAGTACTGATCGACGACAGCAACACCATCCGGCGCAGCGGCGAGATCTTCCTGTCGCAGGCCGGATGTCAGGTCGTACTGTCCGAGGATGGTTTCGACGGCCTGTCCAAGGTTGTCGAACACCGGCCCGACCTGATTTTTGTGGACGTGATCATGCCGCGCCTCGACGGCTACCAGACCTGCGCCCTGATCAAGAATCACCCCGGTTTCAGGAACATCCCCGTGGTCATGCTGACCAGCAAGGAGGCGCTGTTCGACCGCGCACGCGCCAAACTGGCCGGCTCGAAGCAATACCTGCTCAAACCCTTCACCAAAAAAAGCCTGGTGGAAGCCGTCGCAACCCATACGCGCCAGCCGGAAGAGCAGCGCGATGGCGATGCCAAATAGGACCGTCCATGTCCAGGCGAATCAATCTGCGCGAATTCCAACAGGACCTGATCGATCGCATGCAGGCCAAGGGCCGCGCCGGCGGTCAAATCTCCACACTGGGCGTGCAAATCGCGGGGCAGAACTGGCTGGTCGACATGCATGACCTCGGTGGGATATCGCCGCTGCCGCCGTTGACGGCGGCTCCGCTTGTCAGGCCGTGGTTCCTCGGCATGATCAACGTGCGTGGCGTGCTGTACGGCGTGACTGATCTGGCCGCCTATCAGCAAAGAGGCAAGGCATCCGGTGCGGCGGCCAACCGCGTGCTGCTGGTTGCCGAACGCCACGCATTCAATGCGGCCTTGCTGGTGGAACGCGTGCTGGGCTTGCGCAACGCACGCGCTTGGACGCAAAGCGAGGCCGGCGGGCAAGTCCAATACCGTGACGAGCAGGGAAATGCCTGGAACAGGCTGGATATAACCGGCTTGCTCGGGCAGCCGGAGTTTTTGCAGATCGGTGTCTAGGAAGGAAAACCGCATGGCATTCAAACTGGCGTTACCGAAATTCAGGCCGCCCGGCAAAAAAAATGTCGGGACAGACTTGCAAGTCAAGGGCGCGTTAGCCGCTACCTCACCGGCATCGGATTACCTTCCGGCTACCCAGAAGATAAGGTTGCTGAGCGCTTCGCTGGTAGCATTCCTCGCCGTGGCGGCCGTGGCAGCCTACGTCAACAGCCGCGAAGCGGACTATGCAGCGCGCTACCTGACGCAATCCGGCAAGCTGCTGCTGCTGTCACAGCGCCTCGCCAAGGATGCACAACTGAGCGCGCTGGGAGATGCCTCTGCATTGCAGGTGCTGGCCCAGAGCAAGGAAAACTTTGCCGGCATCCTGCGCCTGCTGGACAAAGGGGACGGCAGCCTGCCGGCTACCGGCGGCGCGGCGCGTGTAGTGCTGAATGAGTTGATGATGACCGCGAACAAGACTCTCGCGGACGTGCAGGCGCTGGAGGAAGGCCGCCTCGGGCTGGTGGCATTGAACCCCACCGTGGCCGGAATCGAGGCCACGAGCGCCGAACTCCGCAGCCTGACCCAGGGGCTGATCGAATCCGTTACCGACCAACAAAAAAAACCGGTGATCCGCTTCGCCCTGTCCGTGGAGCGGATCGCCAAGGATGCCGCACGTGCCCTGGCGGCCGATGTTTCCCCCGATCAGCTGGCCGCGCTCGGCAGCGAGGTTGCCGCCGCCGAGGAAAGCCTTGCGGCGCTACCGGCAGCGGATCCGGCGGTGCAGCGGCTGGCTATTTTGTTCGAGCCCTACCGCAGCAACATCAAAATTTTGAACGAGCAGGCGAGTAGCCTGGTGAAGGCCAAGAGTGCCGCCAGGTCGATTTCAAGCAACATCGACCTGGTGCTGGCGAAGAGCCAACGGCTGATCGATGCGTACCAGTCGGGCGTGGCCGCACGTTTCGCCGGCCCGATCGCGGTGCTGGCCGGGGCGCTGGTGCTGCTGCAACTGCTGATCCTGGCGAGAATTTACCTGAACGATTCGCGCCGACGCGCCGAGGAGGCAGAGAATTCCAACCGGCGCAACCAGGAGGCGATCCAGCGCCTCATGAGCGAATTGAGCGAGCTGGCGGAAGGCAACCTGACGGTGCGCGCCACGGTATCGGAAGGCGTCACCGGCGCGATCGCCGGCGCGGTGAATTACACCACCGAGGAACTGCGCAAGCTGGTGGCGCGCATCATGGTGGCGACCGACCAGATGGGACACGCGACGCACCAGGCCGAGCAGATTTCCAAGGGCTTGCTGGAAGCGGCACAGAAACAGGCGGGAGAAATCCGCAAGGCCGGCGAGTCGGTGCAATCGATGGCCGCATCAATCCACGAAGTAGACAGCAGCGCCGCCAGGGCGACCGAGGTCGGCCAGCGTACGCTGGCAGCTACCGAACGGGGCGGACTGGCGGTGCGCAACACCATCGCCGGCATGGGCGGCATCCGCGAACAGATACAGGACACCTCGAAACGCATCAAGCGCCTCGGTGAAAGCTCGCAGGAGATCGGCGAAATCGTCGACCTGATTTCCGATCTCACCGAACTGACCAACGTGCTGGCGCTGAATGCGGCGATCCAGGCAGTCTCCGCCGGCGAGGCAGGGCGCGGCTTTTCGGTGGTCGCCGAGGAAGTGCAGCGGCTCGCGGAACGTTCTGCCGAGGCGACCAAGCAGATTGGCGCGCTGGTGAAAACCATCCAGGGCGACACACAGGACGCCATCGCGGCGATGGAAAAGAGCACGCTGGGCGTGGTGGAAGGCGCGAAACTTTCCGACGTGGCCGGGCAATCGCTGAAGGAGATCGAGCAGGTATCGAGGGAGCTCGCGGCCCTGATCGACGGCATCTCGGCCTCCACCCAGATGCAGAGCGACATGGCCGGCAAGGTGGCGCATGCGATGCACAATATCCTGCAGATTACCCAGCAGGCCACCGACGGCACGCGCCTGACGGCCAACTCCGTCGCGCAGCTCACCAACCTCTCCGCCGACCTGAAAGGTTCGGTATCGGGTTTCAAGCTGTAGACTGACCGATGGCCGACGCCGCCCAACTTGGCCGCGATACACTGGACAATGCGCTGTCCGGAATCGGCGCGCCACTGGAACAATACTTGGCCGCGCCTGACAACGTGGCTGCGCTGGATGCGGCGCGCAGCGGGCTGCACCGTTTGCTCGACACCCTGAAAGACGCACGCCTCTACGGTACGGCCGCATTCTGCACCGAGCTGAAAACCGTGCTGGACGAACTGTCATCCCAGCCGGGCATGTTCTCCGACTTGCACCGCGGCGTGCTGCAGCAGGCCATGCTCGGCCTTGCGCACCACCTCGATGCGCTGGCCAACGGTGCGGATGATGCAGCATTGCGCCTCTTTTCCGAATACCAGGCGCTGCAGCAGTTGCGCGGCCTGGAAGCCTCCTTCGAATTGGACCTGTTCCATCCCGGCCTGGACGTGCAGTTGCCGCAACGGATACTGGACATGCCGCAGGAGGGCGATGCTCCGCAGCGGCTGAGGATGCTGCGCAGCCGGTACCAGCAGGGGCTGCTGCACTGGTTGCGCAAGGACGATGCGCCTGCGGCGTTGCAGGCGATGCAGGAGGCTTTGGATGGCGCGGTGCGTTGCATGCCGCCGGACGGCAGCCGCGCGTTCTGGTGGGTCGCCGGCGGGCTGTTCGATTGTCTGCGGCTGGACGGAATGCACGCGTGGCCGAATGCCAACCATCTGCTGGGGCGTATAGACCAGCAGATGCGTGTCCTGAGCTCCGTCGAAGGGCGCGCGGCTGCCGAGGGTCATGGGGGCGAGGCGCTGCCTGTCCTGAACGAAATGCTCTACCTGATCGGGAGCAGCCGCGCCGTAAGTGACCTGACGGAGGAAATCCGGCAGGTCTATATGCTGGAATTTTACCTGCCCTTGCCTGCCGCCCTGCCGCACGACGAAGCGGCACGGATTCTCAAGGCGGTGCGCGATCACCTGCAGGCCGCCGAGGAAAGCCTGGAATGGTGCGCGCAAGGCAATCGCATGGCCTGCGAAAAATTCATCCATCATGCCGGGCAGATCGCGGCGCAGGCCGACAGGCTCGGACGCAACGCCCTGCAAGACCTGGCGAAGCAGATACACGCGCTGTCGCAACAGGCAAATGACCCGGAGCGTCTGCGGCACCTTGCCCTCGATATGGCAATGGCCTTGCTGCTGCTGGGCAGCGGCATCCGGCATTACGGCAAACTGAATAGCGGATTCCTCAAGGAGGCGCATCTCATCTGCGCGCGCATGCGTGCAGCGCTGCTGCTGCAGCCAGAGGATGCACGGCAACTGGCCGAACTGGTGCGCCTGCATTGCCTGCTGCAACAGGGCGACGTGAAGGCACACCTGTTCAACGAAATGCTGGTCAATCTCCAGTATATCGAGCAGGGGTTGAGCGCCTTTTTCACCGACCCGGCCAAGCGCAATGAGCTGGGCGAACTGCTGCGCCTGTCCGGCCAGATCCGGGGCGGCATGCACATCGTGTCCCTGGAGCAGGCGGGGCAGTTGCTGGCCGCCATCCAGGGCGGCATCCGCCGTTTCGCGCAAAGCGACGATGTTCCGGAGCCGGCGGATGACCATGCCCTGTCCGGTGCGGTGAATACGCTGCAAAATTACCTGCGTCACCTGGCGCGGAGCGAGGCAGGCGATGCTTCCTCATTGCAAACGGCATTGAACTGGATGGCGAAACTGCAGCAGGCTCCCGCAGCAGTGCCAGCCATTGCATCCGAGCCGCCCCTCGCCGCCGAGATGCCGTACCCGGCAGGCGAAGACCAGGAATTGCTCGAGGTGTTCCTGGAAGAGGCGCAGGAAGTACTGCATACCATGCGCAACAACCTGGAAGCCTGCCGGCTGCACCTCAGCCGCGAGCCCCTGGTGAACATCCGGCGCGGCTTTCACACTCTCAAGGGCAGCGGGCGCATGGTTGGCCTGACCGACCTCGGCGAAGTTGCGTGGAATGTCGAGCGCGCGCTGAATAAGTGGCTGCAGGACAATAGGCCTATCACCCCCGGATTGCTGCGCTTCATCGCCGAAGCGGAACAGCGATTCACCGGCTGGGTGGATGCGCTCAACAGTCAGGGTGGGGTGAGCATCGAGGCGCAAGACCTGGCCTTCGCAGCGCAGCAGATCGAGAATGGTGTCGAGGCAGGGGAGGCTGCGGAACAGCCTGCAAGAGGTGAGCCTGCGGCAGTTCCCGAAAAAGAAGCCGTCCCGCCACCGCCGCCGCCAAAAGAAGCAGCGGTGGCCCCTGTTCCTCCTCCGCCTCAGGCTGCTTCAGCCGCGCCAGTGGGCATCACCGCGGCGGAAAAGCCGCAAATTCGCGACGATATCGATGCGCAAATGCTGCCTGTCTTCCTGGAGGAGGCGGACGAGTTATGCACGCAGATAGGCGCAGGGCTGCGCACTTGGCGTGATCAGCCCGGCGGCGAACTGCAGCCGCAACGGTTGTTGCAACTGCTGCACACCCTCAAGGGCAGCGCGCGCATGGCGGGCACGATGCGCATCGGCAGCATCGCGCACGAAATGGAGGAGCAGGTATTGTCCGCCACCCAAGCGGCTGCGCGGGCGGAACTTCTGGATGCACTGGAAAGCAACCTCGACCGCATCGCCGGCCTGAGCGAAAAACTGCGCAGCGGTGTGGCCGGCACCGGACGATATGCGGCCGGATACACGGGCGTCGAGCGCAGGAAGGAACAGCGCGCACCCGAAGGCGGCGGAAGGCTGCGCGTGCGTGCCGATCTCATCGACCTGCTGTCCAGCGAGGCCGGCGAAATCAGCATGGCGCGCTCGCGCATGGAAACCGAAATGCGCGCCTTCAAGGAAGGCTTGCTGGAATTGACCGGCAGCGTGGTGCGCCTGCGCAGGCAATTGCGCGAAATCGAGATGCAGGCGGAAAGCCGGATGCAGGCGCATGCCTCATTGACTTCAGGCAGCGCAGAACAGTTCGATCCGCTGGAATTCGACCGCTTTACCCGCCTGCAGGAATTGACGCGTTTCATGAATGAGAGCGTGCATGATGTGCAGACCGTGCAGCAGGCGCTGCTGAAAAATTTCGATGCGACGGCTGCCGCGCTGGCGGCGCAGTCGCGCCAGAACCGCGAGTTGCAGCAGAACCTGATGAATGTGCGCATGGTGCCGTTCGCCAGCATAGCCGAACGCCTGTATCGCGTCGTGCGGCAGGCGGCGAAGGAGCTGAACAAGCGTGCCAACCTCGAACTTCTCGGTACGGAGCTGGAGCTGGACCGCAGCATGCTGGAAAGAATGACCGCACCCTTTGAGCACCTGCTACGCAATGCGCTGGTGCACGGCATCGAAAGCGAAACGGTGCGCGTGCAGCGCGGCAAGAATCCCATCGGCGAAATCCGCCTGAGCTTGCGCCACGAAGGCAACGAGGTGATGTTCGAGTTCGGCGATGACGGCGCGGGGCTGGATTTCGCCGCATTGCGCGAAAAGGCGATCGCCATGGGCATGCTCAAGACGGACGAGACGGCCGGCGACGAGCGGCTTGCGCGGCTGATTTTTACCTCGGGCATTTCCACGGCGGCTGAGGTGACAGAAGTTGCGGGGCGCGGCATCGGCCTGGACGTGGTGCACGGCGAAATCGTTGCGCTGGGCGGGCGCATCGAGGTGAAATCGCAGAAAGGGCTGGGGACGCGCTTTAACATTTACTTGCCGCTCACGCTGGCGGTCACGCATGTACTGATGGTGCGTTCCGGCAAGGAGACTTATGCGATCCCATCCAGCATGGTGGAGCAGGTGCGCCAGGTTAAACCGGCTGAATTGGCGCAGTTTTATCGCGACCGCCAGATTGAGTGGCAGGGGCACTCCTACCCGCTGCATTGCCTGCCGCACCTGCTCGGCGATAGCGGGCGCGAACCGGAAGAGCAGAAGTACAATCCGCTGGTGCTGCTGCGCAGCGGCGAGCAGCGCATCGCCCTGCATGTCGACGGGCTGCTGGGCAATCAGGAAGCGGTGGTGAAGAACACCGGTCCGCAATTGGCACGGTTGCCGGTCATCGCCGGTGCGACCGTGCTGGGCAACGGGGTGGTGGCGCTGATCCTGAACCCGGCGCAACTGGCGCAGCGCGTTGCGGCGCTCCCGCCCGGCAAAGCCGCGCCGGAAGAGCCGCCTGCACAACCGCTGGTGATGGTAGTGGACGACTCGCTGACCGTGCGCAAGGTCACCACCCGGCTGCTGACGCGTGCCGGCTACAGGGTTGCCACCGCGAAGGACGGTATGGATGCGCTGGAACAGGTCGGTGAAACCCTCCCGGACGTGATGTTGCTGGATATTGAAATGCCGCGCATGGACGGCTTTGAACTGACCAAGCACCTGCGCCGCGATGCCAAAACGCAACACCTGCCCATCATCATGATTACCTCGCGCGCGGCGGACAAGCACCGCGACTATGCGATGCAACTGGGCGCGAATGCCTACCTCGGCAAGCCTTACCAGGAAGATGAACTTCTGCAGCAGATCGCCGGCTTTGTTACCCTGACGTAGACTACGCAGCAGCTCCGGCTTGTCTTGTAACGTGCTGTATGGCATCGGTCGTGAGCCATTTTTTTAATGGCCCCAATGCAAGGAACCGATCACAATCCGCTATATTTATGATACGCAAGTGAAGGTTTATTGCTTGGCGCCGTGTTGAAATGAAGCAGCAGGCAAGCCGTGTGCAGATGACTGCGATTTGGATTTATAGGTTCCCGATAATGAATGCGCTCAGCACCACAAACGATTTATTTCTGCTTGCCATCAACCTGACCAAACGCTGCAACCTCGCCTGCGCTCATTGTTATATGGATGCGGAAACCCTGAAGCAGGGCGGCGAGGGCGAACTGACTACGGAAGAGGTGCGTGGCCTGCTGGACGACATTGCGGGCCACAGCACGGAAACCATGGTCGTGCTTACCGGCGGCGAGCCGTTGCTGCGCGGCGATCTGGAGGAGCTGGTGGCGCATGGCGCCGGGCGCGGCCTTGCGATGGTGGTGGGGACGAACGGCGTGGCGCTCACCGAGAGGCGCGTGCAGTCGCTGAAGACCGCCGGAACGATGGGCGTCGGCATCAGTGTCGATTCCCTCGATCCCGGGAAGCATGATGCCTTCCGCGGGTTGCCCGGTGCTTGGGAAAAAACCATGGCAGGAATTGAATCCTGCAAGCGCCATGGCTTGCCTTTCCAGATCCATTTCTCCGTCACCGAAGCCAATGCCGGTGAAGTCCCGTCCATGATAGCCTTTGCCCGCGCTGCGGGCGCGCGGGTGCTGAACGTGTTTTTTCTGGTCTGCACCGGGCGCGGCGAATCCATGTCGGACATCAGCCCCATCACCTATGAAAGGGTGCTCAACCAGCTGGTGGCCGCTCAGGAGCAGAGCCGGGACCTGCTCATCCGCGCGCGCTGCGCGCCGCATTACAAGCGCATCGCCTATCAGCGCGACCCCGCATCGACGCTCACCCGCGCCGCCGGCTACGAAGGCGGCGGCTGCCTCGCGGGCATCCATTACTGCCGCATCACGCCGGAAGGCGGCGTCACGGCCTGCCCCTATATCCCGGCCGAGGAAGGCAACATCCGCGACAAGAAATTCTGGGATATCTGGAATCAGTCGCCCACCTTCCGATCGCTGCGCAATCCCATGCTGCAGGGTAAGTGCGGCAGTTGCGAATTCAGGAAGCTGTGCGGCGGCTGCCGGGCGCGGCCGCTCGCGATGGGCGACAGCCTGATGGATACCGATCCCTGGTGCGTCCATGTGCCCGATGGGGCTGCGGTCATCGAGCCGCTGATCGAACAGCCTGGGGAACTTGCCTGGAGCGAGGAGGCGGAGAAGCGCTTGGCGCGCGTCCCTTCCTTTTTGCGCAAGATGGTCAGGAACCGTGCCGAAAGTTATGTGCTCAAATTGGGTTTGCACGTGGTGACCGAAGAGCATCTTGCGACCCTGGCCGCAAGGCGCTTCGGCAGCAACGGGCCACCGCGGCCAACTGCGCGCGATGAAGCAGGGCAACAGGCAACCAGCGATGCGCTGCCCTGGAGCGAGGAGGCGAGAAAGCGTCTCGCCGCCATGCCCGACTTCCTGCAGCAAGGGGTGCGCGCGATTGCCGAAGAGATTGCCCGTTCCGAGGGCAGGCTGGAAGTCAACGTCAAGCTTCTGGACCGGCTGGAAGCGGAACAGCAGCCCGTCCGCAGCCTTTCATGGGCGGAAGAAGCGGATCGGTTGTTAAAGGAATTTCTCGCCTGCAAAACGTCCCAAGTGCGCATGTTCGTCGCGCCCGCGCTGGAAAGCGCGGCGGAACAATTTGCTAACAAGAGACACGCCACGGCGGTGGAGCGGGCCGATGTCGAGGCAGCCATCGCCCAACTGACCGGCGGCGTGGAATGGGATGAGGATGCGCTGGTGCGCGTGTTGTCCGCGCCGGACTTCATCCGCGCGGGCATCAAGAAGGCCGCCGAATTCAATGCGCGCAAGGAAGGGCTGGCGCGCATCACCTCCGGTGACCTGACGCGCTTTCGCAACAGCGCGATGATGCGCGCGGTGCAGCGCATGAAGGGTTTCGGGATGCAGGAGCTGAGCTTCGATGCCTACGCGATCGCGCGCGAGCGCGTGCCGCGCCTCAGGGAAAATCCCGAAGCCGACAAACGTTTTGATACCATCCGCAGCTTCGTTGCGGCGCGCGAAAATCCCGGCGACTTGCTGGGCCAGGACTTGCTCGAAAAGATGAAGGCGCAGCTCAAGGCAAACAAGCAGGACAGCGATGGATAAAGTTGACGTACTGATTATCGGCGGCGGCATCTCGGGGCTGGCCTCGGCCTGGTGGCTGGTGCGTAGCGGCCTGTCCGTCGAAGTCTGGGAGGCTGGTGAACGGCCGGGCGGCAAGATTGCGAGCACAAGGCGTGACGGCTATCTCACCGAACGCGCGGCGTCCATGGTGTTGAATTTTCGCCCCGAGGTTGCGGAACTGGTGCGCGAGGCGGGGCTGGAACCGGCAAAGACCACCCGCCTGCCTGCCGCCGAGGCGCACCGTTACCTGCTGCATGGAGGGCGTCTGCAAGCGCTACCGATGCGCCTGGGCGCGATGGTGGCCTCACCCCTGTGGAGCCTGCGCGGCAAGCTGCGCCTGCTCGCCGAACCGTTTGTATTCTCCGGAGGGCGGGCCGACGAGCCGGTCAGCGAGTTCATCACCCGCCGGCTGGGGCGCGAGATATTGGAGAAAGCCATGGAGCCTTTCGTCGCCGGCATGCTGGCGGCGGATGCGGAGCAGGCCAGCGCCGCCGCCGTCCTGCCGCGCCTGGTCGCGCTGGAGCAACGCTATGGCAGCATCGCTGCCGGGGTGCTGGTCAACCGCGTATTGCATAAACGTGCGGCCAGCATCACCGAAGCCTTTTCCTTCCGTGGCGGCATGGTTACGCTGGCGGAGACGCTGGCCAGGACGCCCGGCATCGATCTGCGCACCGGCCATACTGCGCAGAAGCTGGTGCGCGAACGGGGCGGCTGGCAGGCCGCGGCGGCGACAATGTATGGGCAGCGCACCGTATCCGCAAGCCAGGTGATCGTGGCGGCACCGGCCCCCGCAGCGGCTACACTGGTCAATCCGCTGGACGGCGAACTCGCGGAATTGCTGTGCGGCATCGGCTACGCCGGTGTAACCGTGGTGCACATGGGGCTGGCGCGCGATGCGGTGGGGCATGCGCTGGATGGCACCGGCTTCCTGGCGCCGAAGCGGGAAAGCGCCACCCTCACGGGCAATCTGTGGATGAGCACCCTGTTCCCGGACCGCGCGCCGCCGGGCAAAGTCCTGCTGACTTCCTATCTGGGCGGCGCGCGCGCGCCCCAGGTGGCGGACTGGGACGACGAGCGTCTCGCGGACGAGGTACTCGGAACGCTGCGCCCGCTGATCGGCTTGAAAGCCGACCCGGAGATGGTGCACATCGACCGGCACCGGGAGGCGCTGCCGCTGTATCACGGCGCCTACCAGGCGCGCCTGCAGGCGATTGCGGCACGCCTGCAGCATCTTCCTGGCCTCCACCTCGAGGCCAACTACCGGGGAGGGGTGTCGGTGCGCGACCGCCTTGCCTGCGGCCATGCCGTGGCGAACCGCATCCTGGGAGCGCGGCATTGGCCATCCTCCGAACGCAACAGGCGCGGAGAAACGGGAAAGCCGGGCGAGGCGGCTGCATACCCACTGTAAGCGGGGGATGCTGCGACTGGATGGATATTGAAATGCAATATCCGCTCCGGTTCGGTCACTGCGTTACAATTGCGCTCACTCACCCTGGAGGGCAAGGCGAATGATCAACAATATTCTTGAAATGTGGTATTGGACTCTCATGCTGGGAGCGTTTCTTGGTTTCGCTATCTACTACAGCTATTGTTTTTTGCGGGATTTGTGGACTGCCTTCAAGAAACGCATGGCGGATTCCGACCTGTAGTTCCTGAGTATTCTGTGTCCGCCTTCATGTTGAAATGCATGAGGCTATTTCGATGAGGCCGCCGACTGTAGTAAAATTTTGCGATCAGGCCGAAAAATAAAACCAGTTCAACTGGCGTAATGGCAGTACATGACCGAAACGGCTACATCAGGCTTGTCGAGGAACCCAATCCAACCTAACGATGCTGCGAAGCTGCAATATTGACTTACAGGAGAACAAAGTGAAGGTGTTTAGAATTATCTTGATGGTACTGGCATTCATCTCGCTTCAGGCTCATGCGAAAGACGAGCGCAAACCGGCTGGCAAGGTTTTCAAGGACTGCGCCGACTGTCCCGAGATGGTGGTGATCCCGGCGGGAAGCTTCGACATGGGTTCGAATAGCGGCGACGACAACGAAAAACCCGTGCACCGTGTAACCATCAAGAGTGCCTTTGCGATAGGCAAGACCGAAGTCACGCAAGGCCTGTGGAAAGCGATCATGGGCAACAACCCCAGCAAGTTCGCCACCTGCGGCGACAATTGCCCGGTGGAACAGGTGAGCTGGGACGATATCCAGACTTTCCTCGAGAAGTTCAACGCCAAGACCGGGAAAAAATACCGCCTGCCTAGCGAAGCGGAATGGGAATACGCCTGCCGCGCGGGAGGTACGCATGCCTACTGCGGTGGCGACAATCTGGACTCCCTAGGCTGGTATGGCGGACTGGCGAAACCGGCGGGTAACAGCGGCAAGACGACCAATCCGGTTGCAACCAGGCAGCCGAACGCCTGGGGGCTGTACGACATGAGCGGCAACGTATGGGAATGGGTGGAAGACGTCTACCACGACAGCTACAAGGATGCCCCCACGGACGGCAGCGCATGGCAAGGGGATAGCCTGCTGCGCGTGCCACGCGGCGGCGGCTGGAGTTATGCTCAGACCGCGGCCAAGCGCGGCGGAAGCGAATCCGATTACCGTTTCGGCACCATGGGCTTCCGCCTCGCGAGGACGCTACCGTAATACTTGGCGGGCATGGCACTCGCCATGCCCGCTTACCTCATTCCGCTCGCCGCTCGGGCTGAACAGCTTCTCAGGGTTGCTCCCACCCGGGCTTATCGCAAGGACAGGATATATTTGACCAGGATCTTGCGATTCGGCGTGGTTAGCAGGCTTTCATCGTAGGCCGGCATGTCCCGGCTGCTCCATGCCCCGGCGCCGCCATTGAGGATCTTGTTCATCAGGTGGGCTTCGGCATCCGGGTTGTTTCTGTAGCGCTCGGATACATTCTCCCATGCCGGACCAAGCAGATTCTTGCCGGTTTTATGGCACATGAAGCAACCGGTTTTGTCCGCCAGTAGCCATTGGTCTGACTTGGCGGCATGTTCCTTGGGTACTTCCGGCTGGCAACCGTACAGCGCAATCAACAGCGATGCCAGCAAGATATTTCGAATACGCATGATTCTCCCTGTCTAGATTTTCTGATCAAACAATTAAAAAATATCTACAACGATTCTGCGCGGTATTCGACGATCAGGGTGTGCCTGGTTCCCGCCGCGACAAGCACCGCATTATCAATGGCATTGGCCGATTCCACGCACAGCATCTCGCGCCAGCCGTCCGGCTGTCCCAAGTCGCCCATCCTCTCGGCCTTGGCCGTCCAAGGCGTCCACACCACGGTGGAAAGGCTGCCGGACTTGGCGACGCGAATGCGCCGCTTCAGCCTGTCGTCCTCGATCCCGCATTCCGTGGCGGTGTTGATGTACACACGGTCGGTTTCGCCTGCAAGTCGAATTGTGCCATCTTGTTTTTTGAGTGTCGAGCCGCCTACCTTGTCCCAGTAGTCGCAGCCCGACAGGCCGGTCGCGCGCACTGCGCCGATGTCGCCGATCCGGAAATAGGCATGCAGGGCTTCGCTGATCAAAATATCCGAGGCGCCGGTGTTCTCGGTCGCGAGCTCCATGCGTAGCGTCGCGCCGACGATTACGGTCAGTTCGAGCCGCGCTGCGTACGGCCACTGCGCCCGGGTTTTTTCGCTCTCGATCAGGCGCAGCGTCAGGCGCGTCGCACCACTCGGCTCGCTGCCGGATTCGATTACCTGCCAGGGTACGGTGCGCGCGTAGCCGTGGGCCGGGAAACCGGCTTCGGCATGCACGCCGAACCATGGCCAGCATACCGGCACGCCGCCGCGGATCGATTTGCCGGGTGCCAGCCTGGCGTCGCGCGACAGCCACAGCACCGGCACGGCCTGGCTCCGTGGGTGCCAGGTCATCAGGTGCGCGCCCTGCAGGCACAGCGAGGCGGTTGCCTGGTCATTGTCGATTTCGGCAATGACCAGCCCGCTGGCGTCGTCACGGAAGCTCAGTCGTCCGGGAATGCCGAATTGCGCATTCAATGACTGCGACGTTGCCACGATTATTTTCCTTCGACCTGTGACACGTCGCGCACCGCGCCCTTGTCGGCACTGGTTGTCATGGCGGCGTAGGCCCGCAGTGCGGCGGACACCTGCCGCTGGCGGCTGACCGGCTGCCAGGCCTTGCCGCCTTTTGCCTCCATCGCGGCGCGGCGGCGTTGCATTTCCGCATCGGAAACCGCCAGTGCGATGCGGCGCTGCGGAATGTCGATCTCGATGGTGTCGCCTTCCTCCACCAGGCCGATCGCGCCGCCGCGCGCGGCTTCCGGCGAGACATGGCCGATGGAGAGGCCTGAGGTGCCGCCGGAGAAGCGCCCGTCGGTGAGCAGCGCGCACACCGTACCCAGCTCCTTCGACTTCAGGTAGCTGGTGGGGTAGAGCATTTCCTGCATCCCCGGCCCGCCCTTCGGACCTTCGTAGCGGATCACCACCACGTCGCCCGCCACGATCCGGTCGGCGAGGATCCCCGCCACCGCGTCGTCCTGGCTTTCGAATACCCGCGCACGGCCGGTGAATTTCAGGATGCTTTCGTCTACCCCGGCGGTCTTCACGATGCAGCCGTCCAGCGCGATGTTGCCGTACAGTACGGCCAGCCCGCCGTCCTGCGAATAGGCATGCGCCTTGTCGCGGATGCAGCCGTTGGCCCGGTCGGTGTCGAGTTCCGGGTAGAGCATGGACTGCGAAAAGGCGAGGGTGGTGACGATCCCGCCGGGCGCGGCGCGGAAGAATTTTTTCACTTCCTCATCGCTGGTCTGCGCGATGTCCCACTGTTTGAACGCATCGCGCAGGGTAGGGCTGTGTATCGTCTTGGCGCCGGCGTGCAGCAGGCCGGCGCGATCCAGCTCGCCGAGGATCGCCGAGATGCCGCCGGCGCGGTGCACGTCTTCCATGTGGTATTCGGAGGAGGGCGCGACCTTGCACAGGGTCGGCACATGGCGCGACAGGCGGTCCATATCGCGCATGGTGAAATCCACTTCCGCCTCGCGCGCGATTGCCAGCAGGTGCAGCACGGTATTGGTCGAGCCGCCCATCGAGATGTCCAGCGTCATGGCGTTTTCGAACGCCTCAAAGGTGGCGATGGAGCGCGGCAGCACGCCGGTATCTTCCTGCTCGTAATAGCGTTTGCACAACTCGACGATGGTGCGTCCGGCACGCAGGAACAACTGTTTGCGCTCGGCGTGCGTCGCCACCATCGAGCCGTTGCCGGGCAACGCCAGGCCCAATGCTTCGGCCAGGCAGTTCATCGAATTGGCCGTGAACATGCCTGAGCAGGAGCCGCAAGTCGGGCAGGCGGAGCGCTCGATGGCCTCGCATTCCGCCGCGCTGACTTTGTCGTCCGCCGCGGCGACCATCGCATCCACCA
>CAYNYH010000009.1:0-29977 GCA_964401425.1 uncultured Gallionella sp. | reverse complement strand
TGCGCCACTTCCGCATCCGCTAGACCAAACCTTTCCTTGAGGATTTTCAGTACCGTGGCCTGCTCCTGATCGGTGCTGTCGGCATCCGACTGCATGACTTCGATCAGCAGCACGGCAGTCGCCAGTTGCAGGGTGTGTTCGGGGCGGCTCTCCGCGCTGGCGGGGGTAATGATCGAAGAGAGGAAGACATTCAGTTTGTTCAGCATGGCTAATCGCTATTTTCAGCAAGGTTTCTTGATAACAATGGGAGGGCGGTTTTCGCAGCGGGGCTAAATGCTAATAATGCGGCGGCCTTTCGCTCGCGGGCTTGCCCTCGTTCCCCGCTTCAGCCAGCGACTGGATTTGTCTTGCGAGCGCTTCACAAATCGCTTCAAGCCGTTCCAGCCTTTTTTGCTGCTGATAGATCGTTTTGTTCAGTTCCTCGATCAGGTCTTCCTGGAAGGTGATTTTTGCTTCGATGTTTTCTAGACGTTCTTCAGTCATGAGGGGGCCCTGGATGTTCGGCGGCTAACCGGAAAATGGCTCATTCTAGCGTGGGACCGGGTTTCATGCCCGCAATG
Source organism: uncultured Gallionella sp. (assembly GCA_964401425.1). Lineage (GTDB taxonomy): Bacteria > Pseudomonadota > Gammaproteobacteria > Burkholderiales > Gallionellaceae > Gallionella. Next base: position 29,417 of record CAYNYH010000009.1, on the reverse strand, counting down.
GCAGACGGGCGGCTTCGGATTAAACCTTAGAATTTCTTGACACAACCTACGCAATTTGCGTATATTTATCCCATGAGAGCTACCTTCATTGAGTTGCCGCCATTCGAGCGGCATCGGCAGGGTTATCTGAGCGACGAGAATTTCCGCGCATTTCAAAAAATGCTGATGGATAACCCGGAAGCCGGCGACGTGATCGAAGGTACGGGCGGATTGCGCAAGATACGTTATGCCGACGAAAAACGGGGTAAAGGCAAACGTGGCGGGCTTCGCGTGATTTATTTCTGGTGGCAATCAGGAAAACAGTTCTGGTTATTTACCGTGTACAACAAAGACGAGATGGATGACTTGACCGCCGCACAACGCAAAATCCTGAAGGAGCTGCTCAAGCAGGAATTGGACGCAAGGAGGATCAAATGAAACGCAACCTGTTTAACGAATTGAAAGAGGGTTTCACCGCACTCGAATCTGCACGCGAAGGCAAGATCACCTTGCGCCAGCATGTGGTGGAAAAGAAACCCGCTCTTACCATTACCCCGCAAGAGTTGCTCAATCTGCGGGAGAAGCTGCACTTGTCGCGAACTGTATTCGCCAGATACCTGCGCACCAACGAACGCACACTGGAAAACTGGGAGCAGGGCAGGGCCAGCCCGAATGCCCAGGCTGCTATTCTGATCCGTCTGGTTGAACGCTACCCGGATACAGTTGAGCGGCTATCTGCCATCTGAAGAAATCTGTACATATTTACCAACCTGAAACTTAATCACATGACTACCATTCGCCAGGAAGACCTCATCTCCAGCGTCGCCGACGCACTGCAATACATCTCCTACTACCACCCGCTCGACTACATCCAGGCGCTGGGCAAGGCCTACGAGCGCGAGCAGTCGCCTGCCGCGCGCGATGCGATCGCGCAGATTCTCACCAACTCGCGCATGAGCGCGCAAGGGCACCGGCCGATCTGCCAGGACACCGGCATCGTGACGGCCTTCGTCAAGGTGGGCATGAACGTGCGCTGGGACGATGCGAAGATGAGCGTTGCCGACATGGTCAACGAAGGCGTGCGCCGCGCCTACCTGAACCCGGACAACACGCTGCGCGCTTCGGTGCTCGCCGACCCGGCTGGCGCGCGCAAGAACACGAAGGACAACACGCCCGCGGTGATCCATTTCGAGATCGTCCCCGGCGACAAGGTGGAAATAACGCTCGCCGCGAAAGGCGGCGGTTCGGAGAACAAATCCGCGTTCGCCGCGCTCAATCCCTCGGACAGCATCGTGGACTGGGTGCTGGAGACCTTGCCCGAAATGGGTGCGGGCTGGTGCCCGCCCGGGATACTGGGCATCGGCATCGGCGGCACGGCGGAGAAGGCCATGCTGCTCGCCAAGGAAGCGCTGATGGAGCCGGTGGATATCCAGGAACTGCAGGCGCGCGGCGCGAAGAATCGCATCGAGGAACTGCGCCTGGAACTGTTCGATAAGATCAACGCGCTGGGCATCGGCGCGCAGGGGCTGGGCGGCCTCACCACCGTGGTGGACGTGAAGATCATGGACTACCCGACCCATGCCGCGAGCCTGCCGGTCGCGATGATCCCGAACTGCGCCGCGACGCGCCATGTCCACTTTACCCTCGACGGCAGCGGCCCGGCCGAGCTTGTGCCTCCCTCGCTCGACGACTGGCCGAAGATCGAATGGCATGCCTCCGCCGATTCGCGCCGCGTCAATCTCGACACCGTCACGCGCGAGGAACTGGCGAGCTGGAAACCCGGCGAGACGCTGCTGCTCTCCGGCAAGCTGCTCACCGGGCGCGACGCCGCGCACAAGCGCATCGCCGACATGCTCGCGAAGGGCGAGAAGCTGCCGGTGGACTTCACCAACCGCTTCATCTACTACGTCGGCCCGGTCGACCCGGTGCGCGACGAAGTGGTCGGCCCCGCCGGCCCCACCACCGCGACGCGCATGGACAAGTTCACCGGCATGATGCTGGAAAAGACCGGCCTGATCGGCATGGTCGGCAAATCCGAGCGCGGTCCCGAGGCCATCGAAGCCATCAAGCGCAACAAGGCCGTGTACCTGATGGCCGTGGGCGGTGCGGCCTACCTCGTGTCCAAGGCGATCAAGGCATCGAAGGTGCTGGCCTTCGCTGACCTCGGCATGGAAGCCATCTACGAATTCACCGTGCAGGACATGCCGGTCACGGTGGCGGTGGACAGCAACGGCACCTCGGTGCACGAAACCGGCCCGGCGGAATGGCGCATAAAGATCGGCAAGATGTCCTAGTCACGCCGGATGCGCGTGCGATGCTGCACGCGCGTGGTGTTATCCGTACCAAGGGCGAAGGGGGGGGCGGCTGAAATCGCTGGCGGAAAAGAGTGGGAGTCGAACCCACCAAGAACCGACTGACGGCCCTTGCCAGATTTGAAGTCTGGCCGCCCCACCGGGGAACGCATCTCTTCCAATACGCTAAATCAACCTCGACTGACAGTGCCTAGGATATATCAAACGCCTCAGCGCAGGTGATGCGCGTCGCCCGCGCGCCGGGTCACGGCGCTGGCGTCGAAAAATTCCAGTATCTGGATGGCGAGCTTGCGCCCCGTGCCGATCCGGTCGCGGAACAGGGCTGCCGTGATCTTGCCGTCCGCCTGCTCCGCCGCGATTTCGCGGATGATGGCGGCAAGCTGCCCGACCGATTGCGGCATGAAGTAATGGTCGTGGGCCACGCGGTAAACTTCCCCCATCGCCGCCAGTTGCTGCAACAGCAGCCGCATGCGCGCTTCCTCCACCTGCAGGGCATTGGCCAGGTCGCGCACCCGAGGCGGCTGGAAGGGTTGCTCCAGCAGCAGCGGCGCTACTTTGTGCCAGAGTTTCTGATCTCCGGCGGAAAGCACAATGCGATGCTCCGGCAAGTGCAGCCAGGGGCCGCTCTGGGTGATGCGCTCCTCCTCGCGCAACTGCTTAAGCAGGCTGGCGAAGACGGCGTGCGGCAGGCGCGGCGCGGTCAAGCGGCGCAGGCTGCTTGCATCCGGCCCGAGCATATCGGGAGACAGCCGGTGCGCCTCCGCGAGACTATCCAGCACGGCCTGCCGCAAGGCATTCCAGGCGGGCACCGGGAAGGCGGTGCCGTTCGCTTCGGTCAGAGGCACAGCGCGGCGCAGCGCTGCGGTTTCTTCCGGGCTGAGGTTGGCGGAGAGGGCGAAGCGCTCCAGGTCGACTCCGTTGGGGGTGGCGTCGAGCAGGCCCTGCAATGCCGCCCGGGTGTCTGGCTGCTCAAGCGCGGCAAGCACGGCGAGGCGTTCCGGTGTGCGGCGTTTGCGCGCCGGCGGGAAAGGGTCGAGCACCATGCCGCCGCCGATGGTGCGGCTCGCGGACTGGTCGCGGATGATGAAGCGGTCGCCGCGCAGCGCGCCGATCGGACGGTCCAGCACTACCTGTGCCAAGCCGCTGGCCCCCGCATCGAGCCTGTCGTGCCCCAGCAGCGCCACCCGCGCCGTGACATCGATCGAGCCGAGATGAAAGTGCACCGGCGACCAGTGGTGCAGCGCGCGTTCCGTGCCGGGCAGCAGATGCAGCCGCACGTCGAGACGCTGCGTCGGTGCATGTGCGGCTTCGGCCAGAACCCAATCGCCGCGGCGCACGTCGTGCTTGTCGAAATCCGTTCCCGCCAGGTTGAGCGCGCAGCGCTGGCCCGTCCATCCGGTTTCCGCCGGGCGGTTTTGCGCATGGATGCTGCGCACCCGCACCGCGATGCCGGAAGGCGACAGCAGCAGATGGTCGCCTGTCCGCACCGTCCCTGAAAACACCGTGCCCGTGACCACCGTGCCGGTGCCGGCCAAGGTGAAGCAGCGATCCACCGCCAGCCGGAAATTTCCCGCAGCTGGGCGAGGCGGCAAAGCGGATGCGGCTTCCTCCAGATATTGACGCAGCAGTTCCACCCCTTCGCCGCTGACCGCAGAGAGTGGAAAGATTGGGCTGCCTTCCAGCGGAGTTTCTCTCAGCAACGATGCCACTTCGGAATAGGCTTCGTCGAGGCGCTGCTTCGTCACACGATCGGTTTTGGTCAGCGCCACCGCGCCGCGCGTCAGGCCGAGCAGGCTGAGGATCTGCAGGTGTTCGCGGGTCTGCGGCATGGGGCCGTCGTCGGCGGCCACCGCCAGCAGCATGAAGTCGATGCCGGTCGCTCCCGCGAGCATGTTGTGCACCAGCTTTTCGTGGCCCGGCACGTCGATGAACCCGAGCACTCCGCCGCCGGGCAGGGGCGAGTAGGCGTAGCCGAGGTCGAGCGTGATGCCGCGCGCCTTTTCCTCCTTGAGGCGGTCGGTATCCACGCCGGTGAGCGCCTTCACCAGGGAAGTTTTGCCGTGGTCGATGTGGCCCGCGGTGCCGACGATCATGCAGGAATTTTTTTGAATGAGGAAAATTGCGCAGCGAAAATCATCCTAGCTCTTTGCCTCCAGGCTGAATTTTTCCAGTTGCGCCACGAACCCGGTCTCATCCTCCAGGCAACGCAGGTCCAGGATCAGCGCGCCATCCTCGATGCGGCCGATCACCGGGGCGGGCAGGGCGCGGAAGGCGGCGGCGAGTTTTTCCAGCGCCGAGCCTTCGCCGCGTCCCTTCCTTGCGGGGCGGATGGCGAGGCCGTGGCTGGACAGGCGCTCCACCGGCAGCGAGCCGCTGCCGATCTGGCTGGAGCAGGCGCAATGCGAAACGCGGTAGTCTTCCGCAAGCATGTTTTGCAGCGGTTGCAGCACTCGTTCGGCAACGGCCTTGATATCGCTCGCCGGACGCGTCAGCAGGCGGAGGGTGGGCAGGCGCTCCGCCAGGCGGTCGGGATCGCGATACAGCCGCAGGATGGCCTCGAGCGCCGCAAGCGTCATCTTGTCGAGGCGCAGGGCGCGCTTCAGCGGATTTTTTTTGATCTTGGCGATCAGGTCGCGCCGCCCGACGATGACGCCTGCCTGTGGCCCGCCGAGGAGCTTGTCGCCGCTGAAGGTGACGAGATCGACGCCCGCAGCCAGGGATTTCTGCGGCGTGGGCTCGGCAGGCAGCCCCCAGCGCGTGAGGTCGACCAGTGTGCCGCTGCCCAGGTCGATCATGAACGGCAGGTCATGCTGATGCGCAAGTTGCGCGAGCTCCGGCTCGGGCACGGCGGCGGTGAAGCCGACGATGGCGTAGTTGCTGGTATGCACCTTGAGCAGCATGCCGGTCTTCGGCGAAACGGCCGCTGCGAAGTCTCTGAGGTGGGTGCGGTTGGTGGTGCCGACCTCCTTCAGCTTGGCGCCGGAACGGCTCATGATGTCCGGTACGCGGAAGGCACCGCCGATTTCCACCAGTTCCCCGCGCGAGACGATCACCTCCTTGCTCCGGCCGAAGGTGTTGAGCGCGAGGAATACTGCGGCGGCATTGTTGTTGACCACCGTCGCGGCCTCGGCCCCGGTGAGTTCGCACAGCAGCGGCTCGACCAGGCTGTCGCGGTCGCCGCGCGCGCCGCCATCGATGTCGTATTCCAGGTTGCAGGGATAGGCCATCGCCTGCGCCACGGCGCTGATCGCCTCTTCGGGCAGCAAGGCGCGCCCGAGGTTGGTGTGCAGCACGGTGCCGGTGAGGTTGAAGACCGCGCGCAATGAGGGCTGCGAGGCCGCCTCCAGCCAGGTGCGCAGGGCTGCGGCGAGGTGCGGCTCGGCGAAGGCGTCGCCCGGCAGAGTGTCGCCTTGCGCCACCTTGCCGCGCATCTGCGACAGGGTGGCGCGCGTGGCGGCCAGCACCGCGTTGCGGCCGAACTCCTCCGCGAGCGCGTGCACCGCAGGCAGGTTGAGCACGCGGTCTACCGAGGGAATGGAGAGCAGGCTGGAGGCAGCTGCTGCGGTGCTCATGCGGAATACCGGCGAGACATCGCCCCATGATCCATGACATCGCAGGCGGAGACCAGCAGAAGATTCGGCCCGCTGCGCGGCAGGCCGTTCTCGTTCATCATCACGTCCAGCGTCAGGGTAGCAAGGTCATCCGCAACCGGTTCCACGTGCGGGTCTTTTTCCATGTACAGAATTTTCAGGTAGGAGCCGCACTCTTCGCAGGCCTCCGCCTTGACCGGGGCTTGGGAGCCCTCGATGCCGTAATAGGAGATGCCGCTGGTCGCCTCACAGTTGCTGCATTTGACGCGCACCATGTGCCACTCAGCGCTGCACAGCGAACACTGGAGATAGCGCAGCCCGTGTTCGGCGCCGCCGGTTCGCACCGTGCTCGCCACCGGAGCCGAGGCGCAGACCGGGCAAAGGTTGGCGATGCCGCCGCGGGCGAAAGCGCTTTCCCCGAGGGTGGTCGCCATGTGTGTCCAGTAGACCTGCAGGGCGGAAGCCACCAGGGGAGCCAGCGCCAGATCCATGTCGTTGCAATCCGCGCGGAGGATGCTGCCGGCAATGGCTTCCACGCCGGCATCCGGCATTTCTTGCAGCTTCAGGATCGCCTTTCCCACCGTCGGTGTGGCATGGGGAGCCAAACAGAACATCATCCCTTGCAGTATTGCCCGCCACGCCGGGTCGCGCTGCCAGCCCATGGCGGCCAGCGGCGGCATGCCGTGTTCCCGGCACAGGCCAAGCTTTTCCGCATCGGGAAGGGGAATCTCGGGGAAGGTATCCAGCGCCGCCTGCTGTGCATCCGCGAGGTGCGCCATGAAAGACAGGAAATCCGCCATCGTGTGGTTTGCCGCGAGGCCTCTGAGGCGCCGGGCGCGTTGCCGGAAAATACTCTTGCGCTCGGGCAGGCGCAAAAAAGGGATCTTGCTTGCCGGTGTTTCGATTTCTCCCGGTTGCAGTATTGTCGAGCTCATTATTTTTCGCTCCTTGTTATTTCCTGATACCAGAGTGCATGGTGCTGCTTTGCCCAAGCGCGGCTGACGGTGCCGTATATCATGGCGCGGATGGAGCCCTTGGTCCAGATGGCGAGATAGGTATGGCCGATGATCAGCATGATCATGAGCGCCGATATGGCCGCGTGCGCGACCGAGGAGAAGCGGATCAGCCCGATCGGGAACAGCGCCGAGAAATAGGCCCGCCACATGACAATTCCGGACACGAGCAGTATCGCCATGCTGCCCGCCAGCAGCCAGAACAGTATTTTCTGGCCACCGTTGTACTTGCCCATTTTCGGCATGTTCAGCTCGTTGCCCTCCGCCAGTTCGCGGGCATGGCTCAGCCATTCACGGTCGGCGGGCGTCACGAGATTGAATTTCCGGAAACGGAAGAACATGGAGAGGAACGAGAGCGCCATCAACACCCCGATGAAGGGATGCAGGATGCGCGTCCAGGTTCCACCGCCGAAGAGCTGGACGAGGGGATAGAACATGGGATGAAAGAAAGCCAGGCCCGATAGCGCCAGCAGGATGAAGCTTATTGCCACCGCCCAGTGATTGACGCGCTCGGCGGCGGTATAGCGGACCAGATCATTGGGATTGCGTCTCATGGCTCGATCTCCTTCTCGATGTCTTCGGAAACCTCATTCGGCCCTTTCGTTACATAGTGGAAGAAGCTGCCGATGGCGACAAGCCCGATCGCCAAGGAGGTCAGCGGCTTGGCGAAGCCTTTCCACAGGCCGACCAGCGAACTGATGTGCGGGTCTTTGGGCAGCCCGTTGTAGATTTGCGGGCGGTCGGCATGCTGCAGCACGTACATCACATGCGTGCCGCCTACCCCGGGCGGATCGTACGTGCCGGCGTTGGCATAGCCGCGCGATTTGAGATCGACGATGCGCTCCTCGGCGTGCTGGAGCATGTCCTCCTTGCTGCCGAACACGATCGCGCCGGTGGGGCAGGTCTTGACGCAGGCCGGCTCCAGGCCGACGGCCACGCGGTCGGAGCACAGGGTGCACTTGTATGCCTTGCCGTCTTTTTGGGAGATGCGGGGAATGTTGAATGGGCAGCCGGTGATGCAGTAGCCGCAGCCGATGCAGTATTCCTCGTGGAAATCGACGATGCCGTTGCTGTACTGCACGATGGCGCCCGGTGCCGGGCAGGACTTGAGGCAGCCCGGCCAGGAGCAGTGCATGCAGCCGTCCTTGCGGATCAGCCATTCCAGGCCGCGCTCCGATTCCACTTCGGTGTAGCGCATCACGGTCCACGAATTCTCGGTGAGGTCGCGCGGATTGTCGTAAATCCCGCTGTTGTTTCCGATCGCGTCGCGCGTGTCGTTCCATTCCATGCACGCCACCTGGCAGGCCTTGCAGCCGATGCATTTGGAGACATCGATCAGCTTGGCCACCTCCAGCGTTTTGCGCTGGCCGGGCGGGGGAGTGGTGGTGGCGGAGCGGTGACGGATATCAAGGGATTGAAGTGTCATGATCGCCTCCTATGCTTTCTCAATATTCACAAGGAACGACTTGAACTCCGGCGTCTGGGTGTTGGCGTCCCCCACAAAGGGCGTCAGGGTGTTGGCGATGTAACCGTTCTTGGCCACGCCCTTGAAGCCCCAGTGGATCGGAATGCCCACGTGGTGGACTGTCTTGCCGTTGGCTTGCAGCGGCTTGATGCGCTTGGTCACCACTGCTACCGCCTTGATGTAGCCGCGGCTGGAAGTGACCTTGACCCGGTCGCCTGCCTTGATGCCCTTTTCCCTGGCCAGCTCCTCGCCGATTTCCACGAACTGCTCCGGCTGGATGATGGATGACAGCCTGGTGTGCTTGGTCCAGAAGTGGAAGTGCTCGGTGAGGCGGTAGGTGGTGCCCGCATAGGGGAAGTCCTTGGACTTGCCAAAGCTATCGAGGTCACCCTTGAACACGCGTGCCGCCGGATTGCTCACCGTCTTGGGGTGGAGCGGGTTGGTGTCGATGGGGGTCTCGAAGGGCTCGTAATGCTCGGGGAAGGGGCCCTCCGCCATCTTGTCCACGGCGAACAGACGTGCCACGCCTTCCGGGTTCATGATGAAGGGATTCATGGGGTCGCCGGGAGGCGCGTCGGCCTTGAAGTCCGGGATGTCCGTTCCTCCCCACTTGGCTCCGTCCCAGCCGAGGAGCTTGCGTTTGGCATCCCAGGGTTTGCCCGCAGGGTCGGCGGATGCGCGGTTGTACAAAATCCGCCGGTTGGCCGGCCAGGCGAAGGCCCAGTTCAGGGTATTGCCCAGGCCGCTCGGGTCGGAGTTGTCGCGCCGCGCCATCATGTTGCCCTTCTCGGTCCAGGCACCGGAAAAAATCCAGCAGCCGCAGGCGGTGCTGCCGTCGTCCTTGAGCTGGGCGAAGCCATCGAGCTGCTGGCCTTTTTTCAGCACGACCTTGGTCGGGTCCTTGGGATCGGTGAGGTCGGCCAGCGCCTTGCCGTTGTATTCCCTAGCCAGCTCCTCAGGAGAGGGGGCGTGGGGAATCTTGTAGGGCCAGGTGAGGTTGAGGAGCGGATCGGAGAAGGCTCCGCCTTCCTTCTTGTACAACTCGCGCAGCTTGAGGTAAATGCCGGCAATGATCTCCGGGTCGGCCTTCGCCTCGCCGGGTGGCGCTGCGCCCTTCCAGTGCCATTGCAGCCACCGCCCCGAGTTCACCAGCGAGCCGTCCTCCTCGGCGAAGCAGGTGGAGGGCAGCCGGATCACCTCGGTCTGGATTTTGGACGCATCCACGTCGTTGAACTCGCCGAAGTTTTTCCAGAACTCGGAGGTATCGGTCGCCAGCGGATCGATCACCACCAGAAACTTGAGCTTGGCGAGCGCCGCGCTGATCTTGGCCTTGTTGGGGAAGGCTGCAACCGGGTTGAAGCCCTGGCAGACGTAGCCGTTCATCTTGCCCTGGTGCATCAGTTCGAACACCTGGAGCACGTCGTACACCTTGTCGAGCTTCGGCAGGTAATCGAAGCACCAGTTGTTCTCCTTGGTGGCCGCGTCGCCCCACCAGGACTTCATCAGGCTGACGTGGAACTTGGGATAGTTCTGCCAGTAGGAAAGTTGCCCCGGCCGCAGGGGCTTGAGGGTGCGCTTGCCGATGTAGGCCTGGTAGTCGGTTTCCTTTTCGCCCGGCAGGGTCATGTATCCCGGCAGCAGGTTGGACAGCAGCCCGAGGTCGGTCTGCCCCTGGATGTTGGAGTGGCCGCGCAGGGCGTTGATGCCGCCGCCCGCCATGCCGATGTTGCCCAGCAGCAGCTGCAGCATGGCCGCGGTGCGGATCATCTGCGAGCCGGTGGAGTGCTGCGTCCAGCCTAGCGCATAGAGAATGGTCAGGGTGCGGTCCGGCACTGCAGTGGTGGCGATCATCTCGCATACCTTGAGGAACTGGTCCTTCGGGGTGCCGCAGATGTCGCTCACCACCTCGGGCGTGTAGCGGGAATAGTGCTGCTTGAGCAGGTTGAACACACAGCGCGGATGCTCCAGGCTCGGGTCTACCTTGGCGTAGCCGTCCGGTCCCATCTCGTACATCCAGCTTGTCTTGTCGTACTTTCGGGTCTTGGCGTCGTAGCCGGAGAACAGGCCATCCTCATGCTTGTAGTCGTCGCGCACGATGAAGCTCGCGTCGGTGTACGCCTTGACGTACTCGTGCTGGATCTTGCCCTGGGCCAGCAGGTAGTTGATTACCCCGCCCAGAAAAGCGATGTCCGTGCCGGTGCGGATCGGGGCGTAGTAGTCCGCCACCGATGCCGAGCGGGTGAAGCGCGGATCGACGACGATGAACTTGGCCTGGTTGTGCGCCTTGGCCTCGGTGACCCATTTGAAGCCGCAGGGGTGCGCTTCGGCGGCATTGCCGCCCATCACCATGATGACGTTGGCGTTCTTGATATCGACCCAGTGATTGGTCATCGCGCCGCGGCCGAACGTAGGGGCAAGACTTGCCACCGTAGGTCCGTGTCAGACACGCGCCTGGTTATCGAACGCTAATGCGCCGAGGCTCCTTACGACCTTATGGGTGATATAGCCGGTCTCGCTGCTCGCCGCCGATGCCGCCAGGAAGCCGGTGGTGATCCAGCGGTTCACCGTGGCCCCGTCGGCGTTCCTGGCGATGAAGTTCTTGTCGCGGTCGTCCTTCATCAGCCGGGCCACCCTGGTGAACGCATCGTCCCAGGAGATGCGCTTCCATTCATTCGAGCCGGCGGCGCGATACTCGGGGTACTTGAGCCTGTTCGGGCTGTGGATGAAGTCCACCAGCGCAGCACCTTTGGGGCACAGCGTGCCCCGGTTCACCGGATGATCGGGATCACCCTCGATGTGGATGATCTCGGATGCGGCGTTTTTCGCACGGTCTCCCATGCTGTGCATGATCAGACCGCAGCTCACCGAACAATAGGGGCAGGTGTTGCGGGTCTCGGTAGTGCGCGTGAGCTTGAACTGGCGCACCTCTGCGAGTGCCTCGGTGGGCGAAAACCCCAGCAGCGCTACACCGGACATACCCATCCCTCCGGCGCAGATTTTGAAGAATTGCCTTCGTGTGACTTGCATTTTCTCTGCCTCCTTTAGTTATGTAACGGGTGACATTACCAAACCAAGACTGAACAAAGACTAAATCAAGACGGTGCAAAGACTAAATCAGGATTGAAAAAACACAGACTTTCTATGGGGTCATAAGACCACTCTGAGGGATTATTGTCAATAAAGGTTTTTGCTGATGTTTCCGTAAGCCCTGCCATCAATGGGGCGTGGTGGCTTGGGGTGCTGCAAAAACTGATGGCTGAGTGTCATTCGTGCTCAGCTCTGATGAGGGGAAGCCTGCTATATGGGACTGTCAGGGGCGCGGCAGACGATACGGTTTGCCGTTGGCATCGAGGAAGCAATCGATAGGGCCTATGGCGACGCAACGCGGCTGGTCGTAGTAGCCCACGCACTCGTTGCATTTATTCGGGTCGATTTCATAGATGTAGTCGCCCTCCGAGATTGCCCCGACCGGGCATTCCGGCTCGCAGAGGCCGCAGTTGATGCAGTCGTCGGTGATCGATAGTGCCATTTCCCTGATTTCCTTGTTGCCTGATTCGTTAAAAATGATGTCCCGCAGACGGCCGAAGCGTAACGAAGGCATACGCATTCCACGCAATCGTTGGGTATTTTTGCCGTGCTTCGGGGAGGTCAGACAGCGGATGCCCCGGTTGGGTTGCATCCGCCGCTAAATTTTTCTGCGTGTAGCCCTTATCCCAGCAGGTGTTTTACATGCTCGCGTTCTTCGACCAGTTCGCGGTAGCTGTCCTGCATGCGCTCGCGTTCCTGTTCGCTGAGCGGCAGGTCCTGAACGATCTGGTATTCGCCCTGTTTGCATCTCACCGGGAAGCCGTAGATCACGCCTTCGGGAATCCCGTAACTGCCGTCGGACGGCACGCCCATGGATACCCAGTTGTTGTGGTGCGCGCTGAGCATCCAGTCGTGGACATGCGAGATGGCCGCGTTCGCGGCGCTTGCCGCGCTGGACAGGCCGCGCGCCTCGATGACCGCCGCACCGCGCTTCTGCACGGTGGGGATGAATTCCTTTTCCACCCAGCCCAGGTCAGGCAGCATGTCACGCACCAGATTGCCGCGAATTTCGGCATGATCGAGATCGGGATATTGCGTGCCGGAGTGGTTGCCCCAGACGATCATCTTCTTGATGTCGTGGATCGGCTGGAACAGTTTCTGCGCGACTTGCGCGACGGCGCGGTTGTGGTCGAGGCGCATCATCGAGGTGAAGTTGCGCGGGTCGAGATCGGGGGCATTTTTCATCGCGATCAGCGCGTTGGTGTTGGCGGGATTGCCCACCACCAGCACCTTGACGTGGCGCGTCGCATATTCGTTGAGCAGCTTGCCCTGCTCGGAGAAGATCGCGCCGTTGGCCTCGATGAGGTCCTTGCGTTCCATGCCCTTGCCGCGCGGCCGTGCGCCAATCAGCAGGGCGATCTCGGTATCCCTGAACGCGACCTTGGGGTCGTCGGTGATGATGACCTGTTGCAGCAGCGGGAAAGCGCAGTCCTCCAGCTCCATCATCACGCCTTGCAGCATCGTCTGAGCCTGCGGCAGATCCAGCAATTGCAGGATGACAGGTTGCTCGTGCCCCAGCATGTCGCCGTTGGCGATGCGGAACAGGGTGGCATAGCCGATTTGGCCGGCTGCTCCGGTGATGGTGATGCGGATGGGTGCTTTCATGTTTCTTTACCTGTGAGCAAATATCTAGGGCGAACAAAACCGAATCATAATTGTTTTGATTTTCTCGCGCCACGGAAAAAGGTGTAGCATTACGCAAATCGGTATTGCCTCAGGCAGGGACTAATATGAACAAACAACGCCCGAAGCATCTCGCCTTGTATCTCATCAAGCTGCCGCTTCCCGGTTTCGTCTCCATTCTCCATCGCATCAGCGGTTTATTGCTGTTTCTCGCGCTGCCGTTGCTGCTGCTGCTGCTGCAAGACAGCTTGCGCTCCATCGAGACTTACACCCAGCTGATGGCCGTGCTGGCGCATCCATTGGCGAAGCTGCTGTTGCTCGGCCTGCTGTGGGCATTCCTGCATCACTTCTGCGCCGGGCTGCGCTACCTGGCGATCGATTTGCATTATGTGCGCGACCTGGCGCGGGCGCGCAGCAGCAGCAAGGCGGTGCTGGCGGCGAGCCTGCTGCTGACTGTCCTGTTCGGAGCGAAGCTATGGTGAGCCGTGTGGTGACGGGCGCGCATTACGGCCTGCGTGACTGGCTGATCCAGCGCATCACGGCGGTGCTGATGGCCGTGTACAGCGCGGTGCTGGTTGCCTGGCTGTTGCTGCAGCCCCATCTGGATTACGACATCTGGACGGCGCTGTTCTCCGGCCAGCCGATGCGCAGCTTCACCCTGCTGTTCCTGCTGAGCGTGTTCTATCACGCGTGGATCGGCGTGCGCGATATCGTGATGGATTACGTGAAGCCGGCCGGGGTGCGCCTGGCGATCCATGTGGTGGTGATACTGGTGCTGATTCTTTACATCATCTGGGCGGTGCAGATTCTTTGGGAGATGTGATGGCGGTTGCGAAACGGACTTTCGACGTGGTGGTGGTCGGGGCTGGCGGCTCGGGGATGCGCGCGGCGCTGCATCTCGCGCAGGCCGGGCTCAAGGTGGCGGTGCTGTCCAAGGTGTTCCCGACGCGCTCGCATACCGTCGCGGCGCAGGGCGGCATCGCCGCGTCGCTGGGCAACGTCAGCAAGGACAGCTGGCACTGGCACATGTACGACACGGTGAAGGGCTCGGATTACCTCGGCGACCAGGACGCCATCGAGTTCATGTGCCGCGCCGCACCGGAAGTGGTGTACGAACTGGAACACTTCGGCATGCCGTTCGACCGGCTCGATTCCGGCAAGATATACCAGCGCCCGTTCGGCGGGCACATGCAGGACTATGGCAAGACGCCGGTGCAACGCGCCTGCGCGGCGGCCGACCGCACCGGCCACGCGCTGCTGCACACGCTCTACCAGCAGAACGTAAAGGCCAACACGCATTTCTTTATCGAGTGGATGGCGCTCGACCTGATCCGCGACGCAGACGGCGACGTGCTCGGCGTGACCGCCATGGAGATCGAGACCGGCGAGACAATGATCTTCCAGGCGCGCGCCACGCTGCTCGCCACCGGCGGGGCGGGGCGCATCTTCCAGTCCAGCACCAACGCCTATATCAACACCGGCGACGGGCTGGGCATGGCGGCGCGCGCCGGCATCCCGCTCGAGGACATGGAGTTCTTCCAGTTCCATCCCACCGGCGTGTACGGCGCGGGGGTGCTGATTTCCGAAGGGGTGCGCGGCGAGGGCGGCTATCTGGTGAACAAGGACGGCGAGCGCTTCATGCCGAGATACGCGCCGACCGCGAAGGACCTTGCCAGCCGCGACGTGGTATCGCGTGCCATTGCCACCGAGATCAAGGAAGGGCGCGGCTGCGGCCCGCACGGCGACCATATCCTGCTCAAGGTGGATCACATCGGCGACGACGTGATCAAACAACGCCTGCCCGGCATTCGCGACATCGCCATCAAGTTCGCCCATGTCGATCCGGCCAAGGCGCCGATCCCCGTCGTGCCGACCGCGCATTACATGATGGGCGGCATCCCCACCAATTACCACGGGCAGGTCGTCGCGCCCTATCACCACGGCCCGGAGGAGGTGGTGCACGGCCTGTATGCGGTCGGTGAATGCGCCTGCGTGTCGGTGCACGGCGCGAACCGCCTGGGCTGCAATTCGCTGCTCGACCTGCTGGTGTTCGGGCGCGAGGCGGCGCGGCAGATCATCGAGGATTTGCAGAGCAATCCGCACCCCAAGCTGCTGCCGGCCGGCTCCGCCGACTATTCACTGGTGCGCCTCGCGCGCCTGGAAAACCAGAAGAACGGCGAGCGCGTCGCCGAAGTCGGCGATGCGATGCGCAAGACCATGCAGAAGCATTGCGGCGTGTTCCGTTTTCCGGAGCTGCTGGCCGAGGGTGTGGAGCAGATCAGGCAGGTCGCCGAGCGCGCCGCGCACACCGAAATCCGCGACAAGAGCAAGGTGTTCAACACTGCGCGCATCGAGGCACTCGAACTGGACAACCTGATCGAGGTCGCGCAGGCGACCATGGTCGCGGCGGCGGCGCGCACCGAAAGTCGCGGCGCCCATGCGCGCGACGATTTCCCGCAACGCGATGACCAGAACTGGCTGAAGCACAGCCTGTACTTCAGCGAAGGGCCGCGCCTTGCCTACAAGCCGGTGCGCCTCAAGCCGCTGACCGTGGAATCGTTCCCGCTCAAACCGCGGGTGTATTAAGGCCTTATCCGCAGATGACGCAGATTCACGCAGATTAAAACCAGCACATGGAACGGGACGAGCAGACTTACTCTATTATCGGTGCGGCGATGGCAGTGCATCGGGAGCTTGGACATGGATTTCTGGAGGCGGTATACCAGGAGGCGCTATCCATTGAGTTTGTGAAAGCAGCAATACCGCATGGGCGTGAAGTGGAATTACCGATTCAATATCGCGGCCAATTGCTTAATACAGGCTATCGAGCCGATTTCATTTGCTTCGATACGGTTGTTGTCGAATTGAAAGCGACTGATGGCTTGGCTTCGCGGGATGAAGCACAGTTGTTGAACTATTTGAAGGCGAGCGGCAAAGAGAAAGGTTTGCTGTTGAACTTCGGAAGCAGTAGGCTGGAATACAAGCGTATGGTTCGTGCTGTTAATCTGCGCGAATCTGCGTAATCTGCGGACAACTTGTCTTTAGGGTCTGAACCATGAAATTCAGTATTTACCGCTACAACCCGGACACCGACGCTGCGCCGTACATGCAGGATTACGAGCTGGACATCGAGGTGGGCGACAAGATGCTGCTCGATGCTATCCTGCTGCTGAAGGAACAGGACGACAGCCTGTCGGTGCGCAAATCCTGCCGCGAGGGAGTGTGCGGCTCGGATGCGATGAACATCAACGGGCGCAACGGCTTGGCGTGTATCACGCCGCTGTCCAGCCTGAGCGAACCGGTCACGCTGCGCCCGCTGCCGGGGCTGCCGGTGATCCGCGACCTGATCGTGGACATGACGCAATTCTTCAGACAATACCATTCCATCAAGCCCTACCTGATCAACAACGACCCGCCGCCGGAAACCGAGCGCTTGCAATCGCCCGCACAGCGCGCGCACCTGAACGGCCTGTACGAATGCATCCTGTGCGGTTGCTGCTCCACCGCCTGCCCGTCGTTCTGGTGGAACCCGGACAAATTCGTCGGCCCGGCGGGATTGCTGCAGGCCTATCGCTTTCTCGCCGACACGCGCGACCATGCTACCGGCGAGCGGCTCGACGACCTGGAAGACCCATATCGTTTGTTCCGTTGCCACACCATCATGAACTGTGTGGATGTGTGTCCGAAGGAACTCAATCCAACCGAGGCGATCGGCAACATCAAGGACATAATGGTCAAACGCCTGGTATGAAAAACATGGAACGGGTGCGCTGGCGCGCGCGGCGCGGCCTGCTGGAGCTGGACATCGTGCTGGGGCGTTTTATCGATACGCATTACGAGCAGCTGGACGAGGCCGGGCGGCAAACATTCGAGACGTTGCTGGACATGCCCGACAACCCGCTGTGGGACATGATTGCGGGCAGGCTGAAAGCGACGCTTGGCGAGCAGCAGGCGTTGCTGGAAAAGATCAGGGCGGTTTAATTTGCAGGTGCGAATTCATTCGCACCTACTCGGGAGGAGATCATGGAAAACAAACGCGTTGCGACACTGACTCTGGATGACGGCAGGAGCATCGAGCTGCCAATCCTGTCTGGCACGCTGGGGCCGGATGTGATCGATATTCACAATATCAGCAAGCTGGGCATGTTCACTTACGACCCCGCATTTTTTGTCACGGCAAGCTGCTCTTCCAGGATTGCCTTTATCGACGGCGATGCCGGCCTGCTTTACTACCGCGGCTATCCCATCGAGCAACTGGCCAAGCAGTCTGATTTTCTGGAAGTATGCTACCTGCTGCTGAATGGCGAGTTGCCGAATGCCGCGCAAAAAACCGCCTTCGATGCCAGCGTGAAGGAGCACACCATGGTGCACGACCAGATGGCGAAATTCTTCAACGGGTTCCGCCGCGATGCGCATCCGATGGCGGTCATGGTCGGCGTGGTGGGCGCGCTGTCTGCCTTTTATCACGACTCGCTGGACATCAATAATCCGGAGCACCGCGAAATTTCCGCGATGCGCCTGCTCGCCAAAGTGCCGACCATTGCGGCGATGGCGCACAAATACCACATCGGCTTTCCGTTCATGTATCCGAAGAACAAACTCAGCTATGTGGAAAATCTGATGCAGATGATGTTCGCCATCCCGGCGGAGGATTACGAGCCCAACCCGGTGCTGGTGCGCGCGCTCGAGCGCATCCTGATCCTGCATGCCGACCACGAACAGAATGCGTCCACCTCGACGGTGCGGCTGGCCGGTTCAAGCGGGGCGAATCCGTTTGCCTGCATCGCTTCCGGCATTGCCGCATTGTGGGGACCGGCACACGGCGGTGCGAATGAGGCGGCGCTGAATATGCTGGAAAGCATCGGCGACATCTCGCGGGTAAAAGAACATGTGCAGGGCGTAAAGGACAAGAAATATCGCCTGATGGGTTTCGGCCATCGCGTGTACAAGAATATGGATCCGCGCGCTGCGGTGATGCGCGAAACCTGCTATGAGGTATTGAAGGAACTGGGACTGGAAAACGACAAGCTGTTTGAACTGGCGATGGAGCTGGAGCGCGTCGCCTTGAGTGATGCGTATTTCATCGAACACAAGCTGTATCCGAACGTGGATTTCTATTCCGGCATCGTGCTGCGCGCGCTGGGCATCCCGGTCAATATGTTCACGGTGATCTTCGCGGTGGCGCGCACCGTGGGCTGGATTTCGCAATGGAACGAGATGATTGCCGATGCCGATCACAAGATCGGCCGTCCGCGGCAGTTATACACCGGCGCGACGCGGCGCGATTACGTGCCGATGGACAGGCGCTAGGGTTCTTCTGCCGGGTTGGCAGTTATCGACCGACCCGATCTGCGGTTGTTACGGTTGACCAGAGGGTGATCTTATGGCCGTACCGGAAAATTACATGCAGGCCATGCGCGACAGCTCGGCGCTGTCCGGCGCGAATGCGCCCTTCATCGAGGAGCTGTACGAGCAATACCTCGCCGACCCCGGCGCCGTGCCGGATGCCTGGCGCGCCTGGTTTGACTCGTTGCCCCCTTTGGCGAGCGGTGCGCGCGATGTGGCGCACAGCCCCATCCGGCGCGCCTTTACGATCCTGCCGAAAATACCCGCCGTTCATGCGCCCCCTCCGGTTGCCGGCCTGGAGTGCAGGCAGTCCCGCGTGTCACAGCTCATCGACGCCTATCGTTCCCTCGGCATGCGCGCCGCCAACTTCGATCCGCTGGACCGCCGCATCAAGCCGGTGATCGACGAGCTCGACCCGGCGCATTACGGCCTGGAGGAGGCCGACATGGAGGCTGCCTTCGACTTCGGTGCCGCGCGCATGAGCCTGCGCGAAATCTTCGATCTGCTGCGCCAGACCTATTGCGGCAGCATCGGCGCGGAATACATGTACATCGGCGAGACGGAAGAAAAGCGCTGGATACAGGAGCGCCTGGAGGGCGCGCGCGGGCAGGCCGATTACGACGCGGCGCAGCGTCGCCGCATCCTGGAACGGCTGACGGCCGCCGAGACGCTGGAGCGCTACCTGCACACCAGGTACGTCGGACAGAAGCGCTTCTCGCTGGAAGGTGGCGAGCCGCTGATCCCGCTGCTCGACCACCTGCTGCAACGCTGCGGCGCGCAGGGAGTGCAGGAGGCGGTGATCGGCATGGCGCACCGCGGGCGGCTGAACGTGCTGGTGAACATCCTCGGCAAGCAGCCGCAGATGCTGTTCGCCGAATTCGAGGGCATCCACACCGAACACCTGGCCTCCGGCGACGTGAAATACCATCAGGGGTTTTCCGCGGACATCGCGACACCGGGCGGCGAACTGCATATCGCGCTGGCGTTCAACCCCTCGCACCTGGAGATCATCGACCCGGTGGTGGAAGGCTCGGTGCGCGCACGCCAGCATCGCCGCAAGGACCTGGGCGGCTCGAAGGTGATCCCGATCCTGCTGCACGGCGATGCGTCGTTCGCCGGGCAGGGCGTGGTGATGGAGACGCTGAGCATGTCGCAGACGCGCGGCTACCGCACCGGCGGCACGGTACATGTCGTCGTCAACAACCAGATCGGCTTCACCGCCTCCGACTTGCGCGACGTGCGCTCCGGCGCCTATTGCAGCGATGCGGCGAAGATGGTCGATGCGCCGATCTTCCACGTGAATGC
Source organism: uncultured Gallionella sp. (assembly GCA_964401425.1). Classification (GTDB taxonomy): domain Bacteria; phylum Pseudomonadota; class Gammaproteobacteria; order Burkholderiales; family Gallionellaceae; genus Gallionella. Next base: position 9,697 of record CAYNYH010000009.1, on the reverse strand, counting down.
GGACGATCCCGAGGCGGTGCTGCGGGTGACGGAGGTCGCGCTGGACTACCGCATGCGCTTCCGCAAGGACGTGGTGATCGACCTGGTGTGCTTTCGCAAGCTGGGGCACAACGAGCAGGACGAGCCGCTGGTCACGCAGCCCTACATGTACCGCCTCATCCGCCAGCATCCCGGCATGCGTGCGCTGTACGCAAAGCGGCTGACGGAACAGGGCGTGATCCAGGAAGGCGAGGCGGATGCGATGATCGCCGCCTACCGCAAGGCGATGGACGAGGGGGACGATTCGACCCTGCCGGTGCTGGAGAAACACGACAGCAAGATCGCCGCCGACTGGAAAAAATTCCAGCGCGATGTCGCGTGGGACATGCCGGTGGACACCGCCGTGCCGTTGGAGCGCCTGCGGCAACTGGCCGTGCCGCTGACCACGGTCCCGCAGAATTTCATGCTGCACGCACGCGTGCAGAAAGTCGTCGAAGACCGCATCGCGATGGCACGCGGCGATCTGCCGCTGGACTGGGGCATGGCGGAGACCCTTGCTTATGCGACCCTGCTCACCGAGGGCTATCCGGTGCGGCTTTCCGGGCAGGACAGCCAGCGCGGCACTTTCTTCCACCGCCATGCGACCTGGCATGACCAGAACCGCCGCGAGCGGCACGAGGGCGCCTACACGCCCTTGCAGTATCTCGCGCCCGGCCAGGCGGACTTCATCGCGATCGACTCGCTGTTGTCCGAGGAGGCGGTGCTGGGCTTCGAATACGGCTATGCCACCGCCGAGCCGGATACGCTGGTGCTGTGGGAGGCGCAGTTCGGCGATTTCGCCAACGGCGCGCAGGTGGTGATCGACCAGTTCATCGCGTCCGGCGAGGTGAAGTGGGGGCGGCTCTGCGGGCTGGTGCTGCTGCTGCCGCACGGCTACGAGGGGCAGGGCGCGGAGCATTCCTCGGGGCGCATCGAGCGCTACCTGCAACTCTGCGCCGACTACAACATCCAGGTGTGCATCCCCTCCACGCCGGCGCAGATGTTCCACCTGTTGCGCCGCCAGATGCTGCGTTCGCTGCGCAAGCCGCTGATCGTGTTCACACCGAAGAGCCTGCTGCGCAGCAAGGATGCGGCTTCGCCGCTTGCCGAATTCACCCAAGGGAAATTCCAGCCGGTGATCGCCGAGGCCGATGCGCTGGAGGCAGGCAAGGTGCGGCGCATCATTGCGTGCAGCGGCAAGGTGTATTACGAGCTGCTCGCGGCGCGGCGCGCCAAGGGCATCCAGGAGATGGCGATCATCCGCATTGAGCAGCTCTATCCCTTCCCGCATGACGACTTTATGGTGCAGATAAACGCGTATCCGGGTGCCACCGAACTGGTGTGGTGCCAGGAAGAGCCAGGCAACCAGGGCGCGTGGCACCGCATCCAGCATTACCTGCTGCGCCATTTGCGCCCCGGCATGCGCCTCGACTATGCGCTGCGCGCCTCTTCCGCCGCGCCAGCTGCGGGCTATCTGGCGGTGCATCAGGAGCAACAGAAGGCGGTGATCGAAGCCGCCTTCCGCCCCGACCTCGACATCAAACCCATTCCGGGAGTAGCCCATGAGCGCCATTGAAAAACATATTATTGAAATCAGGGTGCCGCAACTGTCCGAATCCGTCACCGAGGCGACGCTACTGGCCTGGCATAAACAGGTGGGCGAGGCGGTGCAGGAAGGCGAGAACCTGATCGACATCGAGACCGACAAGGTGGTGCTGGAACTGCCCGCCCCCGCCAACGGCGTGTTGAGCAAGATCGTCAAGGGGGATGGCGAAAAGGTGGCGAGCGGCGAAGTGATCGCGCAGATCGACACCGAGGCGGCGGCAAAGGTTGTCCTCTCTCCTTCGATGAAAGAGGAGGGAAAACCAGCCGTCATGCCGCCTTCGGTGCGCAAGCTGGCGCATGAGCACGAGATTGAAGCGGGCAGCCTGCAGGGTAGCGGACGTGGCGGGCGCGTCACCAGAGAGGATGTGTTGAGCGCGGTGCAGACCGCCAAACCTGCGCCCTTACCACTTGCGGCGGAAGGGGGAGGCGCAGTCATATCCTTACGCAATCGCCCCGAGCAGCGCGTGCCGATGACGCGCATCCGCCAGCGCATCGCCGAGCGCCTGCTGCAATCGCAGCAGAACGCCGCAATCCTGACCACCTTCAACGAAGTGAACATGCAGCCGGTGATCGACCTGCGCAACAAGTACAGGGATGCGTTCGAGAAGAAGCACGGTGTCAAGCTCGGTTTCTCCTCGTTCTTCGTCAAGGCGGTGGTGCTGGCGTTACAGAAATTCCCCGTCGTCAATGCCTCGGTGGACGGCACGGACATCATCTATCACGGCTACTTCGACATCGGCGTGGCCATCGGCAGCGAGCGCGGACTGGTCGTGCCGATCATCCGCGATGCCGATAAACTGTCCTTTGCCGACATCGAAAAGCAGATCGCCGATTTCGGCGCGCGCGCCCAAAGCGGCAAGCTCGGTATGGAAGAATTGAGCGGCGGCACGTTCACCGTTTCCAACGGCGGCGTGTTCGGCTCGATGCTCTCCACCCCGATCATCAACCCGCCGCAGAGCGCCATCCTCGGCATTCACGCCACCAGGGACCGGCCGGTGGCGGAGAACGGCCAGGTGGTGATCCGTCCGATGAATTACCTCGCTCTGTCCTACGATCACCGCATCATCGACGGCCGCGAGGCGGTGCTGTTCCTCGTCGCCATCAAGGAAGCGCTGGAATATCCGGGGCGGGTGTTGCTCGATCTGTAATGAGCTTTTTTCGTGCCTACCGGATTTTCGAAGAAGACGGCCAATCCGCCGGACGCTTTGTCGAACTGACACTGGATGATCTTGATCCCGGCGAAGTGGTCATTCAGGCGCATTTTTCCAGCGTGAATTACAAGGATGCGCTCGCCGCGACGGGCGCGGGCAAGGTGGTGCGCCGTTTTCCCTGCGTCGGCGGGGTAGACGCGGCGGGCGTGGTGGCCAGTTCGTCCGATGCGCGCTTCAAGGCGGGCGAGGCGGTGCTGGTCACCGGCTACGGCATGGGCGTGGATCATGACGGCGGCTTTGCCGAATACGTACGCGTTCCCGCCGATTGGGTGGTGCCGCTGCCGCAAGGGCTGACGCTGTCTGATGCGATGGCAATCGGCACGGCGGGTTTTGCCGCCGCGCTGTCGATACACCGCCTGGAACAGAACGAGTTGTGTCCGGAAAACGGCAAGGTGATCGTCACCGGCGCGACCGGCGGGGTGGCGAGCCTCGCGATCCAGATGCTGGCGCAGCTGGGCTATCACGTGGTTGCGCTGACCGGGAAAGAGGCCGAACACGATTACCTGAAGTCGCTCGGCGCGGCGGAAATTTTGCCGCGCAAAGATATGCTGATGGGCACGCGCCCATTGGAAAAAGCACAATGGGCGGGCGCGCTGGATGCGGTGGGCGGCGAGACGCTGGCGTGGCTGACGCGCACCATGCGGCAGAACGGCGTGATCGCCAGCTTCGGCAACGCGGGCGGCATCGAGCTGCACACCACGGTGATGCCCTTCATCCTGCGCGGCGTGCGCCTGATCGGCGTCGATTCCGCCGCCACCGCGATGCCGCTGCGCCACGAAATCTGGCGGCGCCTGGCATCTGACCTGCGTCCGAAACTGTTGGCGCAGGTGGCGCATAGCGTGCCCTTCGCCGGGCTGCCGCAAGTGTTTCCGCAGATGCTGCAAGGCAGGCTGCGCGGGCGCACGGTGGTGGGGATAAAATGAACTCCTGATGCTATAATCCGCCCGGCAGGCTGGAATAAACAGCGCGAAAGTGGCGGAATTGGTAGACGCACTGGATTTAGGTTCCAGCGCCTCGCGGCGTGAGAGTTCGAGTCTCTCCTTTCGCACCAAATAAAATCAATCGGTTGGGATGCTACGGGATACCAGGGTATCCCGTCAAATACCGAGTTTTTCCTGGAAAATTTTCCAGAATTTTCCATAAAATATCCTTGCGCAGTAGGGTATGTGCTGGTATTGTTTCAGCATGCGACCGATCCATGATTACCTAGATTCGCGCCACAGCACCGCTGTGCGGCTCCGCAATGCGGTAGTGCTGCTTGTTCTGGTGATGCTCATCAATGGTCTGTTATTTTTGCTTGGCGTGGAGGCGTGTTCGGCGTTGGTACGTGCCGATATTGTCGATGTGCCTACTGCGATTAACATTGGGTTATTTGTGGGGGTGGCTTGGGTTTGGCTCAGTGTCGCAAAAATTCCGCACGTCCCGGTTCCAGCCTTGCACAAAAAAAGCATTGTGCCGTCCTTGCTGCTGTGCGTTTTAAGCGCTGCATCGACCAGTTTTATATCTTTTACCCCAACAGTCCCTACATCTCCCCCTCGTTCTGTCTCCTTTGCGATTTAAATGCGCCCGTTAGGGCTGGTTTAATCGCGCCGGGAGACGCTAATTACTTGTCTCCTGGCCGCGTGCAAGGAGACAAAAATGCAGCAGCTAAACACTACCCTTGAAATACTGATGGCCAGATTCGGTGGCCAGATTTTGATTCCATTCGCTATTGCCGCCAAATGCGTTGGAATCCCCGAGCAAACCGCGCGCAACAAGCTCGCCAAAGGCGAGTTTCCTATCCCTACCGCCCTGAATGGGTCCCGGCGCTTCATCCATATTAGCGATTTAGCTCAATACGCGGACAAATTGCGCGAGCTGTCTACGGAGAAAAAAACGAGGCGTGGCCCAAAAACCAAAGCCTCGAAGATGCAGACTTCGGCGTGAGGGTGGGCCATGAACAACATAGGACATGGCGTAATGCAGCCACCGAGCGTCGCGCGGTTGGTCAAACTTCGTATTGCCCAGGAAGCCAGGCAAGAGCATCGCGAAGCACTGCTGCCAAAAACACAACTTCCTCTGTGGCCTGAGCCAACGCGCGGAACGCCGAATACCTGGCTGCGCGGAGCACTGTTCGCCGCAATCCAAGGCAAGGAACGGCGAGCCCTAAAACGTGAGCCGTTGGCCACGGTGGACGGTATAGAGATCCGGTTCACCGGATGGCAGCTCGACCAATCGGATCTCGATGTGTGGGACACCATTGTGCATTTGTCGCGCCTCCGGGTGCTGGGCGAGCAAGTGGAATTTACCGCGCACTCTATTCTCCGCGCCTTGGGACGAGACACCGGAAAAAGTCAGCATGAATGGCTTAAAGATGCCATCGCAAGGCTATATAGCGCCGGCGTCGAGATCACGGCGGGCCGCTTCACTTATTTTGGCGCGCTCTTGAGGGGTGCGCGCGATGAAGTAACCGGGCGCTATCGCGTTCAACTTGCCCACGAGTTACTCGACATGTACCTAGCGGGCTGGACCCAGATCAAATGGGGAGAGCGCGCAGCGCTGCGGCGGAAGCCACTAGCTCTATGGCTGCACGGTTGGTTCTCGACGCATGCTCAGCCTTACCCGATGCGGGTCGAAACGCTGCGGCGCCTCAGTGGGAGTCGGAATCAGGATGCCGCCGGATTCAAGAGATTGCTTTGTTTGGCACTGGCTGAGCTCGAGGCTATTTCAGCAATCGATACATGGGAGGTACGCGGCGATATGGTCCACGTCACAAAAAGCCCGACCCCTACTCAGCGCAAACACCTGGCCAAGAGAAAGAAACAGTAAGGATGAAGCACGGCATACGAAACATTGCGACGCGGCATACGGGGCATAGGAATACGGCATACGAGACAGTAGGGCACGGCATTCGAGACATGGGCGAGCAGGTTCAAAATGCCGTGAAGCCTCGCCAATTCTGGATTTGCGGGTGAGCTAGGAAATTGCTAATCGTTATTTAATCATTTTCTAATCGGGAGGCACGCATGAAACATGGACTGAATACATCACATCTAACCAATCTTGCTGATCAATTTACTTTTGTCGCATCGATCCTGGGGCGTATTGCCGATCGACAAGATCGACACGGTATCGTTTTCTTTCCGGCTCGAACGTCAGCCAAGAAAAAAAACGCATTACGCACAGTCGCCGATCAATTGCGGCTGGAGGGTGTGTTAACTTCCTACGATATTCTTCGTAATGGCTTCATTTATGGCGTGTCGGATATCCACCCTAACGCTTCCAGCAATACGCTTGGTGTTGGCTTAGCGGCGGCAGACAAAAAGATTGCTAGGGGCGCAAATGGCCAAACCTAATATCCGTACATGGGTGGATAGCGACACCAAGACAGCATTCCGTGCAGCGGCCACAATACAGGGAACGTCGGAGGCACACCTCTTACGGCTATTGATTGACACGCTACTCAAGAACAATCCTGATGACGCTGCCTCCAGCATTCCCCCTACGGAAACAAAAGACGACAGGTTTTCCTTTCGATTGTCGGCAAAACTAAAAGGCGACCTGGCACGCCGTGCAAAAGAGCAAGGGGCGTCGCCTGGCTCCTATGTTGTTGCGCTGTGCAGGGCGCATCTATCGCATAAACCATATTTCACTGAACACGAGTTGGAGGTGTTGCGGCGTTCGAATAATGAGCTGACCGCGATAGGGCGCAATATCAATCAAATTGCCAAGGCTCTGAATCGGTCGCTCGACAACGCGGACATGGCCAGATCCACTGAACTGGAGCAACTAGCAACTGTAGTCAAAGGACATCGCGATTATGTACGCGGCCTGATCAGGGCAAATCTGAGCTCGTGGGGGATCGAGCGTGGAGAAGAAAACTATTAGCTTGGCTCAAACCTAAAGGCAATCTTATGGACAATGGAAACACTGCTCGATGGAGCACCGCGGCTAATGACCCAACGACAGCCCCGCTATTCTGGGCGAGGATCAATTTGGGGCGCCAAAAATTGGCCAATCAATCGTTATACGCGCTGGCTATATTGGTTCCATTCTGGATACTGCTGATGCGCCCCTCACACTTGGCAATCGCATTTGTTTGGGTGTTTGTTTTCCTGCGTTTTGTTTGGCTAAAAAAGTGAGGCGATGATGGAACCATTTTTTACCGACCTGTTCCGGCTCATAGACGGCAATATCGTTGGCATCGCCTCTGAAAAAAGCCAGGCTGTATCTACTCTGATCGCGCCGGCCATCTACACTTGCATGAGCATCATTCTGCTTTTTCAGGGCTATCGCCAAATGTTCGGGATGGTTGAGCAACCGCTCCAGGAATTCCTGCATTCAACTTTTAAAATGGTTGGTGTTTCATTTGTAGCGCTTAATGCCGGCGAATACAACGATCTACTAATCTCGACATTCCAGGATTCGCCATCGATGTTAATGGCAGCATTGTCCAATACTCCAAATGCCACAGCTGCTACGTTAAGCAGCAACATCGGAAATACTCTAGATCAAACAATAAACCACGCCATCAGCGCAGGCATGTCGTTCTGGACACAAGCCAGCCTCACTACGCCAGGTGGATTCATTGTTGCGCCGTTGGTTTGGCTGGTTGGATTGATTTGCACTCTCTATATGGCATTTTTAGTGATCCTGAGCAAATTGGCTGTGGGTATGGTTCTAGCTCTAGGCCCGCTGGCTATTTTTGGCCTCTTGTTCAATGCCACAAAAAACTTTTTTTCGTCATTTATAACTGTCCTGATCCAGTATTCCCTGGTTGGTGCCTTGGCCGTTTTGTCCAACGAAACAATCATTTCCATATTCCAACGAGCTGCTGCCGCTGCACGTGGGAATGAGCTCCAAATTGTCGATCTCTTCGCAATGTTCATCACCGGTGGCATTTCCGTTATGTTGCTGAAACAGGTGGAAGGAATAGCTGCAGGCCTCTCCGGTGGTGTTTCCCTTAGCACATTTGGAACAGGCGGCAGGATGCAGGGAGCAACAACAGACGCAAGTAAATATGCTGCCGGTAAAAGCTACGGCATAAGCAGATGGCTACTTGGTAAGCTGACCTCTTCGGCGAAAATCGGAAACCAGATTGCTCCTACCAAAAAAGAAAAATTGGTGCCACGCACAGAGCAGCGGCGGCACACAGGGATCACCGGAAATTAAACAGGGGATTTGAATTATGAAAACCATCAATACAACCACCGCCTTATTCCTCACCTTGCTACTGACCAGTCAGGGCGCAGATGCTGCTGGCATTCCAGTATTCGATGCCACCACGGCAGCGAATTTCCTTTCCACGCTGGAAAACGATCAAACCAAGATCACCGCGCTGCAAACGCAACTCGGCAAGATGCAGCAGCAGATCCAAATGAACACCGGCTCGCGCGGCATGGGCGCGCTGGCCACGTCCGGCACCGCCTCGGAATGGGGCGGCATCCTGCAGCAGGTCATGAACACTACAGGGAGCTATGGGCAGATGATCGCCAACGTCATTGCGCAAAGGGCGCTGCTGACTACCCAGCAAAAGGCTAGGATGTCGCCGGTACAACAGGAAATCCTCGCGCGCCTGTGGCAGCTTGGCGCTATCCAGAAGGTAATGGCGGAAGTGACCACTACGAAGGCGTCAAGGCAATTGACCGAGATTCAGACGCTGTCCAGCCAGATCGACAACGCAAGCGATCCCAAGGCCATTGCGGATCTCAACGCCGCGATGGCGGCTAAGAAGCTGGAATTGGACAATACCAGGCTACAACTGTATGCAATGGAGCAGCAGATGCAGGCGGAACAGAAGATGATTGAACTGCGTCAACGAGAAATGGAAATTATGCGCGCTGGCACAACCTCTTCCGTCGCCGTGCACATACGCTAACGACGGCGGAACGGTACTACGACCCTTTCTTCGTCTGGCTTTCCCTTATCCTTGCCAGTCAACACTGCACGTACTCGCATTATGCTGTCCAGCAAAGCTATCTTAAGAGCGCTACCGCCCATGCGATAGCACCAGCGTGCCACGCTTAGAAATATCCCGATCCCCAAAAACCAAGCGAAGCCAACCGCAAGCGCCTCAACCTCGTTCCGCAGATGGTGGTAATAATACGAAGCAACAGAAAAAACCGTGAGAAGTGCCACCACGCCGAGCCAATTCCACCAGGAAGCGCTTGCGTCTTCGTCCGCTTCGCCTCTATCGCCGATCCGATCAAAGAGCATTCTGCAAGCCAATATTTCGTAAGAGACAAGTAAAGTTGCACCCAACAGCCCTGTGCCCAGCATAACGAATGTCACAGTTTTGATGCCCGGCCTAGGGGTTTCGGATACCCCCCACAAGAAGAGGCAAACGAAAAAAGCAAATAGCCCGCCAATGGATAGCAATCCACCCACGATGCGTACTGCCGGCCCGATGAATTCCAGAATAATGAGCAGTAACCATTTGGCCAATCCACCTGTCACTTTGATATAAGCATCCAGCATTTCAGCCTCCTTCTTGCGGTAACTTTATTTGCTTCATCAGCACGCAGCTAAGCGCTTTGGATGCTGACAAGCCCGTTTGTTTCATTATGTGGCGCAATATCTGATGAGCTTCCTTATCAAGATAAACATCGTACCGGTGCCCCGAATTATTCTCCCTGAATGACGCCACCCGGTCGGCAGGGGTGTCATAGATTTTTGGCCGGCCAGGACGCCGCTTTTCTTTTGCTTTGCTACCGGTATTGTCTTTCATGGGTGCGCTATTATCGTTTCCGGTAACGAAATTATACCTGCCAGCAATGTGAAGTCAATACTTCCCGGGAGTTCTTCAGCGCATGAAAACCACGGCTCTTTTAGAGATAAATAGGACCGGGAAGGGTGATTGAAAAATTTCGTCATGACCAACTCAA
>CAYNYH010000008.1:9754-36480 GCA_964401425.1 uncultured Gallionella sp. | reverse complement strand
CGCTGCTGTTCATGGGCAGCCTGCTCACCGAATCGTTCTTCGGCATCCCCGGCCTCGGCAGCTACACCATCGACGCGATCAACGCGCAGGATTTCTCCGTGGTGCGCGCGATGGTGTTCCTCGGCTCGGCGCTGTACATCGCGGGGCTGATTCTCACCGACATTTCCTACACGATGGTTGACCCAAGGGTACGGCTGTCATGAGCTTCATGCCAGTCATCCTGTGGAGCGACGCGCTGGTGTTCCTGCTGCTGGCGGCGGGCATCGCGACAGCCCGGCATGTGCGCCAGCGCGAGCATCTGCTGCTGCCGTGGCGGCGCGTCGCGCAAAGCGCCACGGCAATGGTGTCGCTGCTGGTGCTGTCGCTATTCCTGCTGGTCGGGCTGCTGGACACGCTGCATTACCGCGCCGCGCTGCCGGAAACCAACGGCGGCGAGAAAGTGTATTCGCCGGAGGTGCTGAGCGTGCTCGACAAGCTGGTCGAGCCGTTGCGCACCCAGACCGAAAAGACCTATTCCGCGCCTTTCGCGGTGACTCTGTATGCCAAGGAAAGCATGAGCGACGCGCAAGGCAACGTGCTGCGCGACTACCCGCGCCTGAAATACGGCGGTGCGCACCTGGCCGATAAATCGCAGCGCGACGGTGACCTGTTGAAGCGCGCCTTGCTGGGTGCGCTGAGCGGATTGCTGGCCGGGCTGCTGGTTGCGCTGACTGGCCGGCGATGGCTGGCGCAACGCAGCCTGCCGCTGCGCCCCATGCTGGTCGCCACCATGATCCTCGCTGCCCTGATCGGCGCGACCACATATCTCGCCGCCGCTTATCACGTGCTCGGCACCGATAAGGTCGGCCAGGACGTGCTCTACCTGTCGCTGAAAAGCATCCGTACCGGCCTGATCATCGGCACGGTAACCACGCTGGTCACGCTGCCGCTGGCGCTGCTGCTGGGCATCACCGCTGGCTATTTCCGCGGCTGGGTGGACGACGTCATCCAGTATGTCTACACCGTGCTGAGCTCCATCCCCAGCGTGCTGCTGATCGCCGCGGCAGTGCTGATGATGCAGGTCACCATCGACACTCATCCCGAGTGGTTCGACACCTCCGCCGCGCGCGCCGACCTGCGGCTGGTGTTCCTGTGCCTGATCCTCGGCGTCACAAGCTGGACCGGACTGTGCCGCCTGCTGCGCGGCGAGACTTTGAAGCTGCGCGAGATGGAATACATCCAGGCAGCGCAGTCATTTGGCGTGTCTTCCATGCGCATCCTCATGCGCCACATCGTGCCGAACGTGATGCACATCGTACTGATCGCGCTGGTAATGGATTTCTCCGCGCTGGTGCTGGCCGAGGCGGTGCTGTCCTATGTCGGCGTGGGCGTCGATCCGTCGATGATCAGCTTCGGCACGATGATCAATGCGGCGCGGCTGGAGATGGCTCGCGAACCGATGGTGTGGTGGGCACTGGCGGCAGCGTTCGGCTTCATGCTGGTACTGGTTCTGGCGGCGAACCTGTTCGCTGACGCGGTGCGCGACGCGTTCGACCCGCGCCTGAACCGGACGGAGGCAGCGGCGTAATGGGCAATATTCTCAGCGTCTCCAGCCTGGTTACGCAGCTGCGCAACGGAATGCGCATCGTGGATGACATCTCGTTCATGATTGCTGCGGGCGAAACCTTTGCGCTGCTCGGCGAATCGGGTTGTGGCAAGTCCATGACCGCGCTGTCGCTGCTGCGCCTGTTGCCGGACGGCGTGGCGCATGCGGGCGGTTCTGTGCAACTCGACGGTATCGAACTGACGCAACTGCGCGAGCGCGAGATGCGCGAGGTGCGCGGCGGCACGATGGCGATGATTTTCCAGGAGCCCGGCCTGAGCCTGAACCCGGTGCTGACCGTCGGGCAGCAAATCGCCGAGGCGCTCGCGCTGCATCAGGGGCTGCGCGGCGCGGCGGCGGAGGCGCGCTGCATCGACCTGCTGCAACAGGTCGGCATCCCCGATGCGGCGCGGCGCGTGGCGGAATACCCGTTCCAGTTTTCCGGCGGGATGAAACAGCGCGTGATGATCGCGATGGCGCTGGCCGGCCAACCCAAGCTGCTCATCGCCGATGAGCCGACCACCGCGCTGGACGTAACCATCCAGGCGCAGGTGCTGCAACTGCTGCGCGACACGCAGGACGCCAGCGGCATGGCGCTGCTGCTGATCACGCACGACCTCGGCGTGGTGGCGGAAATGGCGCACCGGGTCGGCGTGATGTATGCGGGGCAGATCATCGAGCAGGCCAGCCGCGCGCAGTTGTTCGCCCAGCCGTTGCATCCCTACACCCAGCAATTATTCGCCGCCCTGCCCGATGCGGCGCGGCGCGGAGAGGTACTGGCCGCCATTCCCGGCAGCGTGCCGCCGCCGGGCGGCATCGTGCAGGGCTGCCGCTTTGCGCCGCGCTGCGGCAAGGCGTGGGCGTTGTGCGGTGAACAGACGCCGGGGTGGGCGAGGCTGGAGGATGGTCGGGGGGTGAGGTGCCATCTTTATGGGGAAGGGAAAAGGGAGAAGGGGGAAGGGAAAACCCTTGGAACGGCCTCTACCCTTCCCACTTCCCCCTTCCCCCTTATCAGAACTCCCCCTTCCCTCTTGCAGGTTGAAAACCTGCAAGTTCATTTCCCCATCCGCAAGGGCATCCTGCAACGCGTGGCCGGACAAGTGAAGGCGGTGGACGGCGTGTCGCTGGCGATCCCGCAGGGGCGCACGCTGGCGCTGGTCGGCGAATCCGGCTGCGGCAAGACCACACTGGGCAAGGCACTGCTGCAATTGATTCCGCCCACCGCGGGCAGCGTGCAATTTGCCGGGCGCGAGCTGACCGGACTTGCGGCACGCGAATTGCGCACCCGGCGCGCGGCGATGCAGATGGTATTCCAGGACCCCTACGCCTCGCTGAACCCAAAAATGCGCGTTGCGGAAATCCTCGAAGAGGGCATGGCCGCGCTGCACATCGGGGGCGACAACGCAGCGCGCCAAACGCATATCGATACCCTGCTCGACCAGGTCGGCCTGGCGCGCAATGCCAAGTGGCGCTATCCGCATGAATTCTCCGGCGGGCAGCGGCAACGCATCGCGATCGCACGCGCGCTGGCCGTATCGCCACAATTGCTGATTTGCGACGAGCCGACCAGCGCGCTGGACGTATCGGTGCAAGCGCAAATCCTGAACCTGCTGAAGGCGCTGCAACGGGAATTGAACCTGAGTTATTTATTCATCACCCACAACCTCGCGGTGGTGGAATACCTCGCGCATGAGGTGTGTGTGATGTACCAGGGGCGCATCGTCGAACGCGGTACGGCGGAAGAAGTATTGCGCGCGCCCAGCCACCCTTACACGCAAACCCTGCTGTCCGCCGTGCCACGCATCGACGGCAAGGGAAGAGCCTGATCTCCGGCAATTACCCCACCGCCTGCATGGCGATAGCCTGAATAGGGAATAGCACGGATTGACGCCCGCGAATTTTAGGATTACAAAGACACCAGAACATCCGGAAGCCTCGGACAGTTGAGCAGTAGCCTGTTGCAATTCTTTATCCATCAAAAGGAGCGAATAATGAACCGAGAAGCAAGCATCGAAAACGAAGTCAGCAAGGAAAAGCTCATGCAGGATTTGCGCGTGGTGGTAGCGGATGCGGAAGAACTGTTGCGTGCAACGGCCGGCCAGGCGGGCGAAAAAGTATCCTCGGCGCGCGAGCGCATCCAGGAGAGCCTGTCCCACGCCAAGGAACGCCTCGTTGCTGCGGAACAGGCGGTAGTGGCAAAAACCAAACAGGCGGCCAAGGCAACCGACGAGTATGTGCATGAAAATCCGTGGAAGTCCGTCGGCATCGCTGCCGGGGCCGGGCTGATCATCGGCATGCTGATCTCGCGTAGCCGTTAAGCGATGGCGGAAACAAGCCCCGGCCTGATGGGGTCGGTCAAGCGGCTGCTGTCCACGCTGACCTCTATTGTCTCGACGCGGCTTGAGCTGCTGGCGAATGAACTGCAGGAAGAGCGTCTGCGTTTAACGCAGATGCTCCTTTTTGCTTCGGCTGCGCTATTCTGTTTCGGCATAGGCATATTGCTGCTCACGATGTTCGTCGTAGTGCTGTTCTGGGATGATCACCGTCTCGCGGCGCTTGGTGTGTTGAGCGCTCTTTTTTTCGCACTGGGCGCGCTGATGACGATGCTGCTGCGCAGCAAGGCTCAGGCCAAATCCCGCCTGTTTTCCGCCAGCCTGGCCGAATTGGCCAAGGACAATGAACGACTGGAAACCGGCCATGAATAAACAAATGTCCGCAGTAATGCAGCGCCGCAGCGAACTGCTGGCAAGAATCGCCGCACAACGCGAACAGGTAGCCGACGTTGGCGCACGCTGGCAAGCACCGCTGGCACTGGCGGATCAAGGATTGGCCGTCGTGCGTTTTCTGCGCTCCCATCCCGTGCTGGTCGCCGGCGTGGCTGCACTGCTTGTGATTCGCCGGCGCGGTGTGGTTGGTTTGGTGAAGGGCGGATGGCGGGTATGGAAGGGATACCGATTCCTCGCCGTGCTTTCGGAAAAACTCTCGCCGCGAAACTAGGTTCCCGGATGCCTGCTGCTGTAAACGGCGCTTGTGCGCTTTAACGCCCCATTCCCGGATTTGCTGAGGCGGCTGGAAGGCTTGCGGGATGCTGCTTGCATGATGGTAATGGCCTGCCCGACCCTGAGTATTTTCAATGCCCCCTTGTTCCACTCTTTCAGGCCGGCAACGCTGACGTGATAACGGCGCGCGAGGCCGCCCAGCGTATCGCCCTTGCGTACGATGTGCCTGATGGCGCTGTCTCCGGTGGGGGAAAGGTGCATATTGAAAGCCTCGAATTCTTCGCCCGCTTCGCTTTCTTCACCACTGACCGGGACCAGCAAGGTTTGCCCGGTGCTGATCTTGGCGCGCCCCGACAGGCCGTTCACCGACTTGAGTGTTTCCACTGAGAGGCCGAAGCGTGGCGCAAGGTGGTCGAGCCGCTCGCCCTTTTTCGGCTGGTAGGCCTGCCAGCTGACCAGCGGCTTATCGTAATTCTCCAGGTTGGCGCGGAAGGTCTCCACGGCGCTCACCGGCAGCAGAATCAGATCGCTGTTGTCCTGCAGGATGACCGGTCGGTTGTGCGCGGGATTGAGCGCGGCGAATTCTTCCATCGAAATGTCGGCCAATTGCGCGGCCAGCTTCACGTCGATGTGTTTGGTGGTTGAGACGGCGGCAAAATAGGGCTTATCTGGAATATCCTCCAGCACCAGGCCAAAGCTGGCAGGGTTGGCGACGATATTCTTGACGGCCAGCAGTTTCGGCACGTAGTTGCGCGTCTCATTCGGCATTTTCAGGCTGGTGTAGTTCACCGGCAGCCCGCGCTTGCGGTTGCGCGCCTGTGCGCGCTGTACCGCGCCCTCGCCCCAGTTGTAGGCGGCCAGTGCCAATTCCCAGTCGCCAAACAGGTCGTGCAGTTTTTGCAGGTAATCGAGCGCACCGTTGGTCGCACTGATGACATCGCGACGGCCGTCATACCACCAGTTCTGCTGCATGCCGAAATTCTTGCCGGTGGAGGGAATGAACTGCCAGATGCCCGAGGCGCGGCTGGTCGAATACGCGCCGGGATTGAAGGCACTTTCTATCATCGGCAGCAGCGCAATCTCGCTGGGCATGCCGCGCCGCTCCACCTCGGTCGTGATGTAGTGCAGATAGCGGCGCGCGCGTTCGGTCATGCGCGCCACGTAATCGGGGCGGTCCGCATACCATTTCTCGTGCCTCGCCACCAACGGGCTGTCCAGATCGCGCATGGCAAAGCCGCTGCGGATACGCGCCCAGAGATCGCGTCCTGCCAGTTCGCTGTCCGGGATGAGTTCCAGCTCGATATTGCGGGCAGTCGAAAGCTTCAGAGGAGCAGGCAGAACGGCAGAAGGGGTGCCCAGAGCGAGCTGTTCTTCGGCATGAACGGCTGGGGAGGCTAGAGTGCAAACGGCAAGCAGCGCAAAGAAAATCAGTCGAATCAATGGCACGCGCATGGCTCCGGTGGGCTCAAAATTCCCGCGATGGTACCGAGGCAGGGCGGCCGGGTCAACCGAAAACAACAGCCAAATCAGTCTTTTCAATGTACTGCGTTCTTAAGTTGCTCCAGTATTGCGGGGTTTTGGCTCCGACATAACCTGAAGGTTAGTCTCCGCCGAAACCCGGCCAATTAGTGAACTGCGTTCTTCAATTGTTCGAGGATGGCCGGGTTTTCCAGCGTCGAGACATCCTGGGTGATTTCCTCGCCCTTGGCGATGGCGCGCAACAGGCGGCGCATGATCTTGCCGGAGCGTGTCTTGGGCAGGTTGTCACCGAAGCGGATTTCGTCTGGCTTGGCGATCGGGCCGATTTCCTTGCTCACCCAGTCGCGCAGGTTTTCGGCGATTTCCCTGACCTTGGCCGGATAGTCCGGGCGCGCGCCCTTCAGCACGACGAAGGCCGCCACCGCCTCGCCCTTGATGTCATGCGGCTTGCCGACCACGGCGGCCTCAGCGACCAGCGGGTTGGCGACCAGTGCCGATTCGATCTCCATCGTCCCGAGGCGATGGCCCGAGACATTCAGCACATCGTCGATGCGCCCCATGATCCAGAAGTAGCCGTCCTCGTCGCGGTGCGCGGAGTCGCCTGCAAGGTAGGCGCCGCGCATCTCCTCGGGGAAGTAGGCTTTGCGGTAGCGTTCCGGATCGCCCCAGATGGCACGGATCTGCGACGGGAAGGGGCGCTTGATGACGAGGAAACCGCCGTGCTGGTCGTGCACTTCGTCACCGGCTTCGTTGACGATGGTCGCCATGATGCCGGGCAGCGGCAGCGTGCAAGTACCCGGCTTGATCGGCATCGCACCGGGCAGCGGAGCGATCATGTGCGCGCCGGTTTCGGTCTGCCACCAGGTATCCACGATCGGACAGCGCGAGCGGCCGACCTCGGTGTAGTACCACATCCAGGCCTCGGGGTTGATCGGTTCGCCGACCGAACCGAGCAGGCGCAGACTGGACAGGTCGTATTTCCTCGGCAGGTCGCCGCCCAGCTTGATGAGCGAACGGATCGCCGTCGGCGCGGTGTAGAAGGTCGTCACTTTGTGATCCTGGATCATCTTCCAGAAGCGCCCCGCGTCGGGGTAAGTCGGCACGCCCTCGAAGATCACCTGTGTTGCGCCCATCGCCAGCGGGCCGTAGGTGACATAGCTGTGGCCGGTGACCCAGCCCACGTCGGCGGTGCACCAGAAAACATCGCTAGGCTTGTAATCAAACACCCATCGCATCGATAGCATCGCCAGGAGCAGGTAGCCGCCGCTGGAATGCTGTACCCCCTTGGGCTTGCCGGTGGAACCGGAGGTGTAGAGGATGAACAGCGGGTGTTCCGCGCCGACCCATTCCGGCTCGCAGGTCGTGCCCTGCCCCGCCACCAGATCATGCCACCAGACATCGCGCCCGGCACTCCATGCGGTTTCGCAGGCGGCACGCCGGTAGACAACGACGCTGTGCACCATGCCGCAGCCGCCCATCCCCAGTGCCTCGTCCACCGCCGGCTTCAGCGGCATCACCTTGCCGCCGCGCATCTGCGCATCGGCAGTGATCACCGCGCACGCCCCGGCATCGGTGATGCGCTCGTGCAGGCTCTTGGAGGAAAAGCCGCCGAACACCACCGAGTGGATCGCACCGATGCGCGCGCAGGCCTGCATCGCGATCACCACCTCGATGCTCATCGGCATGTAGATGACGACGCGTTCGCCCTCCCTGATGCCGCGCGATTTCAGGGCGTTGGCGAACTGGCAGACGCGCGCGTGCAGGTCGCGGTAATTGATTTTCGTCACCGTGCCGTCGTCGGCCTCGAAGATGATCGCGGTCTTTTCCGGCTGGCTGGTCAGGTGCCTGTCGAGGCAGTTGTAGGAAACATTCAGCACGCCGTCCTCGAACCACTTGAAGAACGGCGCATTGCTCTCGTCCAGCGACCTGGTGAAAGGTTTTTTCCACAGCAGGGTCTCGCGCGCCAGCTTGGCCCAGAAGCCCGCATAGTCCTGCTCCGCAGCCTTGCACAGCGCCCGGTAGTTCTCCATGCCGGAGACATTGGCCTGTTTGACGAACTCATCGGAAGGATTGAAAACGCGGGTTTCATGCAATACGGACTGGATGTTGGGCATGCGATCTCCTGATTGGCGTTTGTTATTGAGTCCGGCGGGACAGGCTCTGTGATTCGGTAAATGTAGTTTTTTATAGCACCGCCTGTCAACCAAGTCCGCGGCTGACGGCTGCTGCGCAATCCGATGCTTGCCTTTGCCGCGTTTTTTGACAAGAATGGCGGCACGTTGAGCAAATGCCTTATGCCAGAAAACGACTTCGTTGATTTCCCCTTGTCCGCTACCGGCGGCCAGGCCTTCACCTTGTAACTTTTTCATCAGCCCCTTAATCCAAAAGGAACTTCATGCCTCCCTCCCCAAGTAAAAAGCCTGTCAAAACTGCAAAGCAGGAGACCAAGCTGTTCGTGCTGGACACCAACGTGTTGCTGCATGATCCGACCAGCCTGTTCCGTTTCGAGGAGCATGACATCTGCCTGCCGATGTTCGTTCTGGAGGAGCTGGACAACAAGAAGAAAGGCATGACCGAAGTCGCGCGCAACGCACGCCAGGCGAGCCGCTTCCTCGACGAAATCGTCAGCGATGCGCCGCACAAGATAGAGGAAGGCATCGCGCTGGAATCCGCCGCGCACAAGAACTGCACTGGCCGTCTGTTCTTGCAGACCAGCTTCATCAAGCACGAGCTGCCGCAGCATCTGGAACTGGGCAAGGCGGACAACGCGATTCTCGGCGTGGTCATCGGCATGCAGAAGCTCTACCCGCAGCGCGCGGTGATCCTGGTCTCCAAGGACATCAACATGCGCATCAAGGCACGCGCGCTGGGCCTGGAGGCGCAGGACTACTTCAACGACAAGGTGCTCGAAGATACCGACCTGCTCTACAGCGGCGTGCTGCAACTGCCGGAGGATTTCTGGGACAGGCACGGCAAGGACATGAAGTCCTGGCAGAAGGAAGGCCACACCTATTACCAGATACGCGGCCCGCTGTGCGGGGCGATGTTCGTCAACCAGTTCGTCTATCAGGAAAACGGCACGCCGTTCTATGCCGTGGTGCTGGAGCAGGACGACAAGACCGCTCTGCTGCGCACGCTGACCGACTACACGCACAGCAAGAACAACGTGTGGGGCATCACCGCGCGCAACCGCGAGCAGAACTTTGTGCTCAACCTGCTGATGAACCCGGAGATCGATTTCGTCACCCTGCTCGGGCAGGCGGGCACCGGCAAGACCCTGCTGACCCTCGCGGCCGGCCTGGTGCAGACGCTGGAGGCCAAGCTGTATTCGGAGATCATCATCACCCGCGTGACGGTACCGGTGGGCGAGGACATCGGCTTCCTGCCCGGCACCGAGGAAGAAAAGATGACGCCGTGGATGGGCGCGCTGGAAGACAACATGGACGTACTGAACAAGTCCGAAGAAGACGGCGGCGACTGGGGACGTGCGGCAACGCGCGACCTGATCCGCTCACGCGTCAAGGTCAAGTCGCTCAACTTCATGCGCGGCCGCACCTTCCTCAACAAATACGTCATCATCGACGAGGCGCAGAACCTCACGCCCAAGCAAATGAAGACGCTGGTGACGCGCGCGGGTCCCGGCACCAAGGTGGTGTGCATGGGCAACATCGCGCAGATCGACACGCCCTACCTCACCGAGGGCAGTTCCGGCCTGACCTATGTGGTGGACCGCTTCAAGGGCTGGGAGCACGGCGGCCACGTCACGCTGATGCGCGGCGAGCGTTCGCGGCTGGCGGATTACGCCGGCGAGGTCCTCTAAGTGGGTACCTCGAAATGAAACTGCTCGGCACCGATACGAGCCCCTATGTACGCAAAGTGCGGCTGGTGTTGCTGGAGAAAAACATCCCCCACACCTACCTCGTCGACCCGCCGCGCGAGCCGGGCAGCCAGGTAGCGCGGGTCAACCCGCTGGGACGGATACCGGCGCTGATCCTGGACGACGAGACCTGCGTGTTCGATTCGCCGGTGATCGCCGAATACCTGGACACCCTGAACGACACCCCGATCCTGATCCCCCGCAATGACACGCTGGCGCGGATGCACGTGCGGCGCTGGGAAGCGCTGGCCGACGGCATCATGGACTCGGCCGTGGCAGTACGCAACGAGCGCGCCCGCCCGGAGCCAAAACAGGAACCGAACAACATCGTTCTGCACAACAATGCCATCAGCCGCGCACTGGCCTACGCGGCCGAATTGCTGGGCGAGCGCGAGTGGTGCGAGGGTGCTGCCATCACCTTGGCCGACCTGGCGCTGGCCAGCGCCCTGATCTATCTGGATCTGCGCCAGCCCGAGCGCGACTGGCGCGGCGCCCATCCCAACCTGTCCGCCTGGTTCGCGCGTATCGGCGCACGCCCCGGCGTGCGCGCCTCTCTGGGTGCGCAGCAATGAGCCAGATTGAAAAATCCGATGCCGAATGGCGCGAGGAACTCACGCCGGAACAATACGAGGTGTGCCGCCAATGCGGCACCGAAGCAGCCTTCAGCGGCGCATACTGGGACTGCCACGACCCCGGCATCTACCGCTGCGTATGCTGCGGCGCCGCGCTGTTCGACTCCGAGGCCAAGTTCGATTCCGGCTCCGGCTGGCCGAGCTTCCGGCAGCCGTACAAGCCGGAGAACGTCACCACGCGCGTGGATGCCAGCCACGGCATGAAGCGCATGGAAGTGCTCTGCAAGCAATGCGGCGCGCACCTCGGGCATGTGTTCCCGGACGGCCCCCCGCCCACCGGACTGCGCTTCTGCATCAACTCTACCGCGCTCGCGCTGGACAGAAATTAACCCGTTATCGCCACCATGAAACTGCTATTCGACCTGTTCCCCATCATCCTGTTCTTCATCGCCTTCAAGGCGTTCGACATCTATATCGCGACCGGCGTGGCCATCGCCGCGACTGTCGTGCAGATCGCCTGGACCAAATGGCGGCACGGCAAGGTGGACGTGATGCTGTGGGTAAGCTTCGCCATCATCGCCGTGTTCGGCGGCGCCACACTGCTGCTGCACGACGAAACCTTCATCAAGTGGAAACCCACCGTGCTGTACTGGCTGTTCTCGACCATCCTGCTGTTCTCGAACCTGCTGTTCAACAAGAACCTGATGCGCGTATTGCTGCAGGAAAAGATCGCCCTGCCGCTGCATGTGTGGAACCGCCTCAACCTGAGCTGGAGCCTGTTTTTTGCCGTGCTGGGCTTCCTCAACCTGTATGTGGCTTTCAATTATTCCACCGACACCTGGGTGAACTTCAAGCTGTTCGGCTTCACCGGATTGATGGTGGTGTTCATCCTCGGGCAGAGCATGTGGCTGGCGAAGTACGTGGACGAGAAAAAGGAAAACAACTGATGTTTACCCTCTCATCAATCCTCTCCCGCAAGCGGGAGAGGAGGCAATCGTATAGGAGCTTTTGATGTTATACGCGATCACCGGGCAGGACGCCCCGGACAGCCTGGACAAGCGCATGGCGGCGCGTCCCGCGCACCTGGCGCGCCTGCAGGCGCTGCAGAACGAAGGCCAGTTGCTGCTGGCCGGCCCCTTTCCCGCAGTAGACGCGCTCGACCCGGGCACGGCAGGTTACACCGGCAGTCTGATCGTCGCCGAATTCGCGTCGCTGCAGGCCGCGCAGGAATGGGCTGCAGCCGACCCGTATGCAACCGCCGGTATATTCCGGCAAATCAGCGTCCGGCCGTTCAGGAAGGTATTGCCCGCCTGAGCGGCTCATGCGCCGCGCATCGCCCGGCCCGCCGGAAAAGATGCGAGGGCGCGCCGCCGTGTGATATATTCCGCGCTGCAAAAATTAAGAAGGCGCATGCGATGCGCCCCGACGGCTTATAGTCGATTATTGATTCTAACCATTGAAAAGGACTCAACAATGCTGAAGACAAGCAAATTTGCGGCACTGGCCATTCTGGGCACGCTGGCGATCAACCCCGCCTTCGCCGAAGACAAATCCGCCGCAATGGTAAATGGCATTTCCATCCCGCAGGCGCGCATCGACCTGCGCGTCAAGGCCGCCGCCGCACAGGGTCAGCAGGACAGCCCGGAACTGCGCAAGGCGATCCGCGAGGACATGATCAACGTCGAACTGATGGTGCAGGAAGCAGCCAAGCTCGGCCTGGACAAGAATACCGACATCGTGCAGCAGGTCGAACTGGCCAGGCAATCGGTACTGGCCGGGGCTTTCGTGCAGGACTACGCCAAGAGCCACCCGATCAGCGAAGACCAGCTCAAGCAGGAATATGACCGGCTGAAGACCAAGCTGGGCAACAAGGAATACAACGTCCGCCACATCCTGGTAAACACCGAAGCCGAGGCCAAGGACATC
Source organism: uncultured Gallionella sp. (assembly GCA_964401425.1). GTDB lineage: Bacteria > Pseudomonadota > Gammaproteobacteria > Burkholderiales > Gallionellaceae > Gallionella. The sequence continues at coordinate 24,045 of CAYNYH010000008.1, read as the reverse complement.
ATTGCGCAACTCGGCAAGAAGGCCAAATTCGAGAAGCTCGCCGCAAAATCCAAGGATGCCGGCTCCGCACAACGCGGCGGCGAACTGGGCTGGGCGGTACCGAGCAATTTCGTGCCGGAATTCGCCAACGCGATGCTCAACCTGAAAAAGGGCGAATACACCAAGGAACCGGTGCAGTCACAATTCGGCTGGCATGTCGTCAAGCTGGAAGACACGCGCGACCTGAAGGTACCGCCGTTCGAGGAAGTCAAGCCGCAACTGCAACAGCGCCTGCAGCAGCAAGCAATCAAGAAGGCGATCGACGACCTGCGCGCCAAGGCCAAGATCGAGTAAACAGCAATACGGTAACAAAAAAGGGGGATGCCAAGGCATCCCCCTTTTATTTTTGGAAACCCTGCCGCCTCACTCGCTGTTCCCGCAAAGGCGGAAACTTTGTCAAATCAACCTGAATAATCCATGCATATCGGGTTCAGCCCGACATGCTTGCCCGCCACCGTTGCGCAGCCCCGCACACACTTTGCACATAGAGCGTATCCGGTTGCCTTCGCGCATCCGCTAATGCGCCTCGACAGGCCGAAATATATAGGCCGAAATATATAGGTATTTCGGCCTATTGTTATGAGGCCGATCAGGTACCTAGAATGCCGCACCGCCAAGCCTCCTGACACCCTGCAAGCGGATGGTCAAAACCAGCGGAAGCCGTTTATTTCAGAATGTTCGCCCTCAATTGGAGGTAGTCATGCCAGCACCACTCATTGCCGCTGCCATCGGCAGCATTGGAAGTTACCTTGCAAAAAACGGGCTCGATATATTGTCCGGGATTTTCAAAGGGGCAGTCGATGAAGGCACCAAGAAGGTCGCCTCGATGATCGAAGAAAAAACAGGGATCGACATCAGCAAAGCCGCCGAAACGCAGGGGCTATCCGAGGCCGAACTGGTCAAGTTGAAAGAGTTTGAATTGCAGTATCAGGAACAACTGATGCAGCACACCGAAGCAATCGAACAACTCAATCTTGAATACGAAAAGGCACGCTTTGCCGATACCGCCAATGCCCGTGCCATGCAAACCGAGGCCATGAAAAGCGATGACCCGTATATTCGCCGCTTCATCTATCACTATGCACTCCTTCTCACCGTGCTTTCATTTGGATTTCTCTATCTGGTGCTTTTCAACCCGAATGGAATCATCCCTGACAACGGCGGCAATAAGGATCTGGTCAACACCATCACCGGATTCCTGCTTGGCACAACGATGTCGGCGGTAATTGGTTTTTTCTTCGGTTCCAGCTCCGGAAGCGCCGACAAGGGCAAACAGATCGAGAAGATGCAGGCCAAGCTGCTTGAAAGAGACCGCTAAAAGGAGAAAGCATCATGTCGATGGTAAACGAACAACACGCATTTCTTCAGGTTGTCGCAAAGCTGCTGCAAAAGGCCGAAGAACTCGGATTTGTCATCACCGGCGGCGAATTATTCAGAACACCAGACCAACAGGCGATCTACCTCAAAACCGGCCGAAGCAAGACCATGGCCAGCAAGCATCTGCAACGGCTGGCGATCGACCTGAACATCTTCATCAAACAGGCGGACGGCTCACCTGCGCTGACCTACGACATCCCCACGCTCAAACCACTCGGAGATTTCTGGGAACAGCTCTCCCCCGGTAAAAATAGTTGGGGGGGCAACTGGAAAAGCTTCAAGGATGTCCCCCACTTCGAACGCCGGACAGCGTAATTAAAGGGGCACCCGGCTATGCGGGAGGACCATGCAAGATTTGCTCCGGATCGCGCGCACTTCGCGTTGCGTTGGCCAGCCAACCCGTTCTGAACAGGGACATCACCCGAAATTGGGGCCTTATGGGGACTATTCCAAATGATCCATATCGTCCCAGTGGCTACATTTTCGATTCACCTTCGCTCAGCCGCTGTGCCCATGACAAGCACAACCGCCGACCCGAAATAAACTTTCTTGAACAAGACAGGGGGTATCGATGCAACTCACCAAAGACCAACTCAAGGCTGTAATGCCCCTTTGCGATGCCGGCAAGTGGGCAGGCCCGCTCAATAACGCAATGGATCAATTCGAGATCAACACCCCGGACCGGACCGCCGCATTCCTCGCGCAACTGGCCCACGAATCGGCCGAGACGACCCGCCTCACCGAAGGGCTCTCCTATTCGCGTGCAGATCGCCTGTGCGCGGTATGGCCGAAGCGCTTTCCGACTCCGGACTCGGCCGAGCCCTATGTAAAAAACCCGGAAAAACTTGCCAATTTTGTCTATGCAAACCGCGGCGGCAATGGCGATGCGTCGAGCGGGGATGGCTACCGCTACCGCGGCCGCGGGCTGTTCCAATTGACCTTCAAGGACAATTACCGCCTGGCTGGCGACGCCCTGGATATCCCGCTTGTCGACAACCCGGACCTCGTGGCCACCCCCGAGGTCGCAGCACTGACCGCCGCGCACTACTGGCAGCGGCTGGGCCTGAATGCCTTGGCCGACCATCAACCCGGCGACGACGACGTAAAGGACTTCGAGCAAATCTCCATCCGCATCAACGGCGGTCGCGTCGGCCTGCCCGAGCGCAAGAGGTACTGGGCGCAAGCACAGGCTGCGCTGGGGATCGGCTGACCGTACAGGCCATCACCATAAAAAGGGGAACAGAATGACTGCAAGCTTCACCACCGTTAGCCTCATGTCCATTTCAACCGGCTGTAGCTCACCCCCGCCTATTGCGAACTCAGCCATCAAACGTCAAGGAGCGATCGAATGAGAAACCTGTTACTGCTGTTGGTCCTGATTTCAGGCCTCTTGGCCGGGTACCTGATCGGCGACTACCGGGGCAAGGAAGCCAAAAAAGCACTTGAAAAGGCCATCGAAACCGGGAAAGCGCTCGACGCCGAACGGCGCGGCCAAATAGCCAAACTCGAGACGGAGTTGCGCGGCATTGATGAAAAGTACAAGGAAAAAATCGGGGAACTCAATAAAGAGCACGCCGCGAAAGTGACCGAGTGGCAGCGCGAGAAAGCCGGGTTGAACGAGAAAATCAAAAATCTGAGGACAAAGTATGCTGAAAATGACGCCGAGTTGAAAAAACTCCTTGGACAACTAAATGGCGCGACAGGGGCCGAAAAGGAAGAACTGGAGCGAAAAATCGGGCGCCTGCGAACAGAGCTTGGGTCGTTAACGCAACAAATCGAAGGCAATGCATGCCTGAAAGTTCCCGTTCCGCAAAGCGTGCATGAAGCGCTGGCGCTGAAAATGACCAATGACATGGGAGGAAAATAATGAATATGCCCTGCCTCAAAAATACACTTATCTTCATGGGCGGCATCTTCATCACCGGATGCACTACAACGGTTCCAGTCGTCCCCCATGCCATCCGTTGCGAACTGAGCGCCGAGCTCCAGGCAAGCAATTGCCAAGCGCCCGGGCAATTACCCCAGGACGCAACATTCCAGACGCTCGTCGACACGATGCTGGCTGACCGGCAAGCCTTGCGCGAATGCGGGCTCTCGGTAAACGCATTGCGCGAGTCCATCAAGAAATGCAATCAGGCAACGGACGAATTCAACAAGAAAATCGATGCCATAAACAGCAATAAATAAAAATCGAGAGGTGCTCCACAGGCTGTCCAGCAAAACCAACCGACGGAAAATGCCGATGAACAAAAATAGCAATGGCAGCGGGAATATTTCGCGGGCATTCAGCCAGACGCGCCGCAATATCATGTGGCTGGCGGCACTGACCTTGCCCGTTGTTGCCTTCGTCATGATGCTTTGGTATGAGAGCACCAGCCACTCCAAAGCGGCACAGCACAACAATTTCCTGGCCATCGCGCATTGGTTCGATCCGGTCTTTTTTCAATACAACCTGATCATGGCATCGCTAGCGATCCTGATACTTCCGCTTCTTGTTTTTTCCTACATCATGTCCAAGGTAGACAGCAAAGAGCGGCGCTTGCTCGGCGAAATCAAGGAGGCATGCAAGAGCGATGAGGAATTCAGCGAACAGCAAGGGAAGGTGCAGAGCCGCCTGAAAACCCGCGCATCCTTCGGCACTTATGCGGGGAGCCTGTTGCTGACCATGACTATCGTATCGCTCGGCGCATGCATCCTGCTGCTCTTCAAACCGGCATACTCCCCGAATGAAATTGGCGTACACTTCAACCTCGGCGCCAACATGCTGACGATGGGGCCGTTCATTGGATTGTTCGGGCAAGACGCGTATTACATCCACCTCACGCGCAGCCTGACCGCCTTTCAGTTCGGTTTTCTCGGCGCCTATATCTGTTTCATCGGTTCGCTGGCCCGCGCATACTTCACCCTGGACCTGACTCCCCACACTCTGGTAGATGGAAGCATCCGCATGATAATCGCGAGCGTGCTAGCCTTGGTGCTGTCTTTCTTCCCGGGCTTGTACTCCGCCGCCCCTGCCGGGAATACCGCATCGACAACCGGCGCTATGCTTGCCGGCCAGCCTGCATCCGTCGAAGCGGCATCCGCACCGATTCAGGCGCAAAACAAACCCTCTCCGGCAGACCTGCAGCAGCATGCAATAAAGGAAGCAAACTTTCCGGAGAGCATGGGTTGGCTCCCCATCATAAGTTTCTTCTTCGGCTTCTACCCCAGGCAGGCGCTGTCGTATCTACGCCGCATCACAGCGGACAAGACAAAATTCAGCCATGACTACCGCGAGTTGCCGCTTTCCTCGCTCGCCGGAATAAGCTACGCGCACGAAACCCGGTTGGAGCGGGAGGGGTTCGACAATATCGAAAACCTGAGCCATGCCGACGCAACCGACCTCGCAATACGCACCAGCTTCGGCTACAAACAATTGGCGCAATGGATCGACGAAGCCTGGCTTGCGGCTCATCTGCGCGAAGACTACCCGGAATTCGTCAAGCGCACAGGCATTACCAGCCGCGAAGAACTTAAGCTCTTTTTTTCAAAATGCGATAGCATCACCCAGGCAATCGAGCAACTAAAAATGGCAGGCTCATCGACCGCTCCGGAATCAGGCACGCCCAATGTGCCATGGGAAGGCAAGCTCGCCGCACTTAAAGTGTTGTTATCGTAAGCAAGCCCGGGGCACGCCCAAGGTCAAGGCGACAAGCTTATGAAAAACCGGCATGGCCGAACACAAAACACGCTGAAACCGAACCGGCTTGCTTCGTGAGATAGAAACCGATGCAAAACACCACAACCTGGAAAGACCTCCTGCATCCCGGCGATGCAACGGATTTTTTTCTGCGCCGCTCATTTCCTCCCTTCAACCCGGCAACCCCCGATTACAGCCCCGTTAACGCGCTGTGGCTCGCCGAGCTGAGCCGGCTGGCATACCGGCACGATGTGGAAGAGATCGATCCCCCGCCGCAACCAGCCCGAACCGCCTTCCTCGAAAAAGCCGGGTTCAGGCAAAGGGGCTTCTTTCTTTCCAAAGACAAGGACACCCAAGCCATGCTGGTGGAATCCACCGGGACAACACCGTTCGCCGTGCTCGCATTCCGCGGAACCGAACAAACCCTCAATGATTTCATTACCGATTTGAAAACCGGAATGCCGCCATTCCGCAAGCGGGGAATAGTCATGCATCAAGGGTTTCTTGAGGCGCTCACTCCCGTATGGAGCCAGATCGACGCGGCGCTTGCAAAGCTCACTTGCCCGGTCTTCTACACGGGCCACAGCCTCGGCGCGGCGCTTGCCACGCTGTCGGCAGCGCGCCGTCGTCCACAGGCCGTTTATACATTCGGCTCGCCGCGCGTCGGCAACCAGGCCTTTGTCGCCTCGCTAAGCACCGTTCCCATCTACCGCATCGTCGACGACGGAGACATCGTTGCCACCCTCCCACCGGAAGCAATGGGGTTCCGGCATGTCGGCACGGAACACCGGCTGATCGCCCCCGGGAGCGATTCCCCTCTCCGGCATCTTCTCGATCCACCGAAATTCTTGGCCGACCACGCGCCGGTCAACTATGTGGACAGGATATAAAAGGCACACCGGCCCGGTATTGTCATCATCCGGCCGGCGTGCAGGAAGGTTGCGGATCGCCCGCACCCACCATGCCGCCCGCCTCGTTATTGACAGCCGCCGAAGACATCCCCTAAAGTGCGCCCCACTTGCACTTCCGCCACGCGCACACCGCACCGCACGCACGGTCCGGGGCAAGCGGCGGAATCCCCAGAACAGGAGGCTGGCGCAAACCGATTCCCGCACCGGCGGGAACATTGCCATTGGCCGTTTACCTGTTCGAAAGAGGGAGCATAGCTTGACTGCAAGCCTCACCGAAGCTGCTACGCGACATGGAACAGCGCCGCGCCTCACTCATTTGAAGGCTACTCACTAGAAATAATTGCGATGCTGACCCATTTAATTCTTCTTTGATGTTCGTCTGGGCTATTATGACGGCACCCTCTAATTGAGGTAGAGTATGGGCTTCGATGAAGCCGAGTGCCCAAAGGGCGCTATTGATATTTCGTTGGGGGAAAGCAATGACTACAAAAATACCCGCAGGCCTAGGAAGAAAAAGGCCTCAACTCAATATCCCTCTTGATCGCCTACACCTAGATGTCAAGAACCCTCGCCTTCCGGAAGAGGCTCAAAATAGGCCTGAGAATGAGGTTCTAGTCCACCTGTTCAACCATTTTGATCTTGAGGAAATATCTGATTCAATGGTTCGCAACGGATATTTTGATGAGGAGCCACTTGTTGCTGTACCAAAGATGTTACCGAAACATTTGAAAAGCAAGTCCATAGACCACAACTCGCCAGAATTTATCAAATACATAGAGGATAAGGATACTGAATTCGTCGTATCTGAAGGCAATAGAAGATTGGCAACCGCAAAACTTCTAACTGACGCAGAGTTACGTCGATCTTTAAAAGTAGCAAGATCGTGGCCAACTCCACCCGAAGAAGTTGCTGATGATCTTTCTGTTTTGCCGGTCATTATTTACAAAGAACGCAATGACGTGCTGCCCTACCTTGGTGTTCGTCATATCATCGGTAATAAAAAATGGGACAGCTATGCGAAAGCTCGCTACATCAACGAAATGATAATAGAGTCCTATTCGGTTGATGATATTGAAAAAGAGCTAGGAGATAAAACACAGGCCATAAGAAAAAGTGCAATCGCGTATAACCTTCTACGGCAAGCAAAAGAAGAACTTGATTATGGAATTGAAAATGCCAAAGAAGATTTTTCCCTGCTGTTATTGGCGCTAGGGCAGCGGTCAGTGAAAAAATTCATGGGCTGGCAGATAGAAGTCAACGGAACACTCAAGAGTCTCCCTCTGAGTGAGATTGACCTTGACATGCCCGTTGACGAGACCTACTTAGACAATCTTCATTATCTATTGCGCTGGCTTTTCGGTGAAGGCACCAAGATTACTCCAGCAATTCACGAATCCAGAGATATTACCAACTACCTTAAAACTGTCCTAGATAGTGAGCAGGCAACCGACCACCTGAAGAAAACCGGTGACTTAAAGGAGGCGTATGAACTCACTGATGGCGAGGAGGCAATGGTAAAGAAACTTCTTCTAAATTCAAATCGTTCCCTTGAGCGAGCACTAAGTGTCGCACATCGCCATAGAACTGAAGATGTGATCACAGCAGTAATTCGGTGCGAAGAAACAGTCACGCAACTGAAAAAATCAGTAATGGAGACATGATGTTTGAATTGCCTGAAGCTGATGACGCACAACGTGTTGCTGACTGGGTCGAGTTGGAGTTAGCCATAGATAGGGAGAGCATATCCAAAGCATGGCTGACTAGTATTATCGAACAATCTGCTGGTGAACAACCAAGTGAGCATTTCCTGAGTGACATATGGAGAGCCCTCGGTGATCGCGCATGTAGATATCGCCAGCCAAGGTTTTTCGTTGAATCCAATCTTGTTTGCCGTACAGAAACTACAGAACTTGTTGAGCCTTATGTAGCTTGCTTATTGTTTTCCCTATACAGCATTAATCAACGGCGCAATGACCCTAAATTATTTGAGCGCCTCATTGCTATATGCGTAGGAGAATATCTGGGTGGAAAATCCTACGTATTTGGCTGGCCAGTACTTGAGGATATACCTGCAGATATCGAGTTACGCGTAAGGGATGTTTGCTCTAAAACTAGAGAGAAATTTGCTGAGGCACCTCAAGCTAGATACAAAGATCGAGGGGTAGACGTTATTTCATGGAAGCCATTTCTTGAAAACGCATCCGAACACAGGTCGAATCAAATCGTCGTGCTCTCTCAGTGTGCTATTGGTGGAGATTGGCGAAGTAAAACTGGGCAAATCCCTTTGGATGCCTGGAAGCAATACATTCATTGGGCCAATCAGCCAATCAAAGCTTTTGCAGTCCCGATGGTAATTCATGACGATCTCTGGCATGACATTTCAAATGAAGCCGGTTTGCTGTTTGACCGTATTCGAATAGTAAACTATGTACCACTTACTTTCCCAGATACCGATCTGCTGGACGAAATAAGGGTGTGGATTGGTTCTGAGGTAGAGAATGCTAGGCTGCAATAAGAGCAGATTCACTCTCCGTAAAGCTGACTAGATATTCCTGAAGAAGTTGACGCGCAATAGCTTCAACAACATCCGCGTTAACGGCGTTACCGAAGGCTTTAAAAGCTTTTGTTACTGGTGTCGGATGGCACTTAAGTGAGCCAAGGCTTTGAAGATTCGCGCACTCTTGAGGCGTCATATATCGCCGCTCCCAAGCGATGATTGGAACTTGCGTTGTGGTCATAGCAACAAGACTCGGCGCTGTTGTTGGGCGTTTCAACCTTACACCAGATGCGCGAAACTGAATAACATACTTCCAGACGTCCCTCTCCCCACCTTTAATATTCCATTCAAACTTTTGAAGGCTCGGGGGAAATTTAAGTATTTTGGGCAGCCAAGGGTCAATCCATTTTTTATTGGCACTATAAAACTCTCTATTCTGGCGAATGAAGTTCTGTTTCCACATAGGAAACTCATCCTCTTCTGTGCGTGCATAACTTGGCAAGGCAGCCATTCTCTGCTGTGGCTTTACATCCCTTAGCGCTATTCCATGCGATCCTTTATAACCAACAAGACCTCTACCTCCTCTTAGCCAAGGTGTTTTACCCTCATAAGGGTAATTTGCCCCGAACTCCATAGACCAAATTGGGAATGAAGGCAATACAACAGAGGGCGGAGCGCGGTGAATAAAATCATCCCATACTTCAAGGCACTCGGTAACTTGCAATGACAGTGATCTTGCTTCAACAGGGTTATCCTCCAACACATCGCATATATTCAACTTATGATCTTTTTTTTCTGGCCAAACAAATTGATTCAGGCCGCGTTTTGCTCCAACGATGTATACCCTATCTCGAATTTGAGGAATACCAAAGTGATGCGGTGACAAACGATGTTCATCTACATCATATTGAAGAGTTTTTAGTTTCTTCAATATGAGTTGATATGTCTTACCATTATTGTGTCTCAGCAAATTTGGCACGTTTTCTAAGATAAAAAACGCTGGCTGCTTAGCTGCCAATATTTCCGCAACGAACTGGAATAGGTCACCTTGCCTATCGCAACCAAAACCTAATTGCTCTCCGGCTTTTGAAAATGGCTGACATGGGAAGCCCGCACATAACACCTCATGGTTAGGGATTGCATCGGGAGAAATGAGCCGTAAATCACCCACAGGTATTAAATCAAAGTTTTCTCTGTAGGTGAACTGAAGAACCGGATCAATTTCTGAGGCAAACACGCACTGCCCCCCAAGGCGAGATAACGCCACATGAAATCCGCCAACCCCAGCAAAGAGGTCCACAAATTTAAAATTATATTTGCTAGGTTTATCTCGCATTATTCAAATCATCAGTTACAACAAAAATTTCCAGCCTCTAATAACAAAACCTACCCCACCCACTTCCTTGCATTCTGGAACATGCGCAGCCACGCCCCGTTCTCCTGCCACTCGCGCGGATACCAGGAGTTCTGCACGGCGCGGAACACGCGCTCGGGGTGCGGCATCATGATGCTGAAGCGGCCGTCCGGCGTGGTCAGGCCGGTGATACCCTGCGGCGAGCCGTTCGGGTTGAGGGGGTAGGTTTCGGTGGGGCGGCCGGTGTTGTCCACGTAGCGCAGCGTGACCAGTGGTTGCGCGGCCTGCAGTTTCTTGCCGAAATCGGCGTAGCCTTCGCCGTGCGACACGACGATGGGCATGCGGCTGCCGGCCATGCCGCTGAAGAAGATCGACGGCGATGGCTGCACCTCGACCATCACGAAGCGCGCCTCGAACTGCTCCGACTGGTTGCGCGAGAAGTGCGCCCAGTTTTCCGCACCCGGGATGATCTCGTGCAGGTTGCTCATCATCTGGCAGCCGTTGCACACGCCCAAGGCGAAGGTATCGCTGCGTTCGAAGAACGCCGCGAACTCGTCGCGCGCCCTGCGGTTGAACAGGATGGATTTCGCCCAGCCCTCGCCCGCCCCCAGCACGTCGCCATAGGAGAAGCCGCCGCAGGCGGCGAAGCCCTTGAAGTCTTCCAGCTTCACGCGTCCACTGATGATGTCGCTCATGTGCACGTCCACCGCGGTGAAACCGGCGCGGTCGAAGGCTGCGGCCATTTCGAGCTGCCCGTTCACGCCCTGCTCGCGCAGGATGGCGATCTTCGGGCGAGTCAGCACCGCCCGTCCTTCGACAAGCTCAGGGCGAACGGTATAAGGATTCTCGTTCGGGTCGTAGGTCAGCTTCACGTGCAGCCCCGGATCGGCGGCATCGAGGATGCGATCGTATTCCTGTTGCGCACAGGCCGGGTTGTCGCGCAGCTTCTGCATCTGGTACGTGGTCTCCGACCAGAGGCGCTGCAGCTTCACGCCGCTCTCGCTGAACAGTTTTTCACCGCCGCGCGTAATCTCGATCATGCCGGTCTGGTTCAGCGTGGCGATCTGCTGCACGCTCTTCAGCCCGGCGTCGCGCGCCAGTTGCAGGATATGCGGCATGTCGCGCTCGCGCACCTGCACCACCGCGCCGAGCTCCTCGTTGAACAGCGCGCGCAGCGTGTCGCCGTGCAGCTCGTCGAGCTTGATGTCCAAGCCGATGTGCGAGGCAAACGCCATCTCGCACAGCGTCACGAATGCGCCGCCGTCGGAGCGGTCGTGATAGGCGAGCAGCTTGCCTTTGGCATTCAAGCTTTGCACCAGCTCGAAGAAGCTCTTGAGCACCTGCGCATCATCCACGTCCGGCGCGACGTCGCCGACCTGCTTGTAGGCCTGCGCGAGCGCCGAGCCGCCCATGCGGTTCTTGCCCTGCCCGAGGTCGATCAGCAGCAGTGCGGTGTCCAGATAGGGAGAGAGCTGCGGCGTGAGCGTGCGGCACGCATCGGGGCAAGGCGCGAAGGCGGAGACGATCAGGGACAAGGGGGCGGTGACTTCTTTGCGCACCCCCTCTCCCCCGCCCTCCCCCGCGAGGGGGGAGGGAGTTATCGGAGCTTCGGTCCACGTTGTCTTCATCGACATCGAATCCTTGCCGACCGGGATGCCGATGCCGAGCTGCGGGCAGAGTTCCATGCCGACCGCGCGCACGGTGTCGAACAGCGCAGCGTCCTCGCCGTGGTGTCCCGCCGCCGCCATCCAGTTCGCCGAGAGCTTGATGTCGCCGATCTTCTCGATGCGCGCGGCAGCGATGTTGGTGAGCGCCTCGCCAACCGCCATGCGCCCCGAGGCCGGTGCGTTGACCAGCGCCAGCGGGGTGCGTTCGCCGATGGCGAAGGCCTCGGCGCGGTTGGTGTTGAAGCCCATCAGCGTGACCGCGACGTCCGCCACCGGCACCTGCCAAGGGCCGACCATCTGGTCGCGCGCGGTCATGCCGCCCACGGTGCGGTCGCCGATGCTGATGAGGAAGGTCTTGTTCGCCACCGACGGCAGGCGCAGCACGCGCTCGACCGCGTCGCGCAATTCGATGGGGTTGCTGTCGAACGATGTCAGGCGCGGCGTCTCGCGCGCCACATTGCGCGTCATCTTCGGAGGCTTGCCGAGCAGCACCGACAGCGGCATGTCCACCGGGTCGTTGTCGAATTCGGCATCGTGCACGGTGATCTGGTCCGCGTCGTTCGCCGTGCCCACCACGGCGAACGGGCAGCGCTCGCGCTCGCACAGCGCGTGGAATTCTTCAAGCCGCTCCGGTGCAATCGCCAGCACGTAGCGCTCCTGCGACTCGTTGCACCAAATCTGCTTCGGCGACATGCCGGTCTCGTCCAGCGGAATCTTGCGCAGCTCAAAGCGCGCGCCCTTGCCGCCGCCATGCACCAGCTCCGGCAGCGCGTTCGACATGCCGCCCGCGCCGACATCGTGGATCGACAGGATCGGATTGTTCGCGCCCATCTGCCAGCAGCGGTCGATCACCTCCTGCGCGCGGCGCTGCATCTCGGGATTGCCGCGCTGCACCGAATCGAAGTCGAGGTTCTCGGCGTTCGCGCCGGTGTCCATGCTTGATGCCGCGCCGCCGCCCAGGCCGATCAACATGCCGGGGCCGCCGAGATGCACGACCAGCGCGCCGGCCGGCAGCTCGTGTTTGTGGGTGTGGATCGCGGAAATGTTGCCCACGCCGCCCGCGAGCATGATCGGCTTGTGGTAGCCGCGCATCTCGCCGCTGACCTGCTCCTCGAAGGTGCGGAAATAGCCCGCGAGATTCGGGCGGCCGAATTCGTTGTTGAACGCCGCCGCGCCGATGGGGCCGTCGAGCATGATCTGCAGCGCGGAGACGATGCGGCCCGGCTTGCCGTAGTTCGTTTCCCACGGCTGCACGAAGCCGGGGATATTGAGGTTGGACACCGAGAATCCGCACAGGCCGGCCTTGGGCTTGGAGCCGCTGCCGGTCGCGCCCTCGTCGCGGATCTCGCCGCCGCTGCCGGTCGCCGCGCCTGCGAACGGCGCAATCGCGGTCGGATGGTTGTGCGTCTCGACCTTCATCAGGGTGTGGGTCAACTCTTCGCTGAACGCGTAAGCCCCGTCGGCGCGCGGGTAGAAGCGCTCGACGCGCGCACCCTCGATGATCGAGGAATTGTCGGAATAGGCCACCACCGTGCCCTGCGGGCTGACCTTGTGGGTGTTGCGGATCATGCCGAACAGCGACATATCCTGCGCCTCGCCGTCGATCACCCAGTCGGCGTTGAAAATCTTGTGGCGGCAGTGCTCGGAGTTCGCCTGCGCGAACATCATCAGCTCGACGTCGGTCGGGTTGCGCTCCAGCTTCTTGAAGTTCTCGACGAGGTAGTCGATCTCGTCGGGCGACAGCGCGAGCCCCATGTCGCGGTTGGCCTTCTCCAGCGCCTTGCGTCCGCCCTTCAGCACGTTCACGGTTTCAAGCGGCTGCGGCTTGCCATGCTTGAATATCTTTTCAGCCGCGCCGTCGATGCTCTCCAGCACGGTCTCGGTCATGCGGTCGTGCAGCAGCGGCAGCAGCGCGGCCAGTTCGGCCTTGCCCAGCGGCTTGCCGTTATTCACGGAGAGGTAGTACACCACGCCGCGCTCGATGCGCTCGATGCCGGACAGGCCGCAATGCTGCGCGATGTCGGTGGCCTTGGTGGACCACGGCGAGATCGTGCCGAGGCGCGGCACCACCAGCAGGCGCTGGCATTTATCCGCATCGGCGGGTTCGCCCGCCGCTTTGCCCAGCCCCAGCACCCTGTCCAGCAGCCTGGCCTGCGCCCCGCTCAGGGCCTGGCCCTTGAGCGCGCTGAAATACCAGTGGCGCGTATCCGCGAGAGTGACGCCGGGGGCGGCTTCGCTCAGCGCGGCGCGCAGTTTTTCGAGGCGGAAGGCGGATAAGGCGGCGGTGCCGATCGAGACTTGAAACATGGCGAGGACAGTGAAATTAAACTCGGGGCGGGATTATACTATGCGCTCCCCACTCAGTACCTGACCGGAAATGAGCAACCGCATCCCGCCTCTCACGCCCAAACCCATAGCCCAAAGCCAGGTCATGGCGAATTTCCCGAAGCGCCCGCAGGACAGCCACAAGGGCATGTTCGGCAACGTCGCGGTGATCGGCGGCGCGACCGGCACGGTCGGCGCGGCGCTGCTCGCGGCGCGCGCCGCGCTCAAGCTGGGTGCGGGCTGCGTGCATGCCGGACTGCTGGCCGACAATGCGCCGGCCGTCGACCCGCTGCAGCCGGAACTGATGCTGCATCGCGCGGCAGACCTGCTTGGCCCACACCCTCTCCCGCAAGCGGGCGAGGGGGCGAACGTGAGAGGCATGTTCAATCCCGATGTCTTCGTCATCGGCTGCGGCATGGGACACGGCCTGGCCGTGCAGAAG
>CAYNYH010000008.1:0-9744 GCA_964401425.1 uncultured Gallionella sp. | reverse complement strand
CGAGGCCGCGCTGGTGCTGGATGCCGACGCGCTGAACATCCTCGCGCTGCGCCCCGACCTGTGCACCCTGCTGCTCGCGCGCAAGGCCGCGACCGTGCTCACCCCGCACCCCGGCGAAGCCGCGCGCCTGCTGGGCTGCAAGACCGGGGACGTGCAGGCGGACCGTGCCGCAGCAGTGCGGCGGCTGGCGCAGAAGTTCGGCTGCAGCGTGGTGCTGAAGGGCGCTTCCAGCCTGTGCGCCACGCGCGACGGCAGGCTGTTCGTCAACAACACCGGCAACCCCGGCATGAGCGCGGCCGGCATGGGCGACGTGCTGGCCGGCATGATCGCCGCCTTCATCGCGCAGGGCATGAGCGCGGACGATGCGCTGCTGCTCGCGGTGCACCTGCACGGCGCGGCGGGCGACGCGCTAGCCGCGCAGCACGCCGGTATCGGCATGACCGCGACGGAAGTGACCGAGTGGGCGCGCTGGCTGCTGAACCAATGGCTGCGCTGATCCATCCTCCATGAAAAACCAAAACCTGGTCTCTATCAGTCTAGATAAAACGCAAATAAAGCAGCTAAAGCAAGAGGCTGTCGATGGCCGAGAATGCATTGAACGAATTAGCATCGCATTAGCCTTCCGACTCATCAATAAATCTGATCCGAAATTTGATAAATTCGCAGTCTTGGATGAAATAGATCACCTCGAAGGCATTCACTTGGGCTCACGCACGAAACCTGCCACACAATTCATAGCCCCTCCCCTTTTTCCTTTTTGGCACAAGCATTTTTTCTCTGCAAGACATCTTATTAAAAATATTGGGATTCGCTGGAGTCTCGATAGAGAAGGCAATAAAGATATGGACAAGATGATTAATGAAGTTATGAACCAACATGGTGATAATCCAGATGTATGGCCTGCCTACCTCATAGACCGATTAGTTCTTAGTGGATTTGAAGAAAGAGCTAAACGAGGACTTACGGGGGACTGGCTTATTTTTGCAAAGCACAATGGCATGAACTATTACTTGGACTTAGCAACGCATGAAGAAGGTATTGACGATAATGCTCACGTATTATTTGAAAAATTGAAAAATGGGAGTCGTGCAGAATTCCCCTTCCTCTTTGAATGAGCCCTCGATAAAAAATCAAAAATTTTTCATGGCAACGTTAATAAACGTCAGCAAAAAAGCCGGGTTTCGCATCCTGCATTTCGGTTCCCTAAGCTTAATGGGGTAAGCTCAAAGAGGATATTCGATTTATTTTCTCAATAAATACCTAAACCAGCCCCCTTCCCCGCATGCCCTCGCGTAAAATCGCCGTACCGTAACCCCGCCCCCCCGGCGAAATACCACATACCTTTTGCCCAGATAGTTTCCCCGCCGTGTCCGCTGAAGTCGAACGTTTCTTTTCCGAACAAAGTCCGCTTGCCTCCGAGGTGGCGTCGTTTCGCCCGCGCGCGCAGCAGCGCGAGATGGCGCTCGCGGTGGCCGAAGCGATACGCGACAACGCGATCCTGGTCGTGGAGGCTGGCACCGGGACGGGCAAGACCTTTGCCTACCTGGTGCCCGCGCTGCTCAACGGCGGCAAGGTGATCGTTTCGACCGGCACGAAGAACCTGCAGGACCAGCTGTTCCAGAAAGACCTGCCGATGGTGCGCGATGCGCTGAAGGCGCCGGTTTCGGTGGCGCTGCTCAAGGGGCGCGCGAACTACGTGTGCCACTACCACCTGGAGCGCGCGCATTCCGACGGGCTGTTCAAGACGCGCGAGGACGTCAGGCATCTGGGCAAGATCAAGCAATACGCCAAGGTCAGCGATTCCGGGGACAAGAGCGGGCTGGCCGATGTGCCCGAGAACGCGCCGATCTGGATGTACGTCACCTCCACGCGCGACAACTGCCTCGGCCAGGAATGCCCGCAGCACAAGGAATGCTTCGTGCTCAAGGCGCGTTCCGAGGCGATGAAGGCCGACGTGGTGGTGGTGAACCATCACCTGTTCTTCGCCGACGTGATGCTGCGCGACGAGGGCGTGGCGGAGCTGCTGCCCGCGTGCAACACGGTGATCTTCGACGAGGCGCACCAGTTGCCCGAGACCGCCAGCCTGTTCTTCGGCGAGAGCCTGTCCACCACGCTGCTGCTCGATCTCGCCACGGACACGCGCCTCGAAGCGGCGGCCGCCGCCAAGGATTTCGCGCCGCTGCCCAAGGCCTGCGACGAGCTGGACAAGGCCGCGCGCGACCTGCGGCTGGTATTCAAGAAGGAAGGCCGGATGCCCGCCAGCGCGACGGAGAACTTCAGGGAGTTTGCGCCCGCGCTGAAGGCACTCAGCGAGAAGCTGACACAGCTCTCGGGGTTGCTGGAAAAGCAGGCGGAACGCAGCGAAGGGCTGGAGAATTGCTGGCAGCGCGCGCAGGCGCTGGTGCAGCAGTTGGCCAAATGGCAAAAAGGCGACGAGCCGGACCAGGTCAGGTGGCTGGAGGTCTTCCACCACTCGCTGCAGCTCAACACCACTCCGCTGTCCATCGCGGAAATCTTCGAGAAGCAGATCGGCGGCAGCGCGCGCGCGTGGATATTCACTTCCGCGACACTCGCGGTGAAGCGAGATTTCTCGCTCTACCAGACCGAGATGGGGCTGCTCAAGGCGAAGACCGCGTGCTGGGACAGCCCGTTCAACTACGGCGAACAGGCCTTGCTGTATGTGCCGCAGAATATGCCCGAACCGAACAGCGAGGGCTATACCGAGGCGGTGGTGCAAGCCGCGCTGCCGCTGATCGGGGCGAGCAAGGGGCGTGCCTTCCTGCTCTTCACCAGCCTGCGCGCGATGCAGCGCGCGCATGAAATCCTGCAGGCGGAATTCGAGCGGCGCGGCTGGGATTATCCGCTGATGCTGCAGGGTGAAGGCTCGCGCAACGAGATGCTCACGCGCTTCCGCGAACACGGCAACGCGGTGCTGCTCGGCAGCCAGTCGTTCTGGGAAGGCGTGGACGTGCGCGGCGAAGCCCTGTCGCTGGTGATCATCGACAAGCTGCCGTTCGCACCGCCGGACGATCCGGTGCTCGCGGCACGCATCGAACAGATGAAGAAACAGGGGCGCAACGCGTTCATGGAATACCAGTTGCCGCGCGCGATCATCACCTTGAAGCAGGGAGCGGGACGATTGATCCGCGACGAAACCGACCGCGGCGTGCTGATGATCTGCGACCCGCGCATCATCACCAAGCACTACGGCAAGCGCGTCTGGCAGAGCCTGCCGCCGATGCGGCGCACGCGGGACGAGGCGGTAGCGGTGGGTTTTTTCGATAAATCGAAAGTCGGATGATTGAATCCGCAAACCAAAATTAAACCTGCCAACTTCTCAAAAGCTGCCTTAAAAATTCGCGAGGAGGGATGGATGCAAGGCGCACGGAACGCAGCAACCGGAATGTACTAAAAGTACATGAGGATTGCGAGTACCGCGCAACGCCGCAGACGCCCTTCGCAGCAATTTTTTAGGCAGCTTTTCAGCGCCCCGACACCACGCAACGATTGCGCCCGGCTTCCTTCGCTTCGTAGAGCGCGCCGTCGGCGTCCTTCAGCATCGTCTCGTAATCCGGGTGGCCGTTGTAGGTGGCGATACCGATGCTGGTGGTGACGCTCGTCGTCTGCCCGTCACCGATGCGCAACGGTTCTGCGGCGAACTTCTGGCGTATGCTTTCCGCGACCTGCAAGGCCTGCTCCTTGTCGACTTCGACCAGCACCACCAGCATCTCCTCGCCGCCGTAGCGGAACACGAAGTCCCCGGCGCGCACGCTGCCGGTGACCAGGTCGGCGGCCTGTTGCAGCACCAGGTCCCCCGCCGCATGCCCGTACGTGTCGTTGATCTTCTTGAAGCGGTCCAGGTCGAGCAGCAACACCGCGAACGGCACACCGCTGCGCCGCGCCAGGGCCATTTCACGCGTCAGCACGGCGGGCAGGAAACGGCGGTTCAACAGGCGCGTCAGCGCATCTCGGCCGCTTTCCACCTCGATGAAGCGATCGAACAGCCCCCCCAGCATGAACTTGATCTCGGCGATCCCTGCCTCGATCTGCTTCATCAACGCCCCCGCACCACCGGGGTTCTTGCGCGATTCGATCAGCTTGGGGAACAGCGATTTTTCCACGTCCTCGATGCGCCGGCGGATCTGTTCCAGCTCCGGCGCGGATTCGAAGATGATCGCCGCCTTGTGCTGCAGCCACATGCCGAATTCGGAATGCTTGATGTCCGGCAGCTCCGCCGCGCTGCCCTCGGCCAGCAGCTTGAGCAGTATCTGCTGCGCCCATTCCAGGATCGCCGCGCGCTGCCGCTCGCGCTCGGCCAGCATGTTCTGCCCCAGGGCGAACATGCGGTAGGCCTCGTCGGTGCGCGTCTGCTTTTCCATGTCGATCACGTAATAATCCGTCATCGCATCCAGCGCCAGCTCTATCGTTTCCGCAACGAAGTTGCTCGCTTTCACCAGTTCGCCGCGCCCCAGGGAAGATTCCACCAGATGGCCGTGGATCGCATGCTTCAGCATGCGCGCGCCGCGCATCACCAGCGCAATGGGCACCTGGATGCGCGCATGCACCTCGCCGATGTGGCACTGATGCTTGTAGATCGCCTCCGGATATTGCAGGTCGTCGGAAAACAGCTCGCACAGCCAGCGTTGCATCGAGGCGTGCAGGCGCTGGTTGACGAGGTCGTTATCGAGGAACGTCCTGGCTTCCTCGTCGTCCAGCATGTTCCGGTAGAACAGGTCAGCCAGCCCGGCGGCTTGCTGCCGCACGATTTCGCCGACCAGTCGCCGCAGCTCGACAGGGGTCTCTTCGGAGAGCCTTTGCCAGTCGGCCGCAAACTCCCTGCTTTGCTTCAGTTTGATCATGATTGCCCGCCAAAAATATCTCGGGTTATTGTACCGGCAAAACCCCGCCCGGACTTTAGCCGGCCAGCAGATTCAACAGGCCGTCCAGCCCGACGAAATTCAGCGCGTAGCTGGCCTGCTCGCGCACCACCGGCTTGGCGTGGTAGGCGACGCTGACGCCCGCGCGCGCCATCATCTTCAGGTCGTTCGCGCCGTCGCCCATCGCGATGACCTGCTCCGGCCTGAGCTCCAGTTCCTCGCGGATTTTCACCAGCCAGTCGGCCTTGGCCTGCGCATCGAAGACCTTGCCCAGCACCCTGCCGGTGAGCTTGCCGCCCTCGATTTCCAGCGTGTTGGCATGGGCGAAGTCGAGGCCGAGACGCGCCTTGAGGCGTTCGGTGAAGAACACGAAGCCGCCGGATACCAGCAGCGTCCGGATGCCGTGCTCCTTCAGCCTGGCCAGCAGGGTTTCCGCACCTGGCGAGAGCCGCAGGCGTTCGTCGTACACCCGCTGCAGGGCGTGCTCGTCCAGCCCTTCCAGCAATGCGACGCGGCGGCGCAGGCTCTCGGCAAAATCGATTTCGCCACGCATCGCCGCCTCGGTGATTGCCGCGACCTGCGGCTTGAGCCCGTGCATGTCGGCGATCTCGTCGATGCACTCGATGGTGATCAGCGTGGAATCCATGTCCATCACCAGCAGCCCGAAATCACCCAGCGAGCGGCCATGAGGCACGAAGCCGTAATCCAGCTGGTGCTCGAAACAGTAGTGCGCAATCCCGGGATGCGGCTGCGCTTCGGTCAGGCGGCAGGCATGCCCGGCGACCTGCTCGCGCTGTTTGGCCTGCGATAGTTTGGACAAGTGATCCAGATGGATGGCGGCAATGGGGTGGGTAGCCTGGACGATGAGGTTCATGGTTCGGTGATGTAAAAGTGGCGCGGTTTTGCAGCGGCGATTATCCGTCATTTCGGCCGGATTTTCCCGCGCATAAAAAGACTAAAGGGCGTGGGCGCGGTAAACTGCCGAAAGTTAACCATGAATTGAGGAATGCCCCGTGAAAACTCTTGCCAGCTGTCTTGCCCTTACCGCCGCCCTGCTCTTTGCCTCTGCGGCCGAAGCACAGCAAACCGTCAACGGCTGCCTGATCAAGCGCCGAACCACCTGCCCCGGCGCCAACCTCGCGGGTGCCGACCTGACCAAATCCAATTTATCCAGCGCCGACCTGTCGGGCGCCAACCTCGCGGGCGCCAACCTGAGCTTCGACAAGATCGCCGACGCCAACCTGTCCAGGGCCAACCTGTCCGGCGCCAACCTTACCGGAACCGTCCTGACAGGGACCTATTTGAACAACGCGAATCTGTCGCGCGCCATCCTGGACAAGGCCGACCTGTCGCAAGCCACCCTGCCGGACGCCAACCTCAGGGAAGCGAGCCTTGTGGGCGCGAACCTGTCCATGGTCAACCTCAAGGGGGCCGACCTCACTGGCGCCAACGCC
The DNA here is from genome assembly GCA_964401425.1 of uncultured Gallionella sp. Taxonomy (GTDB): domain Bacteria; phylum Pseudomonadota; class Gammaproteobacteria; order Burkholderiales; family Gallionellaceae; genus Gallionella. The sequence goes on along the minus strand of CAYNYH010000008.1, from coordinate 3,413 downwards.
AGGGGAGCAGTATTTGCGATGACGAGCCTGATCAATGCCAACCTCACTCGCGCCGATCTCACCGAGGCAACACTGATCGGTACCAACTTGGGCAGCGCCATCCTGGAAGGTGCGAAATTCTGCAGAACCACCATGCCGGACCGTAGCGTCAACAACAGCGGCTGCGCCAAATAGATTCCGCCGCGAGCGGCAGGTTCGCGGGTCAGGGATATATCCGGGAGATATTTGAGCCGCTGCTTGCGCGAAGCTCAGGCGGCGATCTGCTCGTCGCGCATGCGCAGGGCTTCCTCGATGTCCACCGCGACCACGTTGGACACGCCTTTTTCCTGCATCGTCACGCCGACCAGTTGCTGCGCGAGTTCCATGGTGAGCTTGTTGTGGCTGATGAACAGGAACTGGGTGTGTTGCGACATCTTCTTGATCAGCGCGCACAGCCGCTCAGTGTTGGTGTCGTCGAGCGGCGCGTCCACCTCGTCGAGCAGGCAGAACGGCGCAGGGTTGAGCTGGAACAGCGAGAACACCAGGGAGATCGCGGTCAGCGCCTTCTCGCCGCCCGACATCAGGTGGATCGAGCTGTTCTTCTTGCCCGGCGGCTGCGCCATCACCTGCACGCCGCTGTCGAGAATTTCCTCGCCGGTCAGCACCAGCCGCGCCTCGCCGCCGGCAAACAGGATCGGGAACAATTCCGACAGATGCTGGTTGACCCGGTTGTAGGTCTCCATCAGCAGGTCGCGCGATTCCTTGTCGATGCGGCGGATCGCCTCTTCCAGCGTGACCATCGCCTCGTTCAGGTCCGCAGCCTGCGCATCCAGGTAGGCCTTGCGTTCGGTCGCGGTCTGCAGTTCCTCGAGTGCGGCGAGGTTCACCGCGCCCAGCGCCTCGATGTCGGCATTCAGCCGGTTCAATTCGCTCTGCAAGGCATTCGGCCGGTTGTTGCCGGATTCCAGCAACGGCAGCAGCGCCTGCTCGTCCACGCCCTGCAACTGTTCCGCCCACTGCTCGAAATGCAGGCGCGCCTCCTGTTCCTTGAGTGCCAGCTCGTTGAGCTTTTCGCGCAGCGGATTGAGCCGGTGCTCGCAGGCGAGGCGCTCCTGCTCGAGCTTCTGCAATCCGACCGTGGCGTGTTCCAGCGCGTTGCGCGCCTCGGCCAGTGACTGTTCGGTGGCCTGGCGTGCCTCCAGTGCGGTTTGCAGTTGCTGCTTGGCCGTTTCATCCTCGCCGCCCGACAGTTCCGCGCGCAGTTGCACGAGATTCTGCTCGAATTGCGCCAGCGCCTCGGTGATCTGCTGGACGTTGTGCTGCAGGTCGGCGATCTTCTCGATGCAGGTCTTGGCAAAGAAGCGCGCCTCCTGCATCACGTGCTGCGCCTGCTGTGACCTTGAGCGCTGGTCGCGCAACGCAAGATCCTGATGGTTGGCCTGGCGCTGCGCCTCGTCGACCTGCGCATGGAACGCGGCGATCTTCTCGCGCAATATCGCCGCCTGTTCGTCGACACCCTGCTGCTGGCGCTGCTCGCCGCCCAGCTGGTCGGCCAGCTCCTGCATCTCGCGCTCGATCTGCATCGAGCGCTCCGCGCTGCGTTCCTCCGCCTGGTTCAGCTTGAGCAGCTGCATCTGCAGGCCATGCAGGCGCTGCTGCAGTTCGTTGCCGGCGCTGCGCAGCGGCGCGATCTGCGCCTCGATGGCCTGGTAGTGCTGCTCGGCCTGCGCGACCTGCTGCCTGGCGAGCTCCGCATCGCGGTTCTGCCCGGCCAGCTCCTGCTCCAGCTGCTCGATCTCGCGCTGCCGCGCCAGCACACCGTGCAGCGTGCTGTCCGGCGCATGGAACAGCACGCTGTGCGCGCCGACCAGGTGGCCCTGCGGGGTGACGAACCAGCCGCCCGCCGGCAATTGTGTACGCTGCGCATAGGCCTGTGCGAGGTCCACCGCCGCATACACATGCGTCAGCCAGTCGCGCATCACCGGGAGCACTTGCGCGTCCTGGCACTGCACGTAACCGAGCAACGGCCGTAGGTCGGGGTTCATCCCGACATTGCCATCAAGTCGGGATGAATCCCGACCTACGTCAAACAGCGCGAGCTTCGCCGGCGGCGCATCGTCCCATGCGGCGGCATCTCCCAGCGACGGCATGGCGATCGCGTTCAGCCGCTCGCGCAGCACCGCTTCCAGCGCGTCTTCCCAGCCGTTCTCGATGCGGATCGACTGCCACAGGCGCGGCAGTTTTTCGATCTGGCGCCGTTGCAGCCAGGCGTTGAGGTTCTTGTCGCTGTCGATGTGCTGCTGCAATTGCTGCAAGGCATGCAGGCGCGCCTCGGTCTGCGCATGCACGCGCTCCTGCTGCTGCAACGCGGTGCGCCGGTTGTGCCGTTCGCTGTCGGCCAGCGGCAGCTGCTCCTGCAGTTGCGCCAGTTTCTCCACCTGCGCGGCGCGCTCCGCCTCCAGTTCGGCGATCTGCTGCTGCGCCTGCTGCAGTGCGCCGCCATCGGTGCGCGGCAGATTGTCCTTCTCCAGCAGCAGGCGCAAGCGGCGCGATTCCAGTTGCTGGATGTTGCGCTGCAGATGCTCGCGCTGCGTGTCGGCCAGCTGCAGCTGCTGCTGCAGTTGCAGTTGCTCGCGCTGCAGCGCGTTGTAGCGTTCCTGCGCGATGCGCGCCGCCTCCTCGGCCTGCGGCAGGTTTGCGCTTTCCAGTTGTGCGTGCTGCTCGGCCTCGGCGACCTTGACCGCCGCGCCGTCCTGCTGGCGCTGCCAGTGCTCCAGGAGGGAATGCACGCCCTGGCGCTGGTGCTTCTGCTGTTCGATCTGTTTCTCGGTGGTGGCGATCTGCTGCGCCGTGCGGCTGCGCTGCTCGGCAACATGCTTGATGTGCTGCTCCAGCCGCGCGATCTCGGCGTTCGCGGTGTAGAGCTCGCCCTGCTTGACGTGCAGCGCGTCGGAAAGCTGGTAATGCCCGCTGCGCGCGGTTTCGAGCTGGCTTTCGATGTCGCGCAGCCGCGCGGTTTCCGCCTCCAGCTCGTTGCGTGTCTTCTCCGCCGCCTGCACGAAGCGGACGCGCTGCGCCTCGGCCTCCTGCCGCTTCACCAGCCAGAACAGGTGCTGCGTGGTGTCGCGCTGCGCCTCCAGCGTGCGGTATTGCTTCGCCACTTCGGCCTGCTCGCCCAGGTGCACCAGTTGCTTTTCCAGTTCCTGCAGGATGTCGCTGACGCGCAAGAGGTTGTCGCGCGTGTCGCCGATGCGCAGCTCGGTCTCGCGGCGGCGGTCGCGGTATTTGGAAACGCCCGCCGCTTCCTCGAGGAAAACGCGCAGCTCCTCGGGTTTCGCCTCGATGATGCGCGAGATCATGCCCTGCTCGATGATCGCATAGGCGCGCGGACCCAGGCCGGTGCCGAGGAAGATGTCGGTGATGTCCTTGCGCCG